>JAATFM010000233.1 GCA_015655195.1 Terriglobales bacterium
GGAAGTCAATCGCACGGCCATTATGACGTTGATGCACAATGATGGCGGGTCGGGTAGGCCGGGGATTTATCCCCGGCAACGAGTCCAGCCAAATGAGTGGGCCTTTAGGCCCTGAGGTATGCTTCTGGTTTGAAATTGATACTTTTGCATTAGCGCCGGAATCGCGACCACACGCGGAAAGCCCATCTACTCTAAGTCAGCTATGCGACGCGGTCGAATCCGGGATAGGGATGCTAAAAAACCGTACGCGAAACGCCGATGTTCCACGTGGAACACTTCGCCTTTGAGGTAATTCGCCCGGCCTGATTCGTGCCGTAGCGCACCGCTTGAAGAGCGCCATTCACTCCACCATTCGGGACACGTTTTCCACTTTTTGCCGATTCGCGACGCTTCGCGAAATCCGCTGCTCAAATCCTCCTAACACCTTGGCTCTAAGTGGTTTGCGGCAACGCCACAGACACCCGCTCCAGACGCTTTCCACAGGTTTACCGAATTCTCCACAGATACCCCGCACTGTTCCAAACCGCCCGCACCGACTAACCTTAAATTCCATGGGAAAGATCGTCGGCGTCGTCAATCAGAAAGGTGGAGTGGGCAAGACCACAACCGCCATCAACCTCTCCGCCAGCCTGGCACTCGAAGGAATCGATGTGCTTCTGGTGGATTGCGACCCCCAGGCGAACGCTACCTCCGGGCTGGGAATTGCCCGCGACGACGACCGCCACTCGGTTTACGAGGTCCTGATGGGCCTTGCGCCGGCCGATCAGGTGATTTTGCCCACTGAGATCGAACATCTCTCCCTGCTGCCCGGTTCGAAGAACCTGACGGGCGCGAATATCGAGCTGGCCCCAGCCGAAGACCGTGCCGTTCGACTCAGAAAAGCTCTGGAGCCGGTGAAAGACAAGTACGAAGTCATCCTTCTCGATTGCCCGCCAGCGCTCGATTTGCTGACTCTGAATGTGCTTGCCGCGGCAAACTCGCTAATTGTCACCATGCAGGCGGAATATTTCGCGCTGGAAGGCATCTCGGAGCTGATCTCGACGCTTGAGCGGGTGAGAGAAGCCTTCAATCCCGAGGTCAGGATCGAGGGCGTGCTGCTCACGATGTACGACGACCGCACCAACCTGGCGCAGCAGGTGACGCAGACCCTGCGCGCCCACTTCAAGGATCAGCTCTACCGCAGTGTGATTCCGCGGAACATCCGTTTGGCCGAGGCGCCGAGCCACGGCAAGCCGGTGGCGCTCTACGACCCGCGCTCGCGCGGCACGGAAGCGTACTTCGAGCTGGCCGGGGAGTATCTGGCGCGAAACGGGATGGAGAGCCCGCGCAGCAAGGAGCGCAAGGCCGCAGCCAGCGTAGCGGCCGAGACGCCGAAGAGAGCCGTGCGCTTCTGGCCCTACTCGTAAGCCGGATTTCTTCCGCTCTGCTGCCAGATTCCCATTGAAATTCGCAAGATTTTCCGGCATAAGCGCCGGCCTTTGAGGTATTTATCCATGACAACCGCCTCCGCACCCGATATGAAGCGTCGCGCCCTGGGCAAAGGGCTTGACTCGCTGCTGCCGCGAGCAAACGCCGCCACAACAGCCCCAGCCCAGCCGGCGAGGGCTGCTGCGCCAGAGCCCGAGACCGGCAAGCCGCGTGAGATTCCCGTGGAGCTGATCGACCCGAATCCCTTCCAGACGCGAACGACCTTCGACGAGAGCCAGCTAGAAGAATTGGCTGCCTCGATCAAGGCCAACGGCGTGGTGCAGCCGATCCTGGTGCGGCCGCGGGCCGATGGGCGCTTCCAGTTGATTGCCGGCGAGCGGCGGCTGCGGGCCTCGAAGCTGGCAGGGAAAGCGACGATTCCAGCGGTGCTGCGGCAGGTTTCGGACGAGCAGACGGTCGAGATCACGATTGTCGAAAACCTGCAACGTGCCGACCTGAATCCGATGGAGCAGGCGCACGGCTTCGAGCGGCTCTCGAAGGAATTCAACATGACGCACGAGCAAATCTCGGTGCGAACGGGCAAGGATCGTGCCTCGATCTCGAACTATCTGCGCCTGATCAAGCTGCCGCCCGCGATCCAGTACATGGTGGAGGGTGGAATTTTAAGTTTCGGTCACGCACGGGCTTTGCTGGGTCTGCTGGGAACGGACCAGATAGAGCAGGCGGCACAGCGAGCGATGGGGCTTTCGCTTTCTGTTCGCCAAACTGAGAGTATGGTCGCAGAGATTCTGAACCCGGAGAAGGCCGCACAGAAAAAAGAGGCAAAGCCGGTTCCGCCTGTGGACCCGAATGTGCGCGAGGTTCAGGAGGAACTGCAGCGAGCGCTGGGCCTCAAAGTAACGATCGAAGACAGGAAGGGGCGCGGCCGCGTGATTATCGAGTACGCGAAGCTCGAAGATTTCGACGGTCTGCTGGAGCGGCTGGCAGGAAAGTAACGACAGGGAAGAAGGCGCAGGAGCGGATGCTGGCTTTGTCCATTCGCTCCTGCCTGCTGCACGGGTCAAATAAAGCGCGCTCGGAACGAGGCATTTCCCTCGTCGAGCGCTTCTTCACCGAACTCCTTGAGTTCCTTGATCGGGTCCGCGCCGGGAATGCTTCCGAGGATCGTATTGATCAGGTCCAGAAGCTTCTTGCGAATGCCTTTTCTGGAAGCCGCGGCGAGACGCGTCCGCTTGAGCTGCAACTGTGCGGAAGTAAGCCCGCGATCCTGGAACCGATGCCACGCCGGAGAGTCTTCGCCGGGAATCTCGTAAACCGATCTCGTGAGCTCCTGCAGGCGCGGCTTCACTTCACGGAACCAGGCCAATTCAAACAACTCTCTGTCTTCCCGGATGTGCTCGGTAATCAATTCCTCAAGAACCCGTTCGATGAATTCGAGGATTGCGACAAGCGTCTTCTTATCGTCTTCGAAGGCCACGGTGCACCGCCTTTCCGCCGGAATGAGTGGCCTCATGCTAGCACGGGCGAGTTTTGGAAAAACGGGCTTTCCTGTCAATGCATTGCGAAAATCGGCGATGGGTTGGTTTGAATTTCCTCAGTCCTAAACGCAGCAGTAGACTGTGAGCATGGGAAATAAAAATACGGGAAAGCGCGAAGAGAAGAAAAAGCCGCAGCCAAAACCGAAACCCGCGCCAGGACGTAAGCGCGAAGAGTTGAACTGGGGTTCTCAAAAAAGCGACTAAAGACCGGGCAGTAGAAAATCTCTTCGAGACAGCGTTCTTACTTTGCCGGCTCTGACATTGTTGCAGCCGCCTGGGGTGGGGCGCTTGTTCTCTCTGCCACCGCCGGGTCGCGGGAGAGCAGCCCGAGCAGCGCCGAGGCGAGGGCGGTGACAAGCGTGACAACGGTGCCTGTGCCGGCCCTGCCCAGCGAGATGCCTTGCTGCGAGAGGACTCCGCCGATGCTGACGACGCCGATGAGCAGACCGGCCAGCGATGTGCGCGGATGGTTCCAGATATTTGCAAAGAGTGGATTCATGGTGCGACTCCTGGGAATGTTTTTGCTATCAGCTTTCAGCTCTTAGCTTTCGATTTTTGTGCGTGGTTGAGGGGCGTGCTTTCCCGCCCTTGCGACAGAAACAAGTCGTAAGGACGGGGCACGGAGCGGTTGTGAGAGATCCACGCTCGCCGTTGGCTACAGCTTGACGCCGATTGAGGTGAGGAACTGCTTGATGTCCGGCCAGACGGATTTGATGTCTGTTACGGTCTGGATGTCGAGTGTGATGTTGAGTGGGTTGGCGGCTGCCGAAGCCACATCGGAGAGCGGCGCCTCAAGCTGGCCGAAGAGCGTGCCAAGCGCGGCGACCACGGTGGGCGCAACAGCGAGTGCCTTGGTAGCTCCGGTGAGCCACTTGAGCGCGTCTTCTGCGCCGATCTCGATGCCTTTTTCAATGCTGACGAAAATATTTGCCATGAGGGAGTCCCTTTCGCTTCCGGCATGAGCGGTTTTGACGCCCTTGCCTGTGTGGAATGAATGTATCCGCCGTGCGTGCCATTGGCCTGCCGTGGTTGCGGCCTGCCGACACGCCTCGGCGGCGCTGAAAACAAAAGCCCACGCGGCAAAGGCTGCATGGGCTGCTTGAAAGCGGATTTGTTTTCGGCTTATTTCTAGGTTACGAAATCCGGGGAATTAATATGCAAAAATCGGCGGAGTTTTTTATCCTTTGGAATCAATAGTTTGAAGGCTGTTTTGTGCGAAGCGAACTTGACAAGGGGCAGGTTCGTGCTATCCCACATCCCAACAACAGGGACCTGGGACACCCGGCCTTTGTGCCGTCCCACCCTTGCTCCAGAAAAAGGCGCAAGGATGGGGCACGGGGTAGGATGAGCTAAAAGCTGTCTCTCCGAAGGTAGCGGCGGCCGGAAATTTCGTATTCGCCGCTGGCGACGCGGGCGATGGCTTCGCTATACGCGATGTGTTCTTCGGTGAGGATGCGGGCGGAGAGCGTTTCGGCGGTGTCGGTGTCGAGAACGGGGATGGCGCGCTGTAGAACGATGACGCCATGGTCGAGATGCTCGTCGACGAAGTGGACGGTGCAGCCGGCGATTTTTACGCCGTAGTCGAAGGCCTGATGTTGCGCGTCGAGGCCGGGAAAAGCCGGCAACAGCGAGGGGTGAATGTTGAGAATGCGATTGTGGAAGGCGGCGATGAACTCGGGCGAGAGCAGGCGCATGTAGCCGGCCAGGATGACGAGATCCACGTTGTGCTCGTGCAGGCTGGCGGCTACATCGGTGTCGTGTTCGGCGCGCTTGCGGCCTTTCGAGACGAAGACCGCTGTGCTCAAACCGAGGGATTCCGCGGCAGAAAGCCCCGGCGCTCCGGCGATATTCGAAATAACGACGGCAATCTCGACGCCGGGCAGGCGGCCCGAGCGGATGGCTTCGGCGATGGCGAGGAAGTTGGAGCCGCGGCCGGAGAGCAGAACTCCCAGCCGCAGCGGTGAGCCACTCATATGTATTGCACCCGCCGCTCACCTTTAACGATGCGGCCGATGATGTGGAACTTCTCCTCGGAGCGGTCGAGCAGGCTCTTGGCGCGGGTAAACTTGGCCGCTGGAATAGCCGCGATGAGGCCGATTCCCATATTGAAGGTCCGCATCATCTCCTCTTCGGAGACTTTGCCTAGCTCGCGCAGGTGCTCGAAGATGGGCAGCACGGGCCACGAGCCCATCTCGATGAGCGCGGCGGTGTTGCGCGGCAGAATGCGTGGCAGGTTCTCTGTGATGCCGCCGCCGGTGATGTGCGCCATGCCGGTGGTGAGGCCGCCGGCCACGAGCTTCTGGATGACGTGCAAATAGCTGCGGTGGGTTTTCATCAGCGCCGTTCCGGCCTTTTCCTTGATCGCCGTAACGTACTGTGTGGGCTTGTAGCCGGCTACTTCGAAGAGCAGCTTGCGGGCAAGTGAGTAGCCGTTGGTGTGCAGGCCCGTCGATGGGAA
>JAATFM010000323.1 GCA_015655195.1 Terriglobales bacterium
AGCGGCCACTACGTGCTGAACCACATTCCCAAGATGCTGGCGCTCTCCGCTGCCGGGCTGTTCTTTGTCTTCTGGGGCTGCTCGCGGTTGGCCGGATGGCTTGTCCGGCGCTTCGGGGCGCGCTGGGGTATTGAATCCGTTGGCGGGCGCGCCGGTTTTCTCACGCTGATCTTTGTGCTTTCCATCGTGGGTTTCGTTCTCACGCCGGTCTCGAATGCCATGAGCCGGTACATCGAGCACGAGGCCGACGTTTACGGGCAGGAGGCAATTCACGGACTCGTCGCCAACCCGCAGAAAACGGCTGTCTCGTCCTTCAACCATCTCGGCGAAGCCTGGCTCGAAGACCCCAATCCCAGCCCTATCGTCGAGTTCTGGGATTACAACCACCCCTCCGTGCAGAGCCGCGCCAGGTTCGCCCGCCAGTACAATCCCTGGGCCAACGGTGGGCATGGGAGGTTTTTTGACAAGTAGACCTGGGGTGATGAGTCAGTTTGGGAGCGGGGGCTAAACCCCTGCCTCTTAACCGGCTTATTCGGCAGCCGGGGATAAATTCCCGGCCCACCAATCGCGCCCTGTTACAAAGCGAATTCAAACTGATCCACAGCCGGCCTTTGGGCCACGCACCCTCAACCCTTACACTGGAAAAGTTCTGATTTCTTCCCGGATTGGAAGGAGACGTATGGCATACCCCGCCAGCTACCGCTATACCCGCGAGCACGAGTGGATCTCGGTCGAGGGCAAGGCCGGAACCATCGGCATCACCGACTACGCGCAGAACTCCCTCGGCGACATCGTCTATGTGGACGCGCCGAAGGTGGGCGACACTGTAGCCGCGCACACGACCTTCGGGTCGGTTGAAAGCGTCAAGGCCGTCAGCGACCTCTTTTCGCCCGTCTCCGGCACGGTGACCGCGGTGAATGAATCGCTCAAGAACGAGCCGGATAAGATCAACACCGCACCGCATGAGACCTGGATTATCAAGGTGGAGCTCTCCAACCCGGCCGAGATCGATACTCTGCTCGACGCCGCGGCGTATGAGGCGTTTATTGCCGAAGAGCAGTAAAGCAGCTTTCAGCTATTAGCTCTTAGCTTTTAGCTGGCCCTGCTCGTGGAACTACGTTTTGCGAACGTTGCGAATTGATCCGGGCAGGCGGCACTGCCTGTCTGGTGTTTTTGCTAAAAGCTAAGAGCTAACAGCTAATAGCTTTTAGTCAGGAGCTGGAAGCTGACATGCGTTATCTCCCTAAATCCCCCGCCGAACGCGAGCAGATGCTCGCCGAGATCGGCGCCGCAGCCATTGACGATCTCTTCTCGGTGATTCCCGCCGAGTACCGGCTCACCGGCGACCTCGACATTCCGCGCCAATACGCCGAGAGCGAGATCATCGACTACTTCCGCGCTGCCGCCGACAAGAACGCCACCGGCTACGCGAGCTTTCTGGGCGCGGGCGCCTATCGCCACTATCGGCCAGTCATCATCGACTCGCTTGTGCAGCGCGGCGAGTTCCTGACCAGCTATACGCCCTACCAGGCCGAGATTACGCAGGGAACGCTTCAGGCAATCTTCGAGTTTCAGACGATGATCGCCGAGCTGACCGGTATGGACATTGCCAACGCCAGCATGTACGACGGCTCGACCGGCGCGGCAGAGGCCGTGCTGATGGCAATGCGCATCACCGGACGGCACAAGGCGGTTGTCGCGCGTTCGGTACATCCGGAGTACCGCGAGGTGCTCGCCACCTATCTGCGCTACCGCGAGCTGCCGACCTCGGAAGTAGGCTTCGACGCGAAGACTGGCCGCATCGATCTTGCTGCGCTTGAGGCTTCGGTCACGGAAGAAACTGCCGCGGTGCTGGTGCAGAGCCCCAACTTCTTCGGCGTCATCGAGGATATTCCCGCCATTGCCGCGATTGCCCACAAGAAGGGTGCGCTGCTCATCGTCTCGATTGCCGAAGCGGTTTCGCTCGGCGTGGTGCGGCCTCCGGTCGAGGCCGATATTGTGAGCATGGAGGCGCAGAGCTTTGGCGTGGCGCTCAGCTACGGCGGCCCCTACTGCGGCGTGCTGGCCACGAAGGAAAAGTATCTGCGGCAGATTCCGGGGCGGCTCGTCGGCCAGACTGTCGATCACGATGGGAACCGTGGCTTTGTGCTGACGCTTTCGACGCGCGAGCAGCATATCCGCCGCGAGAAGGCGACCTCGAATATCTGCACCAACCAGGCGCTCGTTGCGCTGATGGCAACGATCTTCCTCACCGTCTACGGCAAGGAAGGCATCCGCGAGCTGGCTGAGCACAATCTGGCCAAGGCTGCTTATGCGGCGGAGACGCTGAGTTCGCAATCCGGCGTCAAGCTGCTCTTCAACGGCGCGCCGCGCTTCCACGAATTTGTCCTCGAAACCGGCGAAGCCCCATCGCAATGGAGCAAGCGCCTGCTCGATGAAAAGATCGTCGGCGGCATCGAATTAAGCAAGTGGTATCCCGAGCTGGGCGACGCCACGCTTTGGTGCGCGACGGAATTGATTACGCGGGAACAGATTGACGCGGCGGCCAAAGTGCTCGCAGCGGGATTGGTGGAGGCATAAAAAATGGCGACGGAAACGACTCCACAGCTTGCAGTCAATCGCGCAATCGGCAAAGTCCGCCCGCACCAGACGCAGAACGAGCGGCTGGTCTTTGAGAAATCCGCGCCCGGCAAGAAGGCTTATAAATTACCACCGCTCGACGTGCCTGCGGTTGACGCAAAGGCACTGCTGGGCGAAGCGCACCGCGAGACGCCAGGGCTGCTGCCCGAGCTGAGCGAGATCGAGATTATCCGCCATTTCACGCGGCTCTCCACGTGGAACTACGCCATCGACCTCGGCATGTATCCGCTCGGCTCCTGCACGATGAAGTACAACCCGCGCGTGAACGAGTTCGTCTCGCGCATCGAGGGGCTGGCCGAGGCGCATCCCTACCGGCCGGACGCACTGGCGCAGGGCGTTCTCGACGTGATCGATCTGCTGCAGAAGTGCCTCATCGAAATCACGGGCATGGACACGATTACGCTTCAGCCCGCCGCCGGCGCGCATGGCGAGTTCACTGGCATCCTGCTTGTCCGCGCCTGGCACGAGTCGCAGGGCAATGCGCGCAAAAAGGTTCTGATTCCG
>JAATFM010000052.1 GCA_015655195.1 Terriglobales bacterium
GCCATGGTGTAAAAGCCGGTGTGGTCGCCGAATGGCCCCTCGGAGCGCATCTCGCCCAGCTCAACGTAGCCTTCGAGAACGATCTCTGCCTGCGCGGGCACTTCGAGGTCCACTGTCTCGCATTTCACGATCTCGACGGGCTTGCCGCGCAGGAAGCCGGCGATGAGAAACTCTTCGATCTCCGGCGGGGCGGGAACGATGGCGGCAAAGGTTGTCGCCGGATCGGTGCCGATAGCGACAGCGACTTCGAGGCGCGATCCTTTCTGTTTGGTCAGCGTCACCTGCGGCAGCCCGCCGATGGGGCCGTCGGGGATTGTCACTGCGCCGCCGGCAGACTCGGCCATTGCGGCCACGCTCGCTGTCCGTGGATCTCCGCTGGCGCTTGCAGCCGCCACATCGCGCAGCGCGTTGCGGTAGTGCTCGGCTGCAACCTTCTGCCTCTGCCAGTGCATTCCCGTAGTCTGGCCGTCAAAGACCTGCATCCGGTACATGCCAATGTTGCGCTTGCCGCTGCGCGGGTCGCGCGTGTGCACCAGGGGCAGCGTGATGAAGCGTCCGGCATCAAGCGGCCAGCACTTCAAAATCGGGAAGGCGTTGAGATCGAAGCCTTCTCGCAGAATCACTTCCTTGCAGGCGGCGTCTTTGGCGCTGACGGTCTTTGGAAACGCGCCAGCCAGCTCGCCGAGCTGCGGCAGCATTTTCAGCTTGTCAAAGAAGCCCTCCGGGGCCTTGACATTCATCAGGCCCGAGATGCGCTCGGCAATCTCGTTGACATTGTTGACACCGAGTGCCAGCGCCATGCGCCGCTCGCTGCCAAACTGGTTCATCAGCACGGTCTGGCCGGGAAAGCCTTTTACATTTTCAAAGAGCAGCGCCGGACCGCCTGGGCCTGACTTTCCTTCCCTCATCTTCGAGGCGCGGTCGGTGATTTCGGTAATTTCCAGCTCCGGCGAAACCTCCTCGCGGATGCGCTTCAGCTCGCCGTGTTTTTCAAGCGCCTTGATCCAGTCGCGCAGGTCGTCGTAGGCCAATTTGTTCTCTCTCTCCCGTGTCTCAATCCATACTAAAGCGCCGCGACGAAAGCGCAGGGCTGCGCGTGGGACCAAAGACACCTTGCCGCGACGCGGAGGGTGTGCCATACTCGGCGCGCGTAACGTTGCGCCTCTCGCGAACACTATCCAGACGCGTATGCCAAGAGTCGAATAAAGCAAAAGGAGATTCCCCGATGAGCCGCGCCAAGGCCTCCCGCGTGATCCACAACAAGCCCTACTTCCGACGCCGCAAAGTTTTCACCGATGAGGCCCGCGCCGCCAAGGCCTCCGGCACCGCACCGTGGAGCGTTCCGGCGCTCTGCGCAGCCTATAAGTGGCCCTCCAACCTGGCCGGCGGCGGCGTTATCGCCATCGTGGAGTTGGGCGGCGGCTGGGTGCAGTCCGACATGGACGCATTCTTTCAGTCCATCAAACAGCCCTCGCCGGGCATCACGGATGTCTCGGTGGACGGGACGAAGAACAGCCCGAATCAGAGCACCGGCTCGCAGGACGACCCCGATTACGAGGTGGCACTCGACATCCAGGTGGCAGCCGCGGCCTACTACGTTGCCACCGGAAAGCCGGCTACGGTCCGCGTCTACTGGTCGCAGGACATTGCTGCCGCAGTGCAGAAAGCGGCGCAGGACGGCTGCGATGTCTGCTCGATCTCGTGGGGCGCGGACGAGGCATCATGGGGCACGACGGCGGCGAATCAGATGGAGACAACCGCAACGGCAGCGACAGCGGTCGGCATGGTGGTTTTTGCAGCGGCGGGAGACAACGATTCAAGCGACGGCGGCTCCTCGGCGGCCAATGTGGACTGCCCGGCCTCGTGCCCGCATGTGATCGGTTGCGGCGGCACGCTGAAGACCAAGACGGCCGAAACGGTGTGGAACGACAATCCGGGCGAGAGCAACGGCGAAGGCACCGGCGGCGGCTACTCGACGATCTTTCCCAAGCAGTCGTGGCAGACCGGCGCGCCGACCCCATCGGCAAGAAAGTCCAAGGCCAAGCCCGGCAGCGGCAGGATGGTTCCGGATGTGACCGGCAACGCCGACCCGAACTCCGGCTACGAGATTTACGTCCACGGCGCCGCTACCTCGGTGGGCGGAACAAGCGCCGTGGCTCCGCTCTACTCGGGACTCTTTGCGTCGTTCGGCACCAAGCTGGGCTTTGTGACGCCGACTCTGTGGGCGAATCAGTCGGCCTTTACCGACATCACGAAGGGCAGCAACGGAGCCTATTCCGCGGCCAAGGGGCCGGATGCGTGCAGCGGCATCGGCGCGCCGATTGGGACAAAGATTGCAGCGTTGTTTTAACGGTGGTCAGTAGACAGCAAAGACGCAGCGGAAGCCGCGCCTTTGCTGTTGTTATTCCCTGTTCCTAATGCAGCAGTTTGCGCTGCAATTCCTCCAGCGATTGCCCGCGTGTCTCCGGGTAGAAGAAGAGCACGACGAGGAACTGCACCGCCGTCATGACGGCGAAGAAGGTAAACGGCGCGGCTGGGCTGAGACGTGCCACGATGACCGGAAAGGCAAGCTGCAGAATCGTGTTCATCACCCAGTGGCTGGCATTGCCCGCGCCCTGGCCCTTCGAACGGACGGCGTTCGGGAAGACCTCGCCGATGTAAACCCAGATGACGGCTCCCTGCGAGAGCGCGAAGAAGGCAATGTACGCAATGAAGAGCCAGACGAGCGCGCCCGAGTTCCCGCCGGAATGAAAGAGCCAGGAAACAGCCGCAAGGCAGCCCGCGGTGCCGACCGCTCCGATCAGCAGCAGCGTCTTGCGGCCCAGTTTATCGATGAAGCTCATGCCGACCATCGTGAAAACAAGATTGGTAAAGCCGATGGCAATGGCTTGGCGGTCGCCGGAGAGCTGCGTGAAGCCTGCGGATTGAAAGATGCCGGGCAGGTAATACAGGATCGAATTGATGCCGGAAAGCTGGTTGAAAGCCCCGATGCTGATTGCGAGAAAGAGCGGGAAACGGTACTTCCATTGAAAGACCGGCTCGTGGGCGGAGGCGTGCTCCTGCTGAAGCGCGGCGCGAATATCAGCCAGCTCGGCCTCGGGGTTCGGATCACCCATGAGCTTGAGAATCGACAGCGCCTCGTCGATGCGGTTCCGGGAGACGGACCAGCGCGGGCTGCGCGGGATTCCGAAGAGCAGAATCAGAAAGCCGAGCGCCGGAATGGCGGCGACGCCCACCTGCCAGCGCCACTCGTTTGCGCCCAGCCCAAGGGTGCGGATACCGTAATTCGAGACATAAGCGAGCAGAATCCCGAGAACGACGTTGAATTGGAAGGCCCCGACGAGCCGCCCGCGCCACTTCGCCGGTGCCAGCTCCGCGATGTAAACCGGGCCAAGGACGCTGGAAGCGCCGATGCCGAGACCGCCGAGAAAGCGGAAGACCATCAACGAGGACCAGTCCCAGGCCAGCGCGCTGCCCAGCGCGGAGACGATGTAAAGCACAGCGGTGAGGCGAAGGGTCTCACGCCCGCCGAGACGCTGGCCGATGTGGCCGGCGGCAAGCGAGCCGATGATAGTGCCGATGAGCGCGATGGCAACCGTCCAGCCCTTGCCGGAGGGGCTGAGCGAGTAGAGCCTGACGAGCGAATCGATAGCGCCTGAGATAACGACCGTGTCGAATCCAAAAAGCAGGCCGCCGAGCGCGCCTGTAAGAGTGGCTTTGATGAGGTTCAGATTAGGCTTCATATTCTATTGGGTCTGATCCCACCCATCGTACAGGAACGGGGTGGGAGCGAGACAAAATACGAGGGATGAGCAAAAAGAGACAGACATATCAGGAAAGACATGGGCCAAGTGAACGCGAAAGCGAAAATTCGCATCCAAATGAGCGGGAAAGTCTTCGAGAAATGTTCCGCAACTTTCCGTGACTTTCAAGAAAACAAGAGATTCCTACTATTACTGAGAGGTCTATTCCCCTGATGAATTCGTTTTTGACACGCAAAGCGGTAATTTTGCGCGCGGCGGCGTTTATGCTGGGCGCGGCCATGGCCAGCGCGCAATCCACCCCACAACCCACTCCAGACGTGCTGGTGCTGGCTAATGGCGACACCCTTCACGGCAAGCTGGTCAGTGAGATTGGCGGCAACGTCACCTTTCACAGCGATATGCTGGGCGACGTTACCGTAGCGTGGGCCAAGATCAAGGAGCTGCACTCCAGCCAGCAGTTTGCCGTTATCCCCAAGGGCGTGGAGTTGCAGGGCAGGAAGAAGGCCACACAGGTTCCCGTCGGCACGGTGGACGTGACCGACCAGAAGCTGACAGTGACCGGCAAGAACGTGCCGACAGAGCCGATTCCGCTGGGCAATGCGGCGTTTATCGTAGACGAGCCGACGGTGGACAAGCTGCTGCATCACTCGGCGCGCTTCACGCAGGGATGGAACGGCACGGCAACAGCGGGCGCAACGATCGTCTCCGCCACGCAGAACCAATACACGGTCTCCGCAGCCGTGGGCCTGGTGCGGACGATGCCGAATGTGCCGTGGTTGAATCCGCGCAACCGCACAGCCTTCAACCTGGCCTTCTCCTACGGCAAGATCACGCAGCCGGCGTATACCGACACCACCACCACGCCGCCCACCCCGGTCGCATCCGTTGTCACCAAGTCGTCGATCTTCCACGCCGACGCCGAGCGCGACGAGTATGTTTCCCCACGCTTCTACGCGCTGGTGCTGGCCTCCTTCGACCACAACTATTCGCAGAACCTGGACCTGCAACAGATCTACGGCGGCGGCTTCGGCTACACGGCCCTCAAGACGCCCAAGCAGGAGTTGGACGTGAAAGCCACCATCCAGTACGAGCGGCAGGCCTTCATGGGAACGCCGGAGACCAACGACAACCTGATCAGCACCACCTTCGGCGCGTCTTACCAGGCGAATCTGAAGTTCCTCACCTACACGCAGGGCGTGGCTTACGTCCCGGCCTGGAACGACCTGCACGCATATTCGCTCAATGAGACGAACACGCTTTCGTTCCCCACATACAAGAACCTCAGCTTCACAGTCGGCACGCTGGACAGCTACATCAACAACCCGCCCATCTCCGAGCCACCCACCAAGCCGAATTCCTTCCAGTTCCAGATGGGCTTCACCTACGCGATCAAGTCGAAATACTAAAGTCCATAGACGGTGGACAGATGACAGTGGACAGCAAGGACGCGGCGTTTGTCGCGCCCTTGCTTTTTCTGTCTACTGTTACCTGTAATCTGCCACCTGTTTTGAAGTAAACCGATAAACCTAGCCAGATGCAGGTCTCTTCGGGTACAGTTTCTTCCGGCTGCCGAATGCCTTCGGCACCCACTCCGGAGGACGAGACCGATGGCGCACCGCCGCTTGCTCTTTGCCGCTTCCCTGCTGGCCGCAACCTGCTTTTCCGCCGCTTTGGCGCAGGAATCCAGTTCCGCCGCGAATTCAGCCCCCCAATATCTCGACACCAAGCTCCCGGCGCGCGAGCGGGCTCACGACATCGTGAGCCGCATGACGCTCGAAGAAAAAGCCCAGCAGCTCGAAGACTGGGCCACGGCGATTCCGCGGCTCGGCGTTCCCGACTACCAGACATGGAACGAGTCTCTGCACGGCGTGGCGCGGGCCGGCTATGCGACGGTCTTTCCGCAGGCGATCGGGATGGCGGCTACGTGGGACGCGGGGATGGTGCACGAGATGGGAAGCGTCATCTCCGAAGAGGCGCGCGCCAAGTACAACCAGGCGCAGCGCGAAGGCAATCACCGCATCTTCTACGGGCTGACTTTCTGGTCGCCGAACATCAACATCTTTCGCGACCCGCGCTGGGGCCGCGGACAGGAGACCTACGGCGAAGACCCTTACCTGACGGGCCGCCTGGGAATCGCCTTTATCGGCGGCGTGCAAGGACCGGACCCGGAACATCCGCGGGCGATTGCCACAAGCAAGCACTTTGCCGTGCACAGTGGGCCGGAGCTGATGCGGCACGGATTCAACGTGGACCCGAGCGAGCGCGACTTGGAAGAGACTTACCTGCCGGCCTTTCGCGCCACTGTCACCGAGGGCCATGTGGATTCCGTAATGTGCGCCTACAACTCGATTGACAAATTTGCCGCGTGCACCAACCAGATGCTGCTCAAGAACCATCTGCGCGATGCGTGGGGCTTCAAGGGATTTGTGGTCTCGGATTGCGGAGCGATTGTCGATGTTTTCCAGGGGCACAAGCAGCAGCCGGACATCGAGCACGCCTCCGCCGAATCGCTGAAGGCGGGAACCGACCTCTCGTGCAGCATCTGGACGCCGGGCTTCAACTCGCTGGCTTCGGCGGTGAAACAGGGACTCGTCAGCGAAGACCTCATAACGCAGGCAGCGGAGCGGCTCTATACGGCACGCTTCGAGTTGGGGCTCTTCGATCCACAAGGCTCGAATCCGCTGGACAAAACACAGTTTTCGGTTGTGGCTGGCGAAGTGAATCGCGCGCAGGCGCTGAAAGCCGCCGAAAAGAGCATTGTTCTGCTGAAAAATGACGGGATTCTGCCGCTCAAGAAGCCCGCGAAGATTGCTGTTGTCGGTCCGACAGCAGACCAGTTGACTTCGCTCCTCGGCAACTACGTCGGCACGCCACTCGGTCCCGTCACGCCGCTCGAAGGCGTGCTGCGCGAGTTCAGGACGGCGCCGATTCTCTACGCGCAGGGCTCGACGCTGGCAGCGGGGGTCGGCGTGCCGGTGCCGCGAACGGCCTTCGGCTTAGGCAAGGGTCTCAAGACGGAGTTCTTTGCCACGTCGGACTGGACCGGGCGGCCGGTGGCAACGGCAACTTCGCCCACAATTCAGGCCGACTGGGAAAACGCAAAGCCGGCGCCGGAGGTGCAGACAACGAACTACTCCGTGCGCTGGAGCGGAACGATTGCGGCTCCTGCCGCGGGGCACTATGTGTTTACGGTCGAGGCGGCGGACAGCTTTCCTTACTCGCCGGCCGAAAGCTACCGCTTTGTGCTGGATGGCAAGGTGGTTTCAGAAGGCAGTCTGCGCGCAGGGCACGATCTCTCCGTGATGGGCAGCTTCAAAGCCGCGCCGGGAGCCGCGCCGACCGCACCACCGGTAGAAACTTTCGCGCAGCCAGTCACGATTCCGGTGGATTTCAGCGATACCAAGCCGCATGAATTTCACCTCGAATACTCGCATAGCGCGGACCGCTCCGGCGGCGGAGTAACGCTCAAGTGGCAGGCTCCGGCGGAGGAGCTGCTGGACGAAGCTGTCTCCGCAGCCAAGCAGGCCGATGTGGTCGTGGCTTTCGTGGGCCTCTCGCCGCAGCTTGAGGGCGAGGAGATGAATATCAAGATCGACGGCTTCAACGGCGGCGACCGGACAAGCCTCGACCTTCCCGCTCCGCAGGAAAAGCTTCTCGAAGCCGTGGCGGCGACGGGCAAGCCGGTGATTGTGGTACTGCAAAGCGGCAGCGCGGTGGCATTGAACTGGGCCAAGGAGCACGCCTCGGCGATTCTAGAAGCGTGGTATCCGGGCGTGGAAGGCGGCACGGCGATTGCCCGCACGCTGGCCGGGCTGAGCGATCCCGGCGGACGGCTGCCTGTGACGTTTTATGCGAGCCTGGACGGGTTGCCGGAGTTTACCGACTACGGCATGAAGGGCCGCACCTACCGCTACTTTACGGGCAAGCCGCTGTGGGGCTTCGGCTATGGGCTCAGCTATACGAAGTTCAAATACGGGCCGGTGAAGCTCTCGACCGAAACGCTCAAGGCCGGCGAGCCGCTGACTGCGACGGTAATGGTGACGAACGCAGGCACAGTGGCCGGCGACGAGGTCGTCGAGGCTTACGTCAAGACACCGCAGGCCGACGGCCCGATTCACTCGCTCATTGGCTTCGAGCGCATAACGCTACAGCCGGGCACGAGCCGCGAAGTAACTCTCAAGATCGATCCGCGTTCGATTTCAAGCGTGGACGAGGCTGGTAGCCGGTCGATTCTGCCGGGCAAATATACGCTCTGGCTCGGCAGCGCGCAGCCTCAGGAGACAGAAGCAAAGTCCGAGGCAGGATTTTCGGTGACAGGCTCGGTGGCGCTGCCAAAGTAAGACACAGGACACGCACTTCTTGAGGCCGCTCACGCAAAAAAATCGGCGGCGCGGGGATTGACCCTCAGCGCCGCCATCGGTTCTGCATTCAAACCGTAAGATTGCTCTCTGCTATACGGTCTGACGAAAGATTTTCAGCCGCGATTACAGCGCCTGTGCTACTCCTCTTGCGATGGCGGTTGCGGCTGCGGCTGCGCGTCGGGTGCGCCCTGCTGCGGTGGACCGGAGCGGTGCATGGGATGAGGCCGGCCATCGGGACCACCCTGCGGGCCGCGGTTGCGCCACTTGTCATGCTGCTCGGCGCGGGCCGCCTGCAAAGCCTTCCACTGTTCGGGCGTGAACTTGCCGCGAATTGCGATCAAGTAGCGGGCATTGGCCTTTTCAAGCTCGGCGCGGGCTTGGGCCACGGCGTCAATCTGCGACAGAATGCGAGGTTCGTCGGGCTGGTCGGCGTGCATCAGCGGCTCAAGCGTGAGCTCGGCCTTTTCGAGATTCGCGTGCAGGTCCACCAGGTTTGTGAGGTGCTGCTGCAGGACCTGATCCATCCCCTTGCGCTGCTCGTCGGTCAGATTCAGCTTGCCGACCAAGGCCGGATCGTTCCAGAAGCGGCCGTGAGAGCCGAAATCACCGAAGGACCGCTCCACAGGCGGGCGGTGAGGGCCAAAAGCGGGGCCCTGCGCGGCCGCCGTCATTCCAGCCGCCATAACTGTGGCGGCCAGCATCGTAAATGTCAGAAATACGTGCTTCATTTTCGTTGTTCTCCTCGCGGTAGAAATCTTTTTCAAATCGTTCTGTCGCACCGCTTCTTTCACCTGCATCGGAATGCAGGCGCAGTACAACCTAATTGTTTTTCACAACCGGAAACCGGACTGCCCGGTCCGTCAGGATCAAGTTTTGAGCAGAGAATTACTTACTCCCATCCCCCTCAACCAGCGAGGCCAGCGGGTCCAGCGCGGCGGGAACCTCCCGCGAGACGTCGCTATCCACGTGAGCCAGAAGCGCGTCTTCCTCAGCGACTTTCTGCGCCTCGGCCTGGCGCTGCATCTCAATCTGGCGGGCCAGCTTTACCTCCCGCTCCTGCGCCATGTGCTGCTCGTGCTGGTAGACGCCCTCCGAAGCCACGCCAAGAACCAGCACGCAACCCAGTGCCAAACTCACGGCCTTGCGCCAGACAGCGCTACGCGTGGGAAGAGCCGCGGCCCGCGGACGGCTATAGGCGGCATCGCTCCAGGCATGCACGCTGAGGCGAAAGTGGCGCAGTGCGGCGCCAAGCTCGGCGTCGTGCGCCGTCTCGGAATCCATCGAACCTGCCTGCCCCATTTTTTTCATGCCGTCCTTCTCCGCGCTCATTTCTTGCCTCCCAACTCCGTCCTTACCCTGCCCACTGCCCGCGAAAGATGCGCCTTCACGGTGCCGTCGCTCAGGCCCGTGGCCCGTGCGATTTCGGCAATCTCCATCTCTTCCACGTAGCGAAGCATGAAAACCGTTCTCTGCCTGCCGCTCAGCCGCTCCACGGCCTTCCAGACGTGTTTCACCTGCTCGCGCGCCAGCAACTGCTGCTCGGGCGAGCTCTCATGGCTGGGAAGCCATTCGCTGGCCTCGTCCGCATCCACGGCGTTGACCCGCGTCTGCCGCCAGAACTGCATCCGGCGATTGCGCCAGTGGTCCTTCTGCACGTTGATGGCGATTCGCATCAGCCAGGTCAGCGCGCTGGATTCGCCGCGGAAGCCGGCCCAGTTGCGGTGCGCCTTCAGGAAACACTCCTGGGTCAGCGTCTCCGCCAAGTCCACGTCGCGCGTGGACGAGAGCAGGAAGCGGTAAATCTGCGGACGATAACTGGCCGCGACATGCGAGAAGTCTGCGGCGGCAATCGTCTCTGCCCTTGCTGCTGTCATGGGCTCCAATATGGTTCCGGCTGCCATCACTTTGTCAGACGGGTACCTTGCGGTCAAGTTTACAGAGAAGAGTGATTAGCGAACAGTTCTCCCCTGTCCGTCGTCTGTTCTGATGCGTAGCGCCTCAATCGGAATTTGCAGCCGTTGTGCCCCGGCTTCTTTTAAAGCTAAGATGCTATGCGGCCGCTCTGCCCGCATAGCAAAGATGGCGGCGGCATTTACTATCGAATTGTGTAGGCGAGTGTGGCTTTCTGGACACAGTCTATGTATTTTTGGATTTTCACTCCGGCAAGTGCAAACGGAAGAATCGGCAAAACGTCCTTATCTTGCGCATTGTCAGTCAATTGGCGTCTACTAGAGAGGCAGGGCTCGCTGCCGGATTCAGCATGGCAATGGACGTGCTAATACAATTAAGTCCGGGCCTTCGCACTTTCAGGTACTTTACGATGGAGACGAATCTTTCCAACCGGTTGCAGGCGATGCTACTGGCCGTCTTTACGGCCGGGTTGGTTTTGCTAGCGGTGTGGAACTTCCGCCAGGAGGGCAGTTTTGACCAGCCCGACGACGGAGTTTGGTGGAGCGAGGCATCGAATGGCGCGGGGCTGATTGCCCAGCGCGTTCTGCCGGGCAGCCCCGGAGCACGAGCCGGCCTCAAGACAAACGACCTGTTGACCGGCGTGAGCTATGCGCCGGTGCGTCATCTCGAAGACCTTGAAAAAGACCTGGGCCGGCTTTCCCGGAATCCTGACGCAACCGCAACCCTGTTCAGCTCCTCCGAGTCGGTAACGCATCTGGCGGACCTGGAGCGAGCGCTCTACCGGGTAGGCCCGTTCGGCAACCTGTTCTATTCGATTACCCGCGACGGCTATCAATTGGAAACGCCGCCGCTGGTGATTCCCGAGCGGGCGGACCGCAGCCTGCAACAGGCCGAGCGCGTTATCGGGCTGATCTACCTGGCAATCGGACTTTATGTGCTCTTCCGGCGCTGGACGGCGCCGCGGGCGATGCACTTCTACCTCTTCTGCCTGGTCTCCTTTGCGCTATACGCGCTCAAGTACACGGGCAAGCTGGACCTGCTCGACTGGACGGTACTGGCCGCGAACCATCTGGCCGAGGCACTGCAGCCGGCGCTCTTTCTGCACTTTGCGCTGAGCTTCCCCGAGGAGCGTCTGCGGCGGACAGGCAGGCGCTGGGTTCTGCCGCTCGTCTACGCACCGGGCGCGGCGGTGCTGGGGCTGTGGGTGTGGGCGATTACGCGCTGGCAGGCCACCGGGCTGCTGGAGCACCGGCTGGATCAGGTCGGCACGGCCTACGACGCGCTCTTTTACGTTCTGGCCGCGACACTCTTCCTCATCAGCTACAGCCGGGCCGACACGCCGCTCCTGCGTCAGCAGCTCAAGTGGCTCACACGCGGCACGCTGCTGGCCGTGCTGCCGTTTACGCTGCTCTACGCAATTCCCTTCCTATTGGACCTGCGGATTCCGGCGCTCGTAACACGCATTGCCGGTCTCTCGCTGATCTTTCTGCCGCTGACCTTCTGCTGGGCGATTATTCGCTACCGGCTGATGGACACGGACCTGATCTTCAAGCGCGGCGTGGCGTACACGCTGGCCACGGGCGTGAGCCTGGGCGGGTATTTCGGCGTCGTCGGCCTGGTGGCGGGCATCGCGCACAACCGGCTGCCGGCCTCGGTGCGGGATTACGGCGAAGTGATCGCCGTGGTGCTGATTCTGGCCTTCTTTGAGCCGCTCAAGCGGCGGATTCAGGGCTGGATAGACCGCGTCTTCGACCGGCACCGGTACGATTACCGGCAGGCGCTCGTCGAGTTCGGGCGCGGCCTCAGCTCGGAGACCGACCTGAATGCGCTGCTCGAATCGATTGTCGAGCGTCTGCCGCGGACGCTGATGGTGGCGCGCGTGGCGGTCTTTCTGCGCGGCGAGGACGGGCAGATGCGACTGGCCTCCGGACACGGCCTGCCCGCTGAGGCCAAGGCAGCGCAGGGGCCTGGGCGCAATGCGCTCGCGCTCGGTTTTCTGAACTTCGACGCGAACGAGCACACGCACATCTTCCTCGAAAACGCACAGCAGGCGCTGCACCTGTCGGAAGCCGAGCGCAGAACCGCGGCCCTGCTCGACCTGAACTACTACCTTCCCTGTCGCGTGCAGGACGGAGTCAGTTCGCAGAATGGCGCGCACTCGCCGAACGGCGGCACGCGAACGATTGCCGTTATCGGCCTGGGACGCACGCTGGGCGGAGATTTCCTTTCGAGTGAGGACGTGGAGCTGCTCGGCTCGCTGGCCAGCTACATCGGCATCGCGCTCCAGAACGCGAGCCTCTACGCGCGGCTCGAATCCAAGATCGGCGAGTTCGAGCGGCTCAAGGAGTTCAACGAGAATATCGTCGAATCGATCAACGTCGGCATTCTCGCCATCGATCTCGACGACCGTATCGAGAGTTGGAACGCGCAGATGGAAGCAATGTATGCGCTGAGCCGCGCCGAGGCGCTCGGGCAGGATTTGCGCAGCATCTTCCCCGCGGAGTTCACCGAGGCGCTCGACGACTTCCGCAACGAGAGCGGCGTGCACCACCTCTACAAGTTCCGGCTGACGACGCGGGCCGGCGAGCAGCGTACAGTCAACATTGCCGTAGCGCCTCTCATGTCGCGCGAGTTCATCTCCGTGGGCCGCATCATTCTGGTGGACGACATTACGGAGCGCGTCACGCTGGAAGCGCAGCTCACGCAGGCGGACAAGCTGAGTTCGATCGGTCTGCTCGCGGCTGGCGTGGCGCATGAGATCAACACGCCGCTGGCCGTGATTTCCAGCTACTCGCAGATGCTGGCCAAACAGCTCAAAGGCGACCAGCGGCTAAGCCCCGTTCTCGACAAGATCACGCAGCAGAGCTTCCGCGCCGCGGAAATCGCCAACGGCCTGCTGAATTTCTCGCGGACTTCGACGACCGAGATGCGCGCGACGGACCTGAACGCCGTCATCCGCGATACGCTCTCACTGCTCGAACACCAGTTTAAGACGGCGCAGGTCGATGTGGAGCTGGAGTTGGCCGGCGAGCTGCCGGAGATCAATGGAAATCCCGGCAAGCTCCAGCAGGTCTTTCTCAACCTGCTGCTGAACGCAAAAGACGCAATGCCGAGCGGCGGCAAGCTGCGCGTCTCGACGCTCGTAAACGGCCACGTCGAAGCGATTGTGAACGACTCCGGCTCGGGCATTGCGCCGGAGCACCTGAAGCGCATCTACGATCCGTTCTTTACCACCAAGACCATCCCCAAGCCCGACGGCAAGCGAGGCACCGGACTGGGCCTCAGCGTCTCCTACGGCATCATCCAGGAACATGCGGGAAAAATTCATGTCGAGAGCGCCGTAGGCTCCGGCACAACCTTTCATCTTGAGTTTCCCCTACTAAGGAAGTCGGTCCATGCCTGAAGTCGATCTACCGTTCAGCACGTCCACCCCCGCGCCGTCCGGCGCAAACACCGCACGAATCCTTGTGATTGACGATGAAGCCGCGATTCGCGACTCGCTGGAGGTGCTGCTTACGCTCGAAGGCTACACGGTGAAGATGGCTGCCGACGGCGACGAGGGACTGAAGACACTGGAGCTGGAACACTTCGATCTGATCCTGCTGGACCTTGCACTGCCCGGACGCACGGGCCTGGAGCTGCTGCCGATCATCAAGGAGCGCCTGCCTGAGACGCCGGTGATTATGATTACCGCCTACGGCACGGTGGACAACGTGGTGGAAGCGATTCGCGCCGGCGCGGAGAACTTCGTTCAGAAGCCGTGGGACAACGAAAAGCTGCTGGCCGACATTCGCTCCGCCGTGGCGCGGCACAAGGCCGAAGAAGAAAATCTGCAACTGAAGCGCGCGATGAAGCAGCGCTACAACTTCACGAACATCGTGGGCAAGAGCGAAGCCATGCTGCGCGTCTTCGACCTTGTAGCGCAGGTCGCGCCGAGCCGGTCCACGGTGCTGATTCAGGGCGAGAGCGGAACCGGCAAGGAGCTGATCGCGAAGGCGCTGCACGCGAACTCGCCGCGCAAGGACAAGCCGTTTGTGCCCATCAACACCGGCGCAATGCCGTCCGAGCTACTCGAATCCACGCTCTTCGGCCACGTGAAGGGCGCATTCACCTCGGCCATCGCATCCAAGAAAGGGCTCTTCGAGGTTGCCAACGGCGGCACGCTTTTTCTGGACGAAATTGCCACGATGGGATTCGACACGCAGGCCAAGATTCTGCGCGTGCTCCAGGACAAGCGATTCATGCACCTCGGCGGCATTCAGGAGGTTCAGGTCGATGTCAGGATTATTACCGCGACAAACGTGGACCTGCGCCAGGCGGTGCGCGAGGGCAAGTTCCGCGAAGATCTTTTTTATCGGCTCAATGTGATTACCGTGGACCTGCCGCCGCTGCGCTCGCGGCGCGAAGACATTCCGGCGCTGGCCACGCATTTCCTAGAGCTTTACTCGAATGAAAACGGTCTGCCGCCGCGCAAGCTCTCGACGGACGCGATGCGCGCACTGATGGATTACGAATGGCCGGGCAATGTGCGCGAACTGGAGAATGCCATCGAGCGCGGCGTAGTGCTTTCGTCGGGGCCGGTAATCGGCTCCGAGCTTCTGCCCGGCCACATCACGGGCCGCAGCTTTCAGGACGCGCTGCTCGAACACAATCCCAATGCCTCGCTCTTCGACATTCTCGAAGACATCGAGCGCCGCATCATCGTAGAGAAGCTGGAGCGCTGCAACTGGAACCAGACCGACGCCGCCGAACAGTTTCGCATTCCGCTTTCCACGCTGAACCAGAAGATCAAGCGGCTCAATATCGAGATTCGCAAGCGGGTGCGGGAGTAATTGCAGCTCTATAATTCGCAGCGGCAATCAGCCTGCGAGCGCCTCTAAGGATTCCGTAGCGCTGTCTGGCTCTTCCCCTTTTTTCAGCGACGATTTCACCCACCGCTTTAGAAATGCCAGCAGCTCCGACGGAGGCCGAAGCCATATCTCGGCTTCCGTCTCGCGTATCTCTGGACGCACAAGCACGCTGAGATGCGGCCCCTCCAGCTCATTGACGGCGCGAAAAGCATGTTCGTCGGTGTAGTCGTCGCCGAGGAACGCAACCGGCGTGCCCGCTGGAAGATCTGCAACAAGAGCGCGGACAGCATCGCCTTTATTGCGGCCGGCGCGCAGTTCGACACCCGACTCAAATTCGAGAAGCTGCAATCCGTCGCGGCTGGCCAGCGGCTCGAATATCTCCCGCACGCGCTGCTCGATAAAGCGGGCCGTGCGCGGTGAGGCTCCGCGCCAGTGCATGACGGCGGCGTTGGGCTTGTCCTCGAATTCGCCGCCAAGGTTGTTGTGGCGCAGGTACTCGCGCAACTGGTCGAGCACGCGCTGCGTCTCCGGCTCGGGCTGGTCCAGCTCATGGCTGCCATCCGTGTAGAGGCGCTCGGCGCCATGCAGGCCCCACACTTCGACAGGCCGCTCAACGACAGGCGGGTCGCCGCGCAGCAGCCGGGAAGCCTCCTTTGCCGACCGGCCCGTAATGAGAACGATGCGCGTGCCGGTATGCGACTGAATGCGCGCAAGAATCCTGCGCACGCCGCGGAATGGGCTGGCCTTTAAACGATCCACGCGAAAAGGAGCGAGAGTACCATCGTAGTCCAGCAGCAGCAGCGGAGCAACGCCGGCGGAAAAGCTCATCAGGAAGCGATCAAGTACAGCCTGTGTTTCATCTGTCATGCCGGCCTCCTTTATGCGCTTATGCGTTGCGGCTCAACAACAGCGGCATCGCCCCACGCGGCGCTGCCTGCCTCCGCATTCTCGATACGCAGGTCGCGCAGGTCGCCGAGCACGCTCGCGGCCCAGCGATAGACGTTGTGCTCCATCACATGACGCCTCATGCGGCTCATGCGCTGCCGACGCTCGTCGTACTCCATCTCAAGGCCGCGGTGCATGGCTTCGGCCACGCCGTCGATGTGGTACGGGTTTACGATCAGCGCCTCGCGCAGTTCCACCGCCGCGCCGGTAAATTTGCTCAGGATCAGCACGCCGTCTTCGTCCGAGCGGGCGGCAATATACTCCTTTGCCACAAGGTTCATGCCGTCGTGGAGCGAAGTCACGAGGCACAGATCGGCCACGCGATACCATGCGGCAACCTCTTCATGAGAAGCCTGGCGCTCGATCAGCACCACGGGCGTCCACTTCTGCGTGCCGAAGCGCGTATTGATGTCGGCGACTTTGTTTTCGACGCGATGGCGCAGCTCGATGTACGTGGGAATGCGGGAGCGGGTCGGCGCGGCGATCTGCACAAACGTGACGCGCTCGCGCTGCCAGGGATGCTCTTCGAGCAGCCGCTCGAATGCCATGAGGCGCTCCACAATGCCCTTGGTGTAATCGAGGCGGTCAACGCCAAGAATCACACGCTCTGCGTGCGTGTTGAAGGGGCGCAGCATCTCGTCAAGCGTGGCATGAGCCGTGGCGCGGTCATCGTTCATGCCATCCGTGGCAACGCTGATGGGATAGGGGCGCACGGAGGTGAGGTGGCCGCGGCGGCGCGCCGCCATACGCTCGCGGTCCGTCCGCGATTCCAGTACGCGGTCCACGGTATCGAGAAAGTTGTTGCAGTGCAGCGGAATGTGGAAGCCAATGAGATCCGCTCCCAGCAGGCCGTCAAGCAGCTCAGCCTGCCACGGGCAGATGCCGAAAGCCTCCGGATTGGGCCAGGGAATATGCCAGAAGATCGCGACGCGCGCATCGGGCCGCGCATTCTTGATCAGGCGCGGCAGCAGCGCAAAGTGATAATCCTGCACAAAGACGAGCGGATTCTCGTTGCCCTCCATCTCATGGAGAAGAGCCTCGGCAAATTTGTGATTGACGGCCTTATACATCTCCCAGTCGGAGGCGCGGAAGATGGGGCGCGTGTGCGCAATGTGGCAAAGCGGCCAGATGCCTTCGTTGGCAAAACCGTCGTAGTAGCCGGCCTCTTCCTCCGCTGAGAGCCAGACGCGGCGCAGCGTGTAGCGCGGGTCGTCGGGCGGCACGCGCACGCGGTCGAACTCATCTACAGTTGCACGATCCTCGCTGCCGCTGCCGGAAGCCACCCACACGCCATCGGTGGCGCGCAGCACAGGCTCAATCGCGGTAACAAGCCCGCTGGGCGGAACGACGCATACGATTTCTTTCCCCTGGCGCTGATGCACGTACGGCTCGCGATTGGAAACGACGAAGAGGCGGCCATTTGCCTCGCCATCCGCAGAACGCTGGCGGATGTGTGCGACAAACCGCTCGGCCGTCCAGAGGCTCTCTCCGGCCTCGCGGAGACGCGCCTCTGTGGCCGCAGCAGCTCGGGCCTCCTTGAGGCTTTCGCTCATGTTCTCCACTTCGCGCGCGAGGGGTTTGAAGAGGCTCAGGTCTGATGTCGAAGCACCGTCCACATGGCCGAGGCGCAGTCGGCGCAGGCGCTCAGCCAGGCGATTCGCCGGGCGTGTGAGCAGCCAGCTCACCATCAGCGCCGTAACGCCGGCAATCAGAATGACCGTAGCGGTGACGCGCCAAATGGTATGCTTCCACACCACCGCGCTGTCGGCGCGAATCGCGTTGGCGTCTTCCAGGATGACAAGCACGCCGGCAAGGTTGCCGTTGGCGTAGAGCGGCACCGCCTCCTCAAGCCAGTCCGAGCTGCCCGTGTGGCTGAAGAGAGAAGAATTGTTTCCCCGCTTGAGCGCGGTCTGGATGGGACCGGGCCGGATGGAATAAAGCATCGCGGCAGCCCCGGAGGAAGCGACCAGATTATCCTTGGCGTCGTAGAGCGCCACGGCAAGCGCGGAGCCATGCCGGTTGAGAATCGACGCGAGGACCGAAGACGCGGAACCCTGCGGATCGGAGATAGCCTGTTCCAGAGCAGGCTGCATTCCGGCGCCGAGCGAGGCGGCGCGACGCTCCAGCTCTACACGGAGGATATGTTTGTGCGCCAGCACCTCAAAGTACGTGGACGCAAGCGAAACTACTGTGACGCTCAAAACAAGGGCGAGAATCAACCGCAAACGAAAAGAACTCATCCCAACCCTCCATAAGTTAAATAACAGCAGTCAGGTGAAATCAGGTGAAATAACTACAGCCTAAATATAAGAGGCTGCGCAGGGTCAGATCGCGCTTGCCCTTCTTTATTAGACGCATCGGGGCGCTGCCGCGTTCCCGGAAAAAGACAACACCCACAGAATCAGCGCAGTACACGCGCCGCGCACCTCAGATGCCGCGCCATGCGATATTCTGTCGAGGAAGCGACGCATAACATAATCGGATGGCGATGGAAGCGATCGATAGAGCGGCCAAGCAATTCGTGTTGACCGTGCAGGAGTATTCCCTCTTTGCGCTGCGGGCCGTGCTGAATCTCTTCAGCCCGCCCATCTACTGGTCGGACATTGTTTTGCAGTCCGACATCATCGGCGTGGGCTCGGTGGTGATTGTCATCTTCGCCGGCTTCTTTACCGGCGGCGTGCTGGCCGTGCAGTCGGCGGCCACGCTGGCGGCTTTTGGCGCCACGGCGGTAACGGGACAGTTCGTGGCAAAGTCGATGGTCTGCGAGCTGGGCGCAGTGCTGACCGGCATCATGGTCTCAGGCCGCAATGCCTCGTCCATGGCCAGCGAGTTGGGCTCGATGGTCGTCACCGAACAGATTGACGCCATGCGCGCCCTCGGCGTGGACCCGATGCGGAAGCTCGTCACGCCGCGCATCACGGCCACAGTGGCGATGCTGTTCTTTCTGACAATCGTGGCCGACTTCTTCGGTATTCTTGGCGGCGCCGTCGTGACCGTCTTCATGAATGGCCAGAACGGCACGCAGTATTTCTCCATGGCCTACCAGCACCTGAACTTCCATGACATTCTGCAAGGCCTTGTGAAGCCGTTGATTTTCGGGTTCATCATTGCCACCACCGGCTGCTTCTACGGCATGAGAACCACGGGCGGCACGCAGGGCGTGGGCCGCTCCACGATTCAGGCCGTCGTATTTTCCTCGGTGCTGATTATTTTTGTGGACCTGCTCATCAGCGTGCTCATGGTGTCGCTCTGATGAATGAAACGCTCGCGTCTCCGGTTCATTCCGCCGCATTGGCCGGCGAGCCGGTAGTGGAGTTTCGCGGTGTAACGGTCTCCTTCGGCGGGCCGCCGGTGCTGGAGGAAATCAGCTTCACCGTTGCGCCGGACGAAACGCGCATTCTGCTTGGGCCGGCGGGGGTGGGCAAAAGCGTGCTGCTCAAAACCGCGAATGGATTGGTGCAGCCGGATACCGGAAGCGTGGCGCTCTTCGGCCAGACGATTACCGGCCTGCCAGAGCGGCAATTGTTCCCGGTGCGGGCGCGCACGGGGATGGTCTTTCAGGAGGGCGCGCTCTTTGACTCGCTCACGGTTCGCGACAACGTGGCTTACCAGCTCATTCAGGAAAAAGTAGACGACGAAGAGATTGATGCGCGCGTGCTGGAGGCGCTCCGTTTCGTCGGATTGGAGCAGACGTTTTCGCTCTTTCCCGGCAGCCTCTCCGGCGGAATGCGGCGCCGCGTGGCAATTGCGCGTGCGCTGATTAACCGCCCCGAGCTGCTGCTCTACGACTCTCCCACGGGCGGGCTCGATCCCGTCACTTCAACGACGATCATCGAGCTGGTCCTGAAGCAGCGCGACGTATACAAGACGCCATCGCTACTGGTAACGCACCGCCTGCAGGACGCGTTCACGATGTGCACGCACCGCTTCGATGCCGACAAGGGCGCGATGACGCCGCTGCCCGAAGGCGAGACCGATCACAATACGACCTTCCTGATGCTGAACGAAGGCCGGATGATCTTCGACGGCTCGCTGCACGAGTTGGTAAACAGCAAGGACAAGTTTGTGCGGGAGTTTCTGGAGTAGTGTCCGGGATTTTGCCAGGCGATGTATATGCGATGTACGATATACATTATGCGGCGGACACAGATTTATCTCGACGAAGATCTCTGGACAGCGCTCCATGCGCGGGCCAAGACGGAAAAGACCACCATTTCCGAGTTGCTCCGGAAAGCGGCTCGTGAGCGGTATCAATATACGCCGGAACAACGTCGAGCAGACATGATGGCTGCCGTTGGGGTATGGAAAAATCGCACCGACCTGCCGGACACTGAGATTTATGTACGCAGTCTTCGCAAGGACACGCGCCGCCAGAGAATGGGGCTCAATTGACTGTTCTGCTCGATTCCGACATTGCAATCGAAATCCTGCGCGGGCGCAATCATGCAATCCTGTCAATCTGGCAGGCGTTGGCCGACTCAGAAGCAAACGTCTTTTATTCCTCCGTGACGGCCACTGAGGTTTGGGGAGGCGCATTTCCCGAGGAATTTCCGTTTATTCAGCGCTTCTTCCGCCCGCTTATCTGTCTTCCGCCGGACTATGAGACCGGCTATCACGCAGGAGAGTTGCTGCGCCAATACCGGAAGAGCCACAGCCTGGAAGTTCCTGACGCAATAATTGCGGCGGCCGCCATCCAGCACGACGCAGCGCTGTGGACACGCAACCGCAAGCACTATCCCATGCCGCAAATCACGTTCTACGCCTGAGTCGCACGCCTTCCACCGCTGCCCTGCACTCTGCTAGCCTTGCCCTTCGGGAATCTTCTTCGATTGCAGGTGCATGATGGGATTTAAATTTCAGGGCGTGGATTTTCTTCATCTCGATGCGGGATTGAGCGAAGACGAGCTGCTGGTCCGCAAAACAGCGCGGGATTTTGTCGAGGACAATCTGGTTCCAATCATCGAGGAGTGCTTTCGCGAGGGGCGCTTTCCGCGCGAGCTGGTACCGGTGATGGGCGAGCTTGGTTTCTTCGGCGCGAACCTCAAAGGCTACGGCTGCGCTGGAATGTCGAATGTCGAGTACGGCCTGGTGATGCAGGAACTGGAGCGCGGCGACTCCGGCTTTCGCAGCTTTGTGAGCGTGCAGTCGGCGCTGGTAATGTATCCGATCTACACCTTCGGCTCCGAAGAGCAGAAAAATACATGGCTGCCCGCCTTGGCAAAGGGCGAGAAGCTCGGCTGCTTCGGGTTGACGGAACCGGGCTTCGGCTCGAACCCCGGCGGCATGACGACGACGGCGCGCAAGTCGGGCGACGAGTACGTTCTGAATGGCGAAAAGATGTGGATCACCTCCGGCTCAATTGCCGATGTGGCCATCATCTGGGCCAAAGTGCAAGGCAGTACTGGGCAAGACGAAGAGAATCGAGTTCGCGGCTTTTTGGTAGAAACAGACAGGCCGGGATTCTCCGCGCATGACGTGCATGGAAAGTGGTCGCTGCGCGCCTCGGTGACAAGCGGCCTCTCGCTTCAGGATGTGCGCGTTCCCACGGCAAACCTGCTGCCCGGCACCGGTGGCCTCAAAAGCCCGCTGATGTGTCTGAATCAAGCGCGGTACGGCATCAGTTGGGGCGCGATTGGCACGGCGATGGATTGCTACTCCAACGCACTGCAATACGCGAAAGCAAGAAAGCAATTCCACGACCAGCCGATTGCCAGCCACCAGCTTGTGCAAGAAAAGCTGGTGTGGATGGTAAGCGAAATCTCGAAAGCGCAACTGCTGAGCCTGCACGTCGGACGGCTCAAGGATGCGGGCACCGTGGGCCACGAACACATCTCACTGGCCAAGCGGAACAACGTGTGGATGGCGCTTGAAACAGCGCGGATGGCGCGCGACATTCTCGGCGCAAACGGCATCACGGAAGATTACCCGATCATGCGCCACAGCATGAACCTCGAATCCGTGAAGACCTACGAAGGCACACACGACATTCACGCGCTGATCCTGGGCCAGCACATCACAGGAATCGGCGCATTCTAGCCGCTAACTTGCTGACTCGCTTCCACGCGCAGCGTGGCTAACTCGCTAACATTAAGCGCCCACCCATTGCAGCCACGACTCCTCAGAGGAGTCAAGTGTCGAAATCCCTTAGCTTTCTATCGACAAGCCAATAGCAATGCGGCATAGTCGTAACTATGCCGACACTTTCTCCTATCGCTCGCTGCATTGCTTTGACTGCTCCTCTGGCATTTTGCACGGCCCTATTTGCAAGCCAGCAGCCTGCCGATCCGCCGATTGTGCTCCACGCGGCGCGGCTGCTTGAAGTGGACACAGGCAAGGTTCTCGCTCCGGGCGAAGTGCTTATTGAAGGCGAGCGGATTCGCGCAGTGGGCTCCGCTGTCGAGCATCCGGCAGGCGCAAAGATGATCGATCTGGGCGATGCAACGCTGATGCCGGGGATGATTGACGCGCACGTACACCTGTTTCTACATCCCGGCGCGGAGGACTTGCAGACCGTCGAGGAATCCGTGCCGTGGCGTGTGATTCTGGCCGAGCAGGCGGCAAAAGCCGACCTGATGGCCGGATTCACAGCCGAGCGCGACATGGGAACCGAAGGTGCTGGCTCTGCCGATACTGCGATACGCGATGCGATTAACAAGGGGTTGATTCCCGGCCCGCGGATGCGTGTGAGCGGCAATGCGATCAGCGTGCTGGGCGGGCATGAGGACGCAATCCATTTCAATCCGGCGGAGCATATCTCCTCGAACGCGGACTATGCGAACAATACCGCGGAGCTTGTCGAGACCATTCGCCGGCAACTGAAGGAAGGCGCGGACTTCATCAAGATTTACGAGACCGGAGAGGACAGCCTGCAGCACGGCGAGTTTCACACAAACTATCAGTACACGCAGGCAGAGCTGGAGACCGCCGTGGCAGAGACAGCACGGATGGGCACGCGCGTGGGCGTACATTGCGAGGGCGAGCCGGGCGCGCTGTTCGCGGCAAAGGCGGGTGTGGCCTCGATTGACCACGCGGACCAGTTGAGCGACGAAACGATGCGGCTGATGAAAGAAAAAGGCATCTTCGCCGTGCCAACCTTTGCCATTCAGGAGTATTTTGCCGCTCACGCGGCGAGCGAGGAAGGCGCGCGCAGAGAGCATATGCTGCTGAGCTACCACGCGTCTCAGTTCAAGAAGCAGATTGCAGCGGGCGTACCTTTCGCGGTCGGCTCTGACGTAGGCCCGTTCCCGCATGGCACACAGGCGCGGGAGCTGGAGCTGATGGTCGAATACGGAATGAAGCCGCTGGCGGTCCTGCAAGCCGACATGATAAACGGAGCAAAGCTGCTGGACTGGGCCGAGCAGATCGGCGAGTTAAAGCCCGGCTACTACGCCGATGTGATCGCCGTCGAAGGCAACCCGCTCGAAGACATCAAGGCCGTCGAAAAGGTGAAGTTTGTAATGAAGGGCGGCGTGGTCGAGAAGCAACCGTAGCGTCGCTTCCCTGCCGTTACTTTCCAGACTTGGCGCGGCTGACTTCGATCTTGTGCAGTGCGCGCGTGTAGCGCTCCGGCTTGGTCTCGGCCAGCGAGTCTTCCACGCCCTTGCGATAGCCGCCAAGGTAGATGGAGTAGAGAATCGCCAGCGAGCAGCCAATGCCCCAGAAAAATCCGCAGGCAAGGCCGATCAACGCCGCCGGACCAAAGTTCATCGCGCGTTCTCCTCTATGCCGGAACCGCTATATCTGAATCACGAGTTCTGAATACACTGCCAACTGCGTATCAGCAGTAACCAGCTTCATGGGTTCATCGATTGCCTGCGCCACCAGCAGGCGGTCGAAAGGATCGTGATGGTGAAGGGGAAGTTTTGCTACGCCTACCGCGTGCCGCGCGAACACGGGAAGCTCCTGAAAGCCGCTTTCCGCAATGGCATTCCTCATCTTCTCGGGGGCCGCTTTGATCTTGCCCAGACGCGCCTTGATCGCGATCTCCCAGATTGTTGCGGAAGACACAAATATCGCGTCCGCGGCTCCCATAATTTTGCGCGCCTCATCCGTCAGTTCCGGTTCGTCAAAAACCACCCATAGAAAAATGTGCGTATCGAGCAGGAGCCGCATTGTCAGCCCTCAAAACTTTTCAGCACATCTTCGGGGAGCGGCGCGTCGAAATCCTCGCTGACCCAGCCTTGGCCTTTCAGGACTCCATAGCGAATGGGCTTCTTTTCCGGCTCCAGTCGAGACAAGCGAGCCACAGGCTTACCTGCGCGGGCAATTACAACTTCCTGCCCCTGCTCGGCCAGTTCGACGTACTTGGAGAACTGCGTCTTTGCTTCAAAGATGTTGACAGTGGGCATACTTATCACCTAGCTAAGTCTAGTCTAGCACGAGCTGCTAAACCGCCACCACAAAGCTGTCTTCCGTGCGGGTAACGGCGTGGTAAAGCGTATCGCGCTCCACGGGAACGCGGCCAGCCTCGGTGATGAGGCGGCTCAGCTCCTTGCGCGTCATTCCCTGCGGCGTGGTCGCGCCTGCGTCGTGATAAATCTTCTCTTCGACCACAGTGCCGTCTAGGTCGTCCGCGCCGAAGCGTAGCGCGATCTGGGCGATCTTGGGCGTCAGCATCTGCCAGTAGGCCTTGATGTGCGCAAAGTTGTCGAGCAGCAGGCGGCTAACGGCGACCTGACGAATGTCAGTAAGGCCAGTCGTGACGGGCAGATGGTCGAGCGGCGTGTTTTCCGGGTGAAAGGCCAGAGGAATGAAGGTCTGGAATCCGCCCGTCTCGTCCTGCACCTCGCGCAGCTTGAGCAGATGATCGACGCGGTCCTCGTTGTTCTCAATGTGGCCATAGAGCATCGTGGCGTTCGATCGGAAGCCGTGTTTGTGGGCCAGGCGCGCGGTTTCCAGCCACTCCGAGCCATCGATCTTGTGGTCGCAGATGATGGAACGCACGCGCGCTGCGAAGATTTCCGCACCGCCGCCGGGCATCGAATCCACGCCGGCCTCGCGCAGCTTGACGAGCGTCTGCTCGATGGTGAGATGGGCGCGACGGGCGAGGAAGGCGATCTCGACCATCGTAAACGCCTTGATGTGAACCTTCGGGAAACGCTGCTTGAGGCCGCGCACAAGGTCGAGGAAGTATTCGAGTGGCAGGTCGGGGTGCAGCCCGCCGACGATGTGGAACTCGGTGACGGCTTCGGAATAGCCCGACGCGGCGGTCTGCCATGCCTCTTCGAGGGCCATGGTGTAGCCGGCCGCGTCGCCCTTCTTGCGGCCAAAGGCGCAGAGCTTGCAGGCGGCCACGCAAACATTCGTCGGGTTGATGTGGCGATTGACGTTGAAGTAGGTCACATCGCCGTGCATCTTCTCGCGGACGTAGTTGGCGAGCCAGCCCGCAGCCAGCACATCTGTCGTGCCGTAGAGCGCGAGGCCGTCGTCGAAGCTGAGCCGCTCGCCTGCAAAGACCTTTTCGGCAATCGGCGAGAGCTTCGGGTCATACGTGCGGAAAGGATGCTGCATGGGGGCCAGGGTTTCCGTCTGCATGTATTGATGATAGCGAATTTTGCGGCTGGGCGGGGTAGATAAGCTAGGGATGGGGCACGGAGCTTCCCTGCCGTGAAAATCAGGCAGCGGAGCGCTTCAGGTCGGTAAAGACCTGATCGACGGTCCAGTCATTGCCGGGGTAGTAGTGGAGCACCTTGCCGTCGGAGCCGATAAGGGCAGTGGAGAGCGTGTGCGTGATGGTCTGGTCGGCCTCCGGCGTAATGCCTAAATCGAAGAACAGCGCCATCTTGCCTAGCGTGTCTTTGTCCGGCGCGGCGAAATCCCAGTGGGTGAAAGCGTCTTTCGCGTCGCTGCCGATGTACTGCGCGCCAAAGGCGCGAAGACGGGCTGGAGTATCGTTTTCCGGGTCGAAGGTAACGGAAAGCAGATGCGTCTTTGCGCTCAGAGCCGGATCGGCAGCAATGCGGCGGTTGAGATTGGCAAAGTTGCGCGTGATGAGCGGGCAGAAGTTGGGCTGCGGGCAGCGAGTGTAGATGAAGGTAAGCAGAAGTCGCCGGCCACGGAACTGGCCCAAATGAATGGCACGTCCGTCCTGGTTGACGAGCCGGAAGTCCGGAACCTGATCGCCGGGCTCGGGCACGTGGTAGACGCTCGTGGGATGGTAATCGGGCTTGGCCTGCGCGACCACGACGATGTGATCGAGAAGAATGTCGGCGTCGTCGCGCTGCGAGACAAGCAGGTCGGCGGTGATGGTGTCGCCGGGATGCAACTCGGAGAGAATGTTGGGGTCCTTGACCTTGTAAGGCATTGTCATCGCGTCCATGAAGCCGGGAATGGCACCGTGGGCCACGGTAACTTCGCTGGTGGCAGTGTTGGCGGAGATGACTTTGCCGCGCAGCTTGTAGGTCTTGTAGTTCGAGGAAGCGGCGGAAGCAGGCGCGTCCGGTTTGGGGCCGGAGTGGCATCCGGCAAGAACGGCAACTGCGAGGGCGGCGGCGAGAATGGCGGCACGGTTCACGTCTGAAGTTTACAACCGGAGGCGTCAGCAGGGCGACGGGTCGGCCTGCCGCCGTTTTCCTCACGCGGTGCGCCGGCCCGAGAGGGTATAACGCTGAAATGGGGAACAAGCTGCGGTGAAAGACGAGCCGGGGAACGCGCCAAAGAACGAAATCGACGAATGGCTTCACAGCGGCGGGCCCGTGGTGGCAGCCAGCGACCGCGCCGCACGCGCCATTGCCGCCGAATATCACCGCCGGCGGCGCGAGGAGGGCCTCGCCGGCTGGGCCGCGCCGGATGTGCTCTCATGGGCTGCCTTTGTGCGGGCGGAGTGGGAGCGGCGGCGAACAGATGGGCGGCTGCTGTTGAATCCGGCGCAGGAAGAGGCGCTGTGGACGGGGATTATCCGCGAAAGTAAACATAGCGCGGGGCTTCTTGAGGGGCCTCTGCGGCGGCTCGCCGGGCTCTGCATGGAGGCGCACGGGCTGCTCTGCGCCTATGCGCCACGCTATCTGGGCCGGCCCGCCCGCAGTGGCTGGCAGCAGGATGCGGGCGTTTTCAGTGAGTGGCTCGCCGGATTCGATGCCGAGTGCCGTGCGAAAAAGCTGGTAAGCGCAAGCCGGATTGGCCGTGAGCTTGTAGCGGGGCTGGAAGCCGAGGCCGCGACAGACTGGCAAAGCAGGCCGCCGCTCATGCTGGCAGGCTTTGACCGCATAACGCCGGAGCAGCGAAGCATCGCGGAGGCATGGGGTGAGACAAAAACAGCCGCACCGGCGGAGCCTGCGAGCGAAACGCATTATTTCGCCGCGCCAGACCAGCGAGCGGAGTTGGCCGCCTGCGCGGCATGGTGCGCCGAAGAGCTTGCCGCAAATCCGCAGGCACGCCTGCTGGTAATTACGCAGGATGCAAGCCAGCGGCGCGGCGAAATCGAGCGGGCTTTTCTGCGCGCTGGCGTGCCGCATGAGTTTTCGCTCGGCGTGCGGCTGGCCGGAGTGGGGTTGGCGCGGAGCGCGCTGCTGCTTCTTCGCTGGCTTGATGGCGCGCTGGCGGAAAACGAGATCGACTGGCTTTTTTCAGCGGATTGGACCCTAGGAAGCGAAGAGCGTGCGGCCTTGCAGGCATATTGTCGCGGACTGCGCCGCAAAGGATGGGAGCGGACCGAATGGACGCTGGAAGCATTTCTGCGCGCCAGCGGCAGTTCCCTGCCCGTTTCCGACTCCTGGGCACGGCGAATGCAGGCAGCGCGGCAGAGGCTGCGAGAGAGCGCGGGGCGGGAGCACAGGCCGCTCGAATGGGCGGGCGTCGCTGGGCTACTGCTGAAAGATGCCGGCTGGGCAGGAACGCGCGCCGCGACGAGCGCTGAGTTTCAGGCGGTGCGGCGGTGGGAGCAGGCGCTCGACACCTGCGGCTCGCTGGGCTTCGACGGGCGGCGGATGGCGTGGCGAGAGTTTCTGGCAGAGCTACAGCAGGCAGCAGCGGAGACGCTCTTTGCGCTCGAATCCGAAGACGCGCCGGTGCTGATCGCCGGGCCAGCCGAGTCGGCGGGACTCACCGCGGACGGAATCTGGTTTCTGGGCGCGGACGAGGATTCTTGGCCCGCGCGCGGCAGCGGAAATCCTCTGCTGCCGGCCGCCGTGCAGCGCGAAGCGGGAATGCCGCACGCAACCGCCGAGTTGGACCGCGAGATTGCCGCGACTGTGACGCGCAGGCTGCTCGGCTCAGCAGCAGAGGCGCGGTTCAGCTATGCAAGCCTGAAGGATGGCGTCGAAACGCGGGCCTCGCGGCTGGTGGCGGGCGTTGCAGGCAGCCCGCAACCCCTGGTCGCGCCTCGTCTGGGGTCAGGTTCCAGCCCGAGCACGGAGCAATTCGTCGATACGGCTCGGATTCCCCTGCGCGCGGAGGACGGCGCAGCAGTAACGGGCGGTTCCGGCGTTCTGACGGCGCAATCGCTGTGCGGATTTCAGGCCTTTGCAAAGGAGCGGCTGGCGGCACAGGGTTGGAATCTTGCCGAGGCCGGGCTGACGCCGCCGGTGCGGGGCAAACTGCTGCACGCGGCGTTGAGCGGCGTATGGGGCGCGCCGGACGGGATTCGGACGCTGGAAGAGCTGAAGCGGCTGGCGGATCTGGAGGCATTTACAGCCGTGCACGTCCGGCGGGCAATGGAAAAAGAGCTGCCTCGCGCGGTGCGGGAAGAGATGCCGGCGCGGTATCTCGAACTCGAAGAAGAGCGACTTCGTCGGCTGGTGGCGGAATGGCTGCGTTACGAAGAAAAGCGCCTTAGTTTCAGCGCGTTAGAAGCAGAAGCAAAAGCGAAAGTTCAAATAGCAGGACTGACGCTGGACGTACGGCTGGACCGACTGGATCAACTCAACGACGGCACGAAGCTGGTGATCGATTACAAGACCGGCGAGGTTTCGCCGCGCGAGTGGGATACGCCGCGGCCCGAGGACGTGCAGTTGCCGCTGTATGCGGGGTTTGCGCTTGGCGGCGGAAGCAATGTGGGGGGGCTGGTTTTTGCGCGGGTGCAGCCGGGCGAGATGAAGTTTGCCGGCAAGGTGCGCGACCCGCTGGGAACGCTGAGCGCCGAGCTGAGCAAAAGGCTCGACCTGGTGAAGAAGCCGCTCACGGACGAGGACATAGAGCAGTGGCGCACGGAGATTGAAAGGCTGGCGCAGGATTTTCTGGCCGGACGCGCCGACGTAGACCCGCGCAAGCTGCCGGAGACCTGCGAAAGCTGCGGCTTGCAGGCGCTCTGCCGAGTGCATGAGACAGCGGCGCATGGAGCGGAGAACGCGGATGAATAAAGCGCCGACGAAGCAAAAGGAGATTCCGGACAGAAGGCAGCGCGAAGAAGCTCTGGCACCAGGACGGAATGTGCTGGTGCAGGCTCCGGCAGGCTCCGGCAAAACGTACCTGCTCACGCAGCGATTCCTGCGGCTTCTGGCGGAGGTGGACGATCCCGCGGAAATTGTCGCAATTACCTTCACAAAAGCCGCGGCGGCGGAGATGCGGCACAGGATTCTGGCGGAGCTGGAAAAAGCCGCGAGCGGCAACGAAGCCTCCGGTCCAGACACGTTTTCTCCCGACGAGTCTTCGATGATTGCTCCCGCCGCAAAAGCGCTCGAACAGTCGCAGAAGCGAGGCTGGAACCTGCTCGAAATGGGCGCGCAGTTGCGGATTTCGACGATCGATTCCTTCTGCCGCGAGATTGCCGTGCAGCAGCCGTTGCTCGCCGGCCTGGGCGGGGCGCTGGAGATTGCCGGCGAGCCGGAAGAACTCTATCGGCGCGCTGCGCGGAGCACGCTGCAAACCCTCGGCGCGCAGCCCACGGCGCAGAATGCCGAGGTAAGGCAGGCGGTCGAAGCTCTGCTCGTGTGGCGCGACAACAACTGGCACGAGCTTGAGAGCCAGCTTGCGGAGATGCTGGCGAAGCGCGACCGGTGGATGCACGGCATTGTGCTGAGCCGGGAACAGGACTGGGAGACGCTGCGCGAGCGGCTGGAGCGGCCGTTTGCGGAAGCGGCCCTGCACGGAGCAGAGGACGCGCCGCAGCGATACACCGAGGAAGAGTGGCAAATTGTGCGGGAGTGTTTTACGCTGCTGCGCCATGCGGCGGCAGAGCTTCAGGTGGTCTTTGCCGAGGCCGGCGCAACGGACTACACCGAGGTGGCGCTGCAGGCGCAGCGCGTGCTGGAGGACGAAGACCGCGCGCCGACAGATGCAGGATTGGCGATTGCAGATGGAATCCACCACCTGCTTGTGGACGAGTTTCAGGACACGAGCCGCCGTCAGCACAGGCTGATTGCAAGCGTGGCGGCGGCTTGGCCGGATACGGCAGGCAGGAGCATCTTTGCGGTCGGCGACCCGATGCAGTCCATCTACCTTTTTCGCAGCGCGGATGCGGAGCTCTTTCCACGCGTGCGGCAGATAGGGCTCGCGCTGCCGGATGGCGAGACGCTGCAATTCGATTTCGTGCAGTTGAGCGCGAACTTTCGCACGGCTCCGGGGCTGGTGGAGGAGTTGAACAACTTTTTCCGCACAGCCTTTGCGGAGCCCGACGCCGGAGGAATCACATTTGCGCCTGCCGAAGCGGCGCGGGAAGGCGCAAAGGAGGGAGAAAAGCGGCTCAAGACGCACTTCGGCTTTGCCGCGGGAAGCGAAGCGCAAACGGCGGAGATTGTGGAGTTAATTCAGAACCACATAGAGCCTATGCGCGCAGCGAAGGCGCAAGGTGAAAAGTATCGGATCGCCGTGCTGGGCCGGACAGCGAAGATTCTTTCCCCCATCGCAGCCGCACTGCGGGAGGCAGAAATCCCCTTCCGCGCACAGGGGCTGGAGGGTCTCGGCGGCCGGCCGGAAGTGAAAGACGCAGTGGCGCTGGCACGGGCGCTGCTGAATGGCGAAGACCGCGTGGCATGGCTGAGCGTACTGCGAGCGCCATGGTGCGGGCTGTCCCTCACCGACCTGCACACACTGGCAAGCGCGGACGATGCAGCGCTGAAGCGGCGCGCAATTCCGGAACTGATGCAGGAACGAGCGCATCTGCTGAGCGAAGAGGGACAGCGGGCCATCGAGCGGGTGCGGCGAGCCATCGAAGAGACGCCGGAGATGGCGAATGCGGCGCTGGGAACGCGCGTCGAGCAGATGTGGCTGCGGCTGGGCGGAGCCGATTGCGTGGATGAGGCGGCGAGGGCTAATCTCGACCTGTTGTGGAGTTGCTTCGACGCGCTTCCCGAAGGCGAGTCGGACCTGCTCGGCTCTGCCCTCGATTCCACTCTTGAAAAACTGACAGCGCTGCCCGATCCGAATGCCGAAAGCGAGTGCGGCGTGCACCTGATGACGATTCACAAATCGAAGGGGCTGGAATTTGAAGTCGTAATCGTGCCTGAGCTGCAGACGCGGACACGAGCCACACAGCACCGGATGATTGCGTGGCTGGAACAAGAACACGAAGAGGCGGGCGGCGCGGATGAGGTGACGGAGTTCCTGGTGGCTCCACAACAGGCCAGGGGCGCAGACAAGGGAACGGCAAAGGCGTGGGTGGATTCCGTCTATGCCGCGCGCGAGAAAGAGGAGATGAAGCGGCTGCTCTATGTGGCCGCGACGCGGGCACGGGAAGAACTGCATCTCTTTGCGCGGCTCAAGCCGAAGAAGGAAGGCAAAAAAGCGGAGGAAGAACGTTTAGCTCCGCCGTCAAACAGCCTGCTGGCGACGGCTTGGCCAGCGTTGAAGGACGAAGCTAAGAAGCAGTTTAAGGCGTGGGAGCAAACGGCGCAGACGGACACAACAGCAACGACGGAAGAGACTGGAAGCACTCCAAATGCCGAGAAGCCGGCTATTCTGCGCCGCCTGCCCGCGGATTACAAACCACCGGCAACCGAGGCCGTATCCGGGCACGGCCAGCAAATTTCCAGAACAGGGGAAGAGCGGGCCTACGAGCGGCATGAAGGTGGTCTGCTTTCCCGCGCATCGGGAACAGCGGCTCATGCGTTGCTGGCAGAATTGGCGCGCCTGCGTGCGGAGAAGGGCTGGGACGAGGCGAGGACGGCGCTACGAGGAATGCTTCCGCGCACTGCGGCGGGGATTCGCGCTGGTGGCACAGACGCGGCACAGGCAGAGAAGATTGCCGCCGAGGCGCTGGAGCTTGTCTTACGCGCCTCCGAGGATAAAGATGCGCAGTGGATTCTTTCGCCGCACGCGGATGCGGCAAACGAGGCTCGCTGGATCGGTGTGGTCGATGGAAAGCTGCGGACGGTACAAGCCGACCGCGTCTTTCGCGCGGGACCGAAGCCCAACGCCAAGGGCGACAGTGTGTGGTGGATTGTCGATTACAAAACAGCGGAAGCGAACCAGCCCGATGCTGCGGCGCTCATAAAATTGCATGAGCTTTTCGCGCCACAGCTAGCGCTCTATGCGCGGGTGCTGCGGCTGATGCGCGGAACCGGAGCGCGGGTCTGCGCGGGCCTGTATTACCCCAAGATGCGAAAGTTCGATTGGTGGGAAGCGTAGTACCGAGGAACGAGGAGAATCCACCTCTCATCTCTCTGCGAGATATAAAACGCCCGCGCCCTACTTCTGCTCTAACTGCGCAACATGCGAAGCGCGAACATCATTCGCCGTATAGAGCCGCAGGAATGGCGCACTCTGCGCCGCCGCTTCCACGGCAGGCCGGCCATTTGCTTCCTCGCGCTCCACGATGCAAACCACGGCCGCGACCGTCATGCCGGCCTCGCGAGCAGCCTCGATGGCATTGATCGTCGAAGCGCCGGTGGTGCAAACGTCATCGACGATGACGACGCGCGCGCCCTCGCGCAGAAAGCCTTCGACACGGCGGCCGGTTCCGTGGGCCTTCTCTGCCTTGCGAACGAGAAAGCCGTGCAGCAGCGGCGAGCCGGGCTTATGCTGCGCCCGCCACGCGCTGGCAGTGGCAACATTCGAGACGATAGGATCAGCGCCCATTGTCAGGCCGCCGACAGCTTCGGCCTCGATGCCGTTTGCTGCGAGCAGCTCAAGAATTGCGTGGCCGGTGAGCCGTCCGCCCTCGGCGTGGAGAGTCGTGGTGCGGCAATCGATGTAGTAGTCGCTCGTTCCGCCGGAGGAGAGCTTGAACTGGCCGAGGCGGAAGCTGGTGCGGGCGAGAAGCGAAAGAAGCTGCGCGGCGTAGGAAGGTGCGGTCATCGCTTCGATTGTAATGGAGCGCACAGCCTGATTCAGAGCTTGTCGAGATGCCGGAAGCCGCCCGTCTGCACAATCATCAGCAGGAAGAGCATGAAGTTATAAGTGGCATGAACAAAGGTGCTGGCTGCAAGCGACCGCACGCCGAGGCGCACCGCGCAAAGTACCAGGCTCACGCAGAAGAGCAGCACAAACGGACCGAAAGAGTGTCCCGTCTGTGTGCCGTGCATCAACGCAAAGGGGATGCTGGCAAGAACTGAGGCCGCGATCATTGCAGGCGCGGACCAGACGGTCTTCCCTTCGGCGTCCGGGTAAGCCGCGGGCCGGTGGCGAATGCGCTCCCAGGCCCAGTCCCACGCGGTGCAAAAGGCCGGCAGCAGGAAACCGCGATAAAACATCTCTTCAAAGAACGGCGCCAGCGTAATGCCGAAGACAAACAGGAACCACGCGGCTCCAGGACGGCGAAAAACCTCGTCGATCGGCGCATTATCCGGTCCCGGCAAAAGCACGCTGTCCAGAATGGCGAGAGCAAAGCAAAAAAGCGTAGCCGCAATAAGTCGGCCACGAGCGCTACGGGCCACGGCGATGCGCCACTCGACACCGGCAAAAAAACGAGTGTGCCAGAGGGTCGGAAAAACGAGCAGGCAACCGACAAAAGAGAGCAGATACCAGACAAGCTGGCTGCTTAGACCGTAGAAAACGTCGGCGTTAGCCTGTGCTTCGGTAGAAACGCCAAAGAGATGCAAGCGCATCGCAAGAGCGAAGAGCGCCGCTGCCGCGATGCCGCCGAAGACAAGCAGGACAACCACCATACCGAAGTCGGCGAAATTCGGAAAGCGGATGGGTGGTGGAGCAGGCTCCGCTGCCTGCGCAAAAGGCGGCGAATCCAGCAGCGGATTCAGGCCAAGATCTTCGTACTGCTCGGAAATCTGCTCAGGACTCTGATCGTGGACCTGCGCGTAGTAAGGCTCACCAACCGGCTCGGACAGAATCGGCTCGGACAAGCCCGGCTCCGGCACAATCCCCGAAACGGACTGCCGTTCGACGAGTTGGCCGTTCAATTCCCCGCTCATGCGCGCCCCGTTTTCTTTGCCTTGGATTTCTTCGGAGCGCGGCTGGTCGCATCTATTTTCTTGCGCGTTTTTTTGGGAGCATCGGCGACGGGCGCAGCAGGAGCCTCGTCGAAGAGCAGCGCGGGAGGCTCATCGGCTTCTTCCAGTTGACCGTTAGCCGACGAGTAGTAGCGCCGCAGAAACTGCCCGGTGAAGGAATCCGGCGTGGCGGCGACGCGCGCCGGACGGCCCTCGGCGACAAGCCGTCCACCGTTTTCACCGCCCTCGGGCCCAAGGTCGATAATCCAGTCGGCATTGCGGATAATGTCGAGATTGTGCTCGATGATAATGACCGAGTTGCCAAGATCGGCGAGCCGGTGCAGCACTTCAAGCAGCTTGCGAACATCGTCGAAGTGCAGCCCGGTCGTCGGCTCATCGAGAACGTAAAGCGTACGCCCTGTCTGGCGCTTGGAAAGCTCGCGGGCCAGCTTCATGCGCTGCGCCTCGCCGCCGGAGAGCGTCGTCGCAGATTGGCCCAGATGCACGTAGCCGAGGCCCACATCGACGAGCGTTTGCAGCTTCTGCCGCACTTGCGGAACGTCAACCAGCACGGTAAGCGCGTCTTCGATGGTGAGGTCGAGAATGTCGGCAATGGAGTGACCGTGGAACTTCACCGCCAGCGTCTCCTGGTTGTAGCGGCGACCGTTGCAAACCTCGCATTGCACGTACACGTCCGGCATGAAGTTCATCTCGATGCGCTTCTGCCCGTCGCCCTCGCAGGCTTCGCAACGTCCGCCGGCCACGTTGAAGCTGAAGCGGCCCGGCTTGTAGCCGCGCTCGCGCGACTCCGGCAGCATCGCGAACAAATCGCGGATGGGGCCGAAGACCTGCGTGTACGTCGCTGGATTCGACCGCGGCGTGCGGCCAATCGGAGACTGGTCGATACGAATGACCTTATCGAGCTGCTCCGCGCCTGTGAGCGCGTCATGCGAGCCAGGCTCCTCGCGCGAGCCGTAAATCGTTGCGGCAAGCGAGCGGTAAAGAATGTCGTTGATAAGCGTGCTTTTGCCGCTGCCGCTCACGCCCGTCACAACTGTCATCAATCCAAGCGGGATGCGAATGGTCAAATCATGCAGATTGTGCTCGCGCGCGCCGGTCACGGTGAGCCACTTGCCGGTAAGAGGGCGCGGCTTCTCGCGCTGCAAAATCTCAATCGCGCCGGAGAGATATTTACCGGTGAGCGAAGCGGGGTTCGCCATGATCTCGTCCGGTGTGCCCTCCGCCACAAGATCGCCGCCAAGCCGGCCCGCGCCGGGGCCGAGATCGACAACGTAATCGGCGTGGCGGATTGTGTCTTCGTCGTGCTCGACGACGAGGACGGTGTTGCCAAGGTCGCGGAGCTGTTCAAGCGCGCCGATGAGCCGCGTGTTGTCGCGCTGGTGCAGGCCAATCGAAGGCTCGTCCAGCACGTAGAGAACTCCGCGCAAACGCGAGCCGATCTGCGTTGCGAGCCGGATGCGCTGCCCCTCTCCGCCGGACAATGTAGCCGCGCCGCGGTCGAGCGCCAGATAGCTCAGCCCCACGGCGCAGAGAAATTCAAGCCGCTCGACAATCTCGCGGCGAATGCGCTCGGCGATGAGAGCCTCGCGATCATTGAATTTGAACTCATACGCGGCGGTGAAAGCGCGATTGAGCGGCAGAGCGGTGAAATCGGAAATGGAAAGGCCGCCGACCTTCACGGCGAGCGACTCCGGGCGCAGGCGCTTGCCGCGGCAGGCCGGGCAGGGCGTGGCAGACATGAAGTTCATCATGTACTCGCGGTAGCCGTCGCTGTTCGCCTCTTCCAGAGAATCGCGCAGATAAGCCAGGATGCCGTGAAAACCGGTGCGCGGAGCCTCGCCCTTGGGCGGTCCGTAGACGAGGATATGCTGCTGGCGCGCGGGCAAATCCTCGAAGGGCGTCTTGAGGTCGATGCCATACTTCTGTGCGGCTAGATGGATCAACTTAAGCAGGTATTGCGAAGCGGAGCCGGGGCCGAGGCCATCGAGCAGCGGCTTGGACCAGTCGGTAATGACCTTCGCTGGATCGAAATCGTAGAGCGAGCCGAGGCCATGACACTCCGGGCAAGCGCCGAAGGTGGAGTTAAAACTGAAACTGCGCGGTTCGAGCTTCGGCACATCGAGGCCACAGTCCGGGCAGGCCATCGACGAGGAAAAAAGCTGCTCCTCGCCATTCGAGAGCAAAACCAGGACAAGGCCGTTTGCCATCTGCAGGGCGCGGGTAACGGCAGCGTCGAGTCGCTTTTCCAGGCTTGGTTTGCCTGCCGCCGTCGCGGGCTTGTCGCTGGCCACAGAGGCTGCCTCCGCCGCAGCAGGCTTGAGCAGGATGCGGTCGATGACAGCTTCCACGTTGTGGTTCTTGCGGCGGTCGAGAAGCACCGGCTCCGACAGATCGCGCATCTCGCCGTCCACGCGGGCGCGAAAGCCTTGCTGGTCAATCTGATCCAGCAAATCCTTAAACTCACCCTTGCGGCCACGCACCACGGGGGCCATGATCGTGACGCGCTCCCCGAAGCCAAGCTGCAAAATGCGCTGCACAATCTGCTCGGCGGTCTGCCGCGCGATGGGCCGGCCGCAGTTGGGGCAGTGCGGCGTGCCGACCGAGGAGTAAAGCAAGCGCAGGTAATCGTAAATCTCCGTGATGGTGCCGACGGTAGAGCGCGGGCTACGGCTGGTAGTCTTCTGCTCGATTGAAATGGCCGGGCTCAGCCCCTCGATGGAATCCACATCAGGCCGCTCGATCTGGTCGAGAAACTGGCGCGCGTAAGCGGAGAGCGTTTCCACGTAGCGGCGCTGCCCCTCGGCATAAATCGTGTCGAAGGCAAGCGAACTTTTTCCCGAGCCGGAAAGGCCGGTGACGACGGTAAGCGTATTGCGCGGAATGCGGACAGAGATGTCCTTGAGATTATGCTGGCGCGCGCCGCGGACGGTAATGTGCGTAATAGGCATCGGTGGGGGAATCAGACAACGCCGGCCACATGGAGAAGCATCGTAACTAGCAGCAGGATTGCAAGACTACAAGAGGTATTTTAGTTGTCAACAGAATAGAGGGTCAACGCAGCGCAAAATTCTGCGACAATGCAGACGAGCCGTAGAGTGGAATTAAAGATTCCTCAGATACGGCCGATGAAAGTGCAACACGAATGCAATAACTCCCCCGAGGCGTGTGATGACCGACTTGTTCAATCTGGCAATGCTGGTGTGTGCGGCGATAGGAGCAATGGGTTTAGGCGTCTTTGCCGCGTATGGAATCTTTCGCATTGGCTTTGCGCTGATGCGCCCGCGGACCGCGACAAGCGTGACGGTAAAGACGCAGCCGGAAGCGGCTCTCTAAAGACAGTTAATTCTGCGGCTGTGGCGGCGGCTGATACATCGGCGGACTGCCTGGCTCCGGCTGCTGTTGCTGCTGCGGATTGTTTGGGACCGGCGGACGCGGCGGCTGGTTGATGGGCTGGCGCTGGACGGGCGGCTGAATGGGTTCGACCGGCTGATCTTCCGGGGTTGGATCCGGTTCATCGTCGGCCTCCTGCGGGTGCGTCATAGGCCGTTGCTGGGCGTTATTCGCCCCCCCCAATGCTCCGCGTGGGCTGAGAATAATCTCCCGCGGAGTTCCCTTCCCCTGATCCCCGATCAGCATCACGTTGTAAGGGGTGCCGTGCAGCAGCTCGGCCAGAATCGCGCGCGCCTCGCCCGGACCGTACTCGCCAAAGACGCGCTCGTCGCCGGATACGCCTTCGAGCTTTGCGCCAATGCGGCTTGAAACATCCGTAAGAATCTGCTGGAGGCTGGAGTTTGCCGCGCTGATGTGGAGGCGCTGGCCCTCCCACTGCACCACGGCGGGCTTCGCCGTCTCATGGGCGGGTACGCTGGGAGCATCGACGGCCGGGACTGACACTGAGGCCATGGCTGGAACCGGCCCTGCCTGTGCGGCAGGCATTGTGGGCTGTGCTACCGGCGGCCGCTGCGCTTGCCCCGGAGCCGGCACGCGCGTCGGGGCAGGCGCGGCCTGTGCGCCGGCGCGGGAAATCAGTATCACCGCCGAGAACAGCGCCAGCGTAGCGCCTGTGCCCATTCGGCATCGCATTCGGATTGGCGAGAGAGTTCTCTTTCGCACCGTCACAGCTTCCCCCGGCAGGAATCGCGCGTCCATTCCCTGCAAGCATCTGTGTACTAGACTAGCAGTGACCGCGGAACGCTCGTCCGGAAATCCGGCCGATTGCATTCAAGTTTCCACGGCAGAGAATTTTTCATGGATTTCATCGAGAAACGTACTGTAATACGAATTTTTTTCGCGCTGGCGCTGCTGGCCGTGCCAATCACAGGCCGCGCCGTTACCTGCACCACGCAGGCTGCGATGCAGCCGGCGGAGCGCGATGCGCTGGCCTCAACCGCGCAAAGGCTCTCGACGGCCGTGGCACAGGGCGATTCGGCCACATTGCAGGCCGCGCTGCTGCCGGCCGTGGCCGGGCAGTGGGAGAGCATTCACGACGCCGCCGATGCCGGAGCGCCCCTGGCGAAGGGCGGCACGGTCGAGTTGCGGAGCCTCTACCTGCTGGACGCAAGCTCGCTCACCGCGACCTCCGACGCGCAGTTCTTCTGCACCAGTCCGAATACATCGGCGAGCAGCCCCATGACGGTGACGGTTAACATGCGCGGACTCCCGCCGGGCAAATACGCGCTGGTGCTGGCCGATGCGGCCGGAGCCCCGCTGGCCGGGCAGATCGCGCTGGTGCTGGGCTGGGACGCGAATGCGTGGAAGCTCGGCGGGCTCTTTGTGCGGCCGGGAATGATCGACGGGCACGACGGCGTTTACTACTGGGAACGCGGCCGGGACGCCGCCCACACCGGCGAGCCCTGGGCCGCCTGGTACGCTTACGAGGCGGCGCGCACGCTGCTGATCCCGATCGACTTTCTCTCCTCGCCCAATCTCGACAAGCTGAATCAGGAGCAGGCGCAGATTACAGGCGCTCCGGTCTTTCCCTACTCCGTGCAGGCCGGCGACCGGAGCTTCAAGATCGATTCCGTGCATTTTGACGCTTCCGCACGGGCGGCAGACCTCGGCGTGGTTTATGAATCGACGGGCGTGACCGATCCCGCCGCGCAGCGCACTGAGGCCGAAGCCGTGCTGGGCGCATTTCTCAAGGCGCAGCCGGTGCTGCGGCAGAGCTTCCACGGCCTGTGGGCCTATGCGTCGAACAGCGGCAAGATCGCTCCGGTGATAGAGCTGCCGATGAAGCAAATTCCATAAAAGCAGGGAACGAGGGAACAAGTCGTTTGCGCAAACTCAGGCCGTCTGCTCAACCATAAGCAGCGCAAATGAAAACAGGTGTTTGCTTCACCATATGTTTTTATTGTTCCCTCGTTCCCTTGTTCCCTTAAATACCAAGGAGCGCCACATTGTCCCACCTCATCGACCTCCGTTCCGACACCGTGACCCGCCCCACGCCCGCAATGCGCGCGGCAATGGCCTCCGCCGAAGTGGGCGACGACGTTTACGGCGAAGACCCCACGGTCAACCTGCTGGAAAAGCGCGCCGCGGAAATCTTCGGGCGCGAGGCCGCGCTCTTTGTGCCCACCGGCTCCATGGGAAACCAGATCGGGCTCAAAGTTCACACGCAGCCGGGGCAGGAAATTGTCTGCGAATCGCGGGCGCACATTCTCGATTGGGAGATGGGGATGGCGGCGACATTTTCCGGCTGCACCATCCGCGCCGTGCCGGCCAAAGATGGCATCCTGACGTGGAAGGAAATCGAGCCGGTTATTTTCAAGCGCGGAACATTTCGCGCCGCCACGGGGCTGATCGAGGTTGAGAACACGGCGAATCTCGCCGGCGGGCGGGTAACGCCGCTCCCGGTTCTCGAAGAGATATGGGCCGGCGCAAAGGCTCACAAGCTGCCCACGCATCTCGATGGAGCGCGAATCTTCAACGCTTCCGCCGCGCTTGGCGTGGATGTGAAGGAACTGACGCGCGGATTCGATACGGTAATGTTCTGCCTGTCGAAAGGACTGTGCGCGCCGGTAGGCTCGATGCTGGCTGGCTCGGCGGAATTGATCGCGCAGGCGCGCATCTACCGCAAAGCTCTCGGCGGAGGAATGCGGCAGGCCGGCATCCTGGCCGCTGCCGGGCTGATTGCGCTTCAAGAAATGCCGAAGCGGCTGCACGAGGACCACGCCAACGCGAAGCTGCTCGCCGAGTCGCTGGCGAAGCTCGAAGGCGCTGTGATCGATCCGGCAACCGTCGAGACGAATATCGTGATCTTCCGGCTGACGGGCGAGTTGAAGGCCGTGGAGCTTGCGGCGCGGCTCAAGACACATGGGATTCTGTGCAGCGCGGTAGGCCCGGATGCAATCCGCCTAGTAACGCACAACGACGTGAGCCGCGAGGATTGCCTCACGGCAGTGGAAGCCTTCACCGCAGAGATTCAGGCCACACTGGTGAGCTAAGACTCACACGCAGTGCCCCCATCCTTGCGCCTTTTTTCTGGCGCAAGGGTGGGATGCCACAAATGCCCCTGTGGCTTTTTTCTGCCGTAAGGGTGAGACGGCCCGCCCGGCTATTCTCCCATCGACCCTGCATCTTTCGCTGTCGCACCGGAGCCACGAAGCAGCTCCGTCACATCCTCCACCTTGTCCGTAAGCAGGCTGAGCCGCGTGGAAAGCGACTGAATCTCCGACTCGGCGCGACGATTCACGTCGAAATCCAGCTCGCTGCGCAGGCGGTCCTTCGTGTCCTGGCGGTTCTGGCTCATCATGATGACCGGAGCCTGAATAGCAGCCAGCATGGAGAGAAAAAGATTGAGCAGGATGAAGGGATAAGGGTCCCACGCGCGATTCCTCAGCACGATGTTAATCGTGGAGTAAACGATCAGCGCGACGAGAAAGCTAATGATGAAAGCCCACGAGCCGCCGAAGCCGGCCACTCCGTCCGCAATGCGCTCGCCAAATGTTTCCCGCTCCTCGATAATCTCGTTCGGATTGCGGGTAGTGCGGCTGCGCACCAGCTTTTGCGAGGCATGAAACTGGCGTGCCTGCATGGTAAGCATGTCGATGCCCGCCGTCGGACGCTTTTCAAGCAGCACCTGCAAGTCATCGCGCCCGATCTCAAGGCACGATGCCTCTTCAAGCGCCATTGCCGAGGTCTGGTGCTCGGTCTGTTGCAGCATGGAGGCAAAGCCAAAGAAGTCGCCGTGATCCGGCTCGTCCACGGTGACCTCCTGCTTGTCCTCGTCCGTGGCAAAGACGCGAACCTTGCCGGAGAGAACGACATAGCCGTGATCGCCCGGATCGCCGGCCTTGAAAATACGCTGGCGCGGCGCGAACTTCCGAATCTCGACCTGCGAGGCTAGCACTGCCGCCTCATCGTTGTCGAGAAGTTCAAACAGCGGTACGTGGCGCAGCTCGTCGGGGTTGCAGGGCATGGTTTTTCACACTCGAACGGGGCTGGCGGCTCGCTTACTCAGCAGGCCGCCGCACAAATAGTATGCACGTCCCCGATACGCCCTCGGCAACAATCCCGTTAACTGATTTCGATCACATCCGGGCTCGTCGTGGCGGCGGCCTCCGCACGCTCCATGAGCTTCTGCGCCACTCCGTAGAAGGACTCGGCAGCGGGACTCTTGGGGCCGGCAAGCGCAATCGGCAATCCCTTGTCGCCGCCCTCGCGAATGGCCGGAATCAGCTCGACCGAGCCAAGGAACGAAATGCCGAACTGCTGCGCCATGCGCTCCGCACCTCCCTTCGAGAAGATGTCGATGACTTCCCCGCAATGCGGGCAGGTAAAGTGACTCATGTTCTCCACGATACCGAGAACTTCGACATTCACCTGCGCGAACATTTCGAGTGCCTTGCGCGCATCCTGCAGGCTCACGTCGCTCGGCGTGGAGACGACGACCGCGCCGGTGAGCGGCACGGTCTGCACCAGAGAAATCACCACATCGCCGGTGCCGGGAGGCAGATCGACGATGAGGTAATCGAGTTCGCCCCATTCCACCTGCTGCAGAAATTGCCGAATGATCTGGTGCAGCATGGGCCCGCGCATTACGAGCGGCTTGTCGCCGGGCGAGATGTAGCCGATAGAAATCGTCTTAATGCCGTGCGTGAGATTCGGCACGATGAAGTTGCCTTCGGTAATGCGCGGCTGCTGCGTGGAGCCCATCATGAGCGGCACGTTGGGGCCGTAGATGTCGGCGTCAATAAGGCCGACGCGCTGGCCGAGGCGGCTGAGCGCGATGGCGAGATTGACGGCAACGGTGGTCTTGCCGACTCCACCCTTGCCGGAGCCTACTGCGATGATTTTCGAGACGCCCGGAATCGATGTGGGCGCGGGTGCGGCGTGTCCGTGTGCCATTTTTACTGCTCCTTAGTTGGTTCCATTTGAAAGCGCCGCCGTTTCCTGGCTGGCTTTTTTTCGGCGCGCGGCCTCCGCCTCGCGGTGCTGGCGGCGAAGCATCGCGTCCGCGTAGCGGCGCTGCTCGTCGGCGGTGATGGGGGTGATCTCCGGCACCGGCATTCTGCGGCCATTCTGGTCAATGGCGACAAAGACCAGGTAAGCGCTCGCCACATGCAGCCGCGTGTTAGTAAAGGTGTTCTCAACCCAGGCCTTTACGCCCACTTCGAGAGAAGTGCGAAAGGCGCGGTTCACGCTCGATTTCAGAATCAGCAAATCGCCGACGTGAACCGGGTGAATGAAGTCGATGTGATCCATCGACGCCGTAACGACATGCGTGTGCGAGTGGCGATAAGCGGCCATCGCGCCGGTGAGATCGATGAAGTGCATCAGGCGGCCGCCGAGCAGATTGCCCAGCGTATTTGTGTCGTTGGGCAGAATGATCTCGGTCATCTCGGATTGCGAATCGGAGACGAGGCGCGGGAGCTGCGGATTTTCGTTCGAACTCATTGCTTGCTTTCTCCAAAACTCTCCCAGCAGCACAACGAAGCGCAAAAAAGCCAGTACACTTCGGTGTTACTCCGAAACGGCTCCCGAACGGCTACAATGATTCAGGCGGTGGCCGGCAAACGGGGAGGTCCACTTCCAGTTTCGGCAATCGCCGCCAATTACGCAAATTCCCCCAGCAGGATCGCAGAGCCCCAATGAGCACTACCGACAAGATCGCGGGATTGAAAGAGATCCTTTCACTGGACCCCAGGAACAGCTTTGCGCGTTATGGAATCGCCGTGGAGCTTGCCAGCCGCGGCGAAATTGATGCGGCCATGGCCGAGTTCGACCAATTGTTGAAAGACGATCCGGATTACACCGCCGGCTATTTCATGGCGGCGCAGACGCTGGCCAAAGCCGAGCGGAACCCGGAAGCGGTTGCACGGCTCAAGGACGGCATCAGTTGCGCGGCACGGACCGGCAACCGCCACGCACTGAGCGAGATGCAGGCAATGCTGGATGAGCTGGACAGATAAGGACGAGGGACGATAACAACTGCCCGCTCGGAACAATTCCGGGCGGTTTTTTATGGAATGCAGGAAATCCGGCGCGGGTTCGGTATCGCGGGCTCAGGATCGTTTCCGAGGCTCGTCCTTCGTACCCCGTCCTCAGCCCCTGCTGCTTCGTCCCCTTTTCTCCCCTGATACGCTGTGATTTTTATCATCTTTCTGATACTTTGCCGCGTCTATACTACTGATATGCCGAAGTATTCCATCGTAGTTCCCTTCCACAACGAAGAAGAAAACGTAACCGCCCTCTACGCCCGGCTCAAGCAGGTAATGGAGCAGGTCGGCGAGAGCTTCGAGCTGGTGCTCGTCGATGACGGCTCGAACGACCGCACCTACAAGCTGCTCGAAGAGATTGCCGCGGTGGACAGCCGCGTGCTGGTGGTAAAGCTGCGTCGGAACTTCGGGCAGACCTCGGCTCTGGCCGCCGGATTCGATCACGCTTCGGGAGACTTTATTCTCTCCATGGACGGCGACCTGCAGCACGACCCGAACGAGATTCCCAACTTCCTCGAAAAGCTCGAAGAAGGCTACGATGTCGTCTCCGGCTGGCGCGAAAAGCGCATCGACAACTTCATCATGCGCCGCTTCCCTTCCCGCATTGCGAACTGGCTCATGGCAAAGCTCTCCGGCGTGGATATTCATGATTTCGGCACCACCTTCAAGGCTTATCGTCGCGAAGTGATCCAGAACATTCCGCTCTACGGCGAGATGCACCGCTTCATTCCCGCGCTGGCAAGCTGGTACGGCGCCTCGATCTGCGAGATTCCCATCCGGAACATTAACCGCGTGCGCGGCAAGAGCCACTATGGCATCGGGCGCACCTTCCGCGTCTTCTTCGACCTGCTCACGATCCGGTTCCTGCTCAAGTACATGAGCCGGCCGCTGCACTTCTTCGGCACCTTCGGCGCGCTGGGAATTGTGCTGGGCAGCTTCTTCTCCGCGCTGCTGCTGGGGCTCAAGATTACGAACTGGCATCAAAACGTGATGGACCAGCACGGGCCGCTCTTCGTGATTGCCGGCGTGCTGATTGTCGCGGGAATCCAGATGCTTGCCATCGGCCTGCTCGGCGAGTTGCAGGTGCGGCACTACTACACCACGCAGCAGCGCACGCCGTACGCAATCGACCGGTTGGTGCGGTTGCGCGCTCCCGAGGAGCCAAGCATCCTCTCCGACGGCCGCGACGGATTCTAAGAGCCGGGACCAAGAAAACACAAAGCCCCGTTCGGAACAATTCCGGACGGGGCTTTGCTTTGTGCGGAAATCTTTGCTGGGAGCATAACGCCGCTGGGACGCGGTACACTTTTCTCCGAATTCAATTCAGGGAGTGTGCGATGCGTCTGTTCCGGTGCTCTTTGTCTTTCCTCACGCTAACCATGGTTTTCTTCTCCATCAACGCAATCGCGCAACAAACACCCGCCGCAACACAGAGCAAACCGCACATCAAGCACGTGCTGGTGGTCGGCGAGACCAAAGGCTTCGAGCACGATTCGATTTCAGCCGCAATGGTCGCGGTCTACGAGATGGGCAAGCAGAGCGGACTATGGGATGCGACGCTGCGCACAGATACGGAATTGCTGACAAAGAAAAAGCTCGGCCGCAACGCGAAAAATCTCGACTACTTTGACGCCATCGTCTTTGCCAGTACTACCGGAGAGCTGGACCTGGATGCGAGCCAGAAGACGGACCTGATCTCGGCAATCCACGACGAAGGCAAGGGTTTTGTCGGCATCCACGCAGCGCTCGACACCAATTACACTTGGCCCGAATATGGCGAGATGATCGGAGGCTGGTTTGATCAGCATCCGTGGGGCACCTTTGACGCGCCAATCATCAACGAAGAGCCGGGTTCTCCGATCGTGAAGCAGTTTCCGAAAGCATTCACCAAGCGCGATGAGATTTATCA
>JAATFM010000281.1 GCA_015655195.1 Terriglobales bacterium
ACAGGCTACGGTCTGCGCCGAATCGGCCACGCGCGGAGCGAGGCCGCTACCGGGGCCAGCCTTCAACTCTGGCGGATAAACATACGCTACGTTGTCGCGATTCTCGGCGCTCGAATAATTCGCCTGCGCCACAATCGAGCCATACTCCAGCACGCCCACCGTGGCGCGCTCTGCTGGAGCAATCTGTGTGGCGAGCCGCGCCAGCGCCTCGGCGAGCCGCACCGTGTCCAGTTCGTCCACCGCCGTCTTGATGGCGGCGCGCAGAATGTCCATGCTCCGCGCCCAGGCGCGGTTTTCATGGGTCAGGCGCGCCACTTCCAGGCGCAGTGCCTCGATTTCCTCGGTTGTGGGCGCGGCAAGATCGCGATCCATCGCCTCGATGGTATCAAGAATTGCCAATTTCGCGGCTAAATTGCTGTTTCCTGTGTTGCCATGCGCCCGGCGCGTCGGCCAGAAAGAAACTCAAGCCACTGTGGGAATCCGGCTCCTGTTTTGGCCGATGTTTCGAGAATCGTAATCCCCGGACGTATCTCGTTGAGATTCTTCCGCGCCAGCTCGGCGTTGAACTCGCACGGCTCCGCGAGATCGATTTTCGTAATCACCGCGATGTCGGACGAGTTGAAAATCGTCGGGTATTTGAGCGGCTTGTCCTCGCCCTCGGTGACGGAGAGCAGCGCCACGCGCACAGCCTCTCCTAAGTCATACGAGGAAGGGCAGACCAGGTTGCCGACGTTCTCGATGAAGAGGTAATCGAAGTTGTCCATTTGCCAGCCTTCGTGCCGCCAGCTTTCAAGATGGTCCCCGATCATCTCGGCTTCGAGATGACAGCGCCCGTGCGTGTTGATCTGCCGCACCGGCGCGCCGCTCGCAGCAAGCCGCCGCGCGTCGTTGTCGGTTTCAAGATCGCCCACCAGCGCCGCCGGGTGCGCGCCTGCCGCCCGCAACTCGCGCAGCGTCCGTTCGAGAAACGCGGTCTTGCCGGTGCCGGGGCTTGAAACAAGATTCAGCACGAGCAGGCCGGATTCCTCAAATTTTGTTCTCAGGGCGCGGGCCAACTCGTCGTTCTTTTTGAGAACTCCCTGCCGCAACTCGACAATGCGTGTCGTCATGCTGCTTCCTCAACCTCAATTGATTCCACTTCGAGCTCGCGGCCCTGTCGGATGTCGCCGCTTGGCGTGTTGCAGACGGGGCAGCGGAAGCTCTGCACGCCGGGCAGCTCCTGCGGCTTGCCGCAGTGTTGGCAAAAAATTACCACCGGCAGGTTCTCCACCACCAGTTGCGAGCCCGCAAGCATCGTACCCTCGGTGGCAATCTCGTAGCCGAACTGTAATGCGCCTTCCACCACACCGCTCAGCGCGCCCACGCGCATCCGCACGCTGAGAATCCGCACGTTGGGCTTGTCCTTCATGGCCTCCGAGACCGTGGAAACGACGCCGTAAATAATCGACAATTCGTGCATTTAACTCAACTTCTTCCCAAACTGCCTCGATGCTTCTACTACTATGTTAAGCGTCTTCTGAATCGCCGGGTCCTTGAGCAGTTTCATCAGATCAAAGATGCCGTAATGCTGCTGCGGCGCGGTCCTGGCTTTATCGTAGCTGTCGGCGGCGGCCTGTCCCATCTCGGCCAGCAGGCTCACGGTCCTGGGTTCAAAGAAACCGGCATTGGCCAGCGTCATGCCGGCATTGCTGAGCGTGGAAACCTGGTCCAGCAGGCCGCTCGAAATAATCTCGTTGCCCGCCGCGGTCAATTTCGGCATTGCCGCAGCGATGCCCTTCAACTGCTCCAAATCAATCTCAAAGGATGAAACCAGCGTCTTTACGTCGTTCATGCTGTCGGCGGCGTTGTCGGCAATCTCGTCGCCGCGGCGCAAAAATCCATCGACAGACGTGGCCGCAAAGGCCAGCAGGTCGATCTTGTCCAGCACCGTCGTCAGCGCCGTGATTGTATTCGGCTCGGAGAGTCGTTCGAGCAAACCCGATTGCAACAGCCGGTCTACAGCGGGCGAGTTTGCCACATCCGCCATCTTCGTGCCGGCTTTGGCGAGACTCGGCAGCTTTTCCACGAACTGTGTGGCTCCGCTCGCATCCACGCCGCGCAGCTCCTGCACGCTGTCCGCCACATTGTCGGCAATCTCATCGCCGCGGCGCAGGAAGCCTTCCAGCATCTCCACGCTGGCCGAGATCGTGTCCAGATGGTCGAGCATTCGGTTGAGCGAATCGACAGTGCGCGGGTCCGCCAGCCGCGCCTGCAACTGCTCCTGCGGCGTTGCCGCTTCTACGAGGCCGTTCGATGACATGGCAATCTCCCTCCAAGTCTCAGAGAATCGCACCAAGTATCAACCCGCGCTTCCTGTACTGACTATGGCATGAATTTGCCATTCTGCAAGTGTCGTGGAATACAGTGCGGCGGAACACAGATACAATGACAGGCTGAGCCATGCCCTCCAACATTCGCAAGCAGATTCGCATCACGGGAGTCGTTCAGGGCGTCGGCTTCCGCCCATTCGTTTACGCTTTGGCCCTGCGTTTTCGCCTCGGCGGGTTCGTCGCCAACGACTCGGCCGGAGTGCGGATCGAGGCCGAAGGCGCTTCCGAGGCTCTCGACAAGTTTCTCAGCGCCCTGCGCGATGAACTCCCGCCGCTCGCCAGCATCGACAGCCTTGAATCGGCGGAGATTGCTCCGCTCGGCGACGCGGCCTTCACCATCCATCACAGCCACTCGATAGTAGGCGAAAACACTCCCGTCCCGCCCGACATTGCCACCTGCCCCGACTGCCTCGCCGAGCTTTTCGACCCCGCCAACCGCCGCTACCGCTATCCCTTCATCAACTGCACCAACTGCGGCCCGCGCTTCACGATTATTCGCGAACTACCCTACGACCGCCCGCTCACCACGATGAGCGGTTTCCCGATGTGCCCGGCCTGCGAGGCCGAATACACCAACCCGCTCGACCGCCGCTTCCACGCGCAGCCCATCGCCTGCCCCGTCTGCGGGCCTCAGCTTAGGCTGGAGCCGGCAGGCCTTGCGGGCGACGAGGCGCTGCTCGAAGCGAAACGCCTGCTCCGCTCCGGAGCCATTCTTGCGATTAAAGGTATCGGCGGTTTCCACCTCGCCTGCGATGCGATGAACGCTGCTGCCATCGAAGAACTGCGCCGTCGCAAGGGCCGCGCCGGCAAGCCCTTTGCCGTCATGGTTCGCGACATGGAAATCCTGCGCCGCTACGCCGAAGCGAGCCCGGAGGAGGAGCGCATTCTCACCGGACGCGAGCGGCCTATTGTCTTGCTAGACCAACGCGCCGGGGCTGGCGAGCCTTCGCTGGCCGAATCGGTTGCGCCGGGGCAGGCGCAGATCGGCCTTTTTCTGCCCTATACGCCGCTCCACGCGTTGCTGGTTGATGAGACGCCTCTGGTAATGACCTCCGGCAACCGCTCCGACGAGCCGATTGCCCGCGACAACGACGAAGCCCTCGCGCGCCTCGCCTCGCTCGCCGACGCATTCCTGCTCCACAATCGCCCTATCCACGCCGTCTGCGACGACTCCGTGATTCGCGTAGAAAACGGGCACGAGCTGCCGATTCGCCGCTCCCGCGGCTACGCGCCTCTGCCCGTGATGTTGCCCGCTTCTGGTCCCGCCATTTTCGCCGCCGGTGCGGAGCTGAAAGCCACCTTCTGCCTTGCCTGTGGACGCCGCGCCTACCTGAGCCAGCACATCGGCGACATGGAAAACCTCGAAACGCAGCAGGCTTACGAGCGCGCCTTCGCGCAGATGCGCGGGCTCTTCCGCATCGAGCCCGCGGCGGTCGCCTGCGACCTGCATCCCGGCTATCTCTCCACGCGCTGGGCCATGAACTTTGCCGCGGAGAACAGTCTCCCGCTCCTGCAAATCCAGCACCACCACGCCCACGCCGCCGCGCTTATGGCCGAGCATTCGCTTGCCGAAAACGAGCGAATCATTGCCGTGGCTTTTGACGGCACCGGCCTCGGCACCGACGGCGCAATCTGGGGCGGCGAAATTCTAGCCGCGTCCTACCGCAGCTTCGAGCGCGTCGGGCAGCTCAAATACGTCCCGCTTCCCGGTGGAGACGCCGCCGTTCGCAAGCCCTGGCGCATGGCGCTCGCGCATCTCCATGCGGCAGGCATCGGCTGGGAAGACGATCTGCCCGCAGTGCAGGCCGCTTCCGCAAACGAACGCCGCACGCTGGCCCGGCAGTTGGCCCAGCAACTTAACACTGCGCCCACATCAAGCGTCGGACGGCTCTTTGACGCCGCAGCATCGCTAGTCGGCATTCGCCAGGAGGTCAGTTACGAGGCGCAAGGCGCGATGGAGCTGGAAGCTCTCGCGGCGCAGTTCCTAAATAAATCGAGCGACACCGGCGCGTATGAATTTTCCATCGAAGAAACAAGCCCGTTTGTCTTCGACCCCGCGCCGGTCTGGCAAGCTATGATCGCGGACCTGCGCGCCGGTGTCGCAATCCCAGACATTGCAGCGCGTTTCCATCGCGGCGTTGCCCGGCTCATTGCAAGAGCCTGCGTGCTCGCTCGCTCGCGCACCGGCATTACAACAGCCGGCCTCACCGGAGGCGTCTTTCAAAACACGCTTCTTACGCGGCTCACGCGCGAGGCTCTCGAAGAGGAAGGCTTTCCCGTTCTAGTCCACCGCATCGTTCCACCGAATGACGGCGGACTCGCGCTCGGTCAGGCAGCTATCGGCGTCTTTCGCGCCTCAGAGCGCTCATAGGCCGATACGCCCTAATTTTTTTCCGGCAGTGTCTTGTCGAGCGCCGCGGAAGCGATTGAAATAGGCGAAAACCGCTTGTGCTGCCCGTTGATTTCGGCGCGCAGCTCATTCCACAGCTCGTTGGGAATTTTCAGAAACGTCTCCACCACGGCGGGGTCGAACTGCGTGCCGGAGCAGCGCAGAATCTCCTCGCGTGCCGTGTCGAATCCGCCGGCGCGGCGGTAGGGCCGGTCGCTCGTAATCGCGTCCAGCGCATCGGCCACGGCAAAGATGCGCGCCCCGATGGGAATGTCCACCCCGCGCAGCTCGTTCGGGTAGCCGCTGCCATCGAAGCGCTCCTGGTGGCAGTAAACGATTTCAGCCGACTCGCGCAAAAATGGGATCTTGCGCAGAATCTCATAGCCCCGCATGCAATGCTCGCGCATGACTTCGCGCTCCGGGAGCGTTAGCGGCCCCGGCTTGCGGAGAATCTGGTCGGGAATCGCCATCTTGCCGATGTCGTGCAGAAAGGCCCCGCGCGCAATCGCCTTGACCTCCTCGGCTCCGAGGCCCATCGCTCGCGCCAGCGCAATCGTGTAGGCCGTTACCCGCTTCGAGTGGCCTTCCGTCTCCGCGTCTTTCAGGTCCAGCGCGTCGCCCAGCGCTTCGAGCGTTATGTCGTAGGAGTGCTCCAGGTCTTCGATGGCCTGGCGCAGCATCTCCGTTCGCGCCTGCACCACGCGCTCCAGATTTGCCTGGTAGCTGCGGCTCTCGTGCATCGCCGCGCCATGCTCCAGCGCTCGCTCGACCGACGCGATCAGGTGCTCGCGCTCGAATGGCTTCAGCAGGTAATCGAAGGCGCCGCGCCGCATCGCATCAATCGCCACGCCGATGTCGTGGATCGCCGTAACCATGACAACCGGCAGGTTCGGATGCTGCTCGCGCACACGCTGAAGCAGCGTCAGGCCGCTGCCGTCTTCCATCACAATGTCGGTCAGAACCAGGTCGAAGGGCTCGCGGTCCAGCATCTCCATTGCCTCGCGCCCGCTGGTGGAGAGAATTGCCTGGTAGCCCTTATGCTCCAGCGCCGCGCCCATCACGGCGCGAACATTGGCCTCATCGTCCACCACAAGGATGCGCGCGCTTCCGGCCGGCCGCGTATCCGCTTCCATCTCGGCATCGCTGGCCGCCTGCGCCGTGGAATCCCGCATCCCCTGTGCCTCCGGTTCCAATTCGCTCTCCGTCCCTTGTCCGCGGTGGTTTGTGTCGTTGACTACGAGTATATGGAGCTTTGCGTTCCGTGAAAACTCGCAGTGCAACCTCCGAACCGCATGTGGATAAACCCCGGCAATCCCATACCGCTGCCGGACCTTATCCTGTATCGTGGCCGGACTGCAGGTGCGTGCATTCTGTTTATCGGCGGAATGCCAGAAATCTTACCTCTTTGCCCCGTTGTTCGTCTGTTTCTGCCGTTCCCGGCGCGCATCCGCCCATCCTTCCTTCGTGACCTGCCGCGCCCGGCCCACGGCGAGCGAGCCTGCCGGAACATCTTTCGTGATGCACGAGCCCGCGCCGATATAGGCCCCGTCCTCGATCGTAATCGGCGCCACGAGCGTCGAATCGCTGCCCACAAAGACACGTTTGCCGATGATCGTTCGCATCTTGTTCACGCCATCGTAGTTGCAGGTAATCGAGCCGGCGCCGATATTCGAGCCGTCGCCGATCTCGGTGTCGCCCAGGTAGCTGAGGTGGTTTGCCTTTGCGCCCTTGCCCAGCACGGCCTTCTTTGTCTCCACAAAGTTGCCGATGTGCACGTTTTCGCCCAGTTCGGTGCCCTGGCGCAGCCGCGCAAAGGGCCCGATGATCGCGCCGCGGTGCACTACGGTTTCCACCATCACGCAGTGCTGCATTACCTGTACTTCGTCGCCGAGTGTGCAGTTTTCGAGCACCGAATAGGAGCGGACGAGGCAGTCGCCGCCGATTTTTGTTTTGCCCAGTAGCTGCACAAACGGTTCGATGACCGTATCCGGCGCAACCTCCACCTCGGCGTCGATGACGCAGGTGTCTGGCCGGAAGATCGTAACGCCCTCGGCCATCAGCCGCTCCGCCGTTGCCGCGCGCAAGGTCTGGTCCAGCACGGCAAGCTCGGCAAGGGTGTTTGCGCCCAGCACTTCGGCAGCATTGTCTGCGGGAAAGGCGAGAACCTTGTGGCCGGACGATTGTTCAAGAAGCCTTGCCATATCCGTCAAGTACAGCTCGCTCTGCGCGTTTTTCGGAGATAGCGAGTTTATGTGCTCCAACAGTGGAGCCGTGCGAAATGCGTAAATCCCCGAATTGATCTCCGGAATCTTACGCTGATCCGGCCGGAGGTCTTTTTCCTCGACAATCGCCTGCACCACATTCGAAGAGGCACGGACAATGCGCCCGTAGCCGGTGGGGTCTGGGGGCTCAGCGGTCAGAATCGTCATTGACGCCTCCCGCTTGTGATGGAAGGCCCACAACTTTTCAATTGTCCCGGATTGAATCAGCGGCACATCGCCCGAGAGCACGAGAATATTTTCGTAGCCTTTCACTGCCTGGGCCGCGCACTGGATCGCGTGGCCCGTGCCATGCTGCTCGGCCTGCTCGATGAATTGCACGCCTGTCGACTTAACGGCATCGCGGACGCGCTCGGCCTGATGGCCGACGACCACATAAATATGCTTCGGCGCGACAACCCGCGAGGCCGCGGCAAGAACGTAGCTCAACAGCGGCTTGCCGCCAATCTCGTGCAGCACCTTTGGCCGGCGCGACTTGAGCCGCGTCCCTTTTCCTGCCGCCAGAATCACAATGGCCAAATCCGATTCCTGCATCCCAGCCTCGGTGTTCATTGCTGTTGTTCTCCGCCGCCCGCCGCCGGCCCGCTTGGCACTCCGGGTATCGTAATATCGAGCGGCTTTGCCGGACCCAACTTCAGTTCTTCGAGGCCAGGCTGAATCTCCTGCTTGTTGCCAACCACCAGCACGGCCAGCTTATCCGGATGTACGTACTTCTTCGCCGCCGCCGTCAGGTCCGCGAGCGTTACCTTGCGAACTGCGGCCTCGTACTTTTCGAGGTAATCCGGCGGGTAGCCGTAAAACTCCAGCCGGACTTGTTCGGCTAATACTTTCTCTCGCGTGTCATAGCGGAAGAGGAAGGAGTTGAGAATATCGTCCTTGGCGCGCGTCAGCTCTTCCTCGGTGAAGGGCCGCGTCGTTATTCCCGAGATTTCCTCCAGCGCCGCTTTCGTTGCGTCCACGGTCGAGACGCTCTTCGTCATTACCCCAACGTTAAACATGCCCGGATGGTCGTAATCGTATCCAATGCCGCCGCCGACGGCATAAGCCAATCCCAGCTCCGTGCGCACCTTCTGGAAGAGACGGCTGGCAAAGCCGCCGCCGAGAATGTCGTTCATCACGGCGAGCGTCGGCACGTCGGGACTGTGCCGGTCCGTGCCGAGGCCCACGATCTGAATGTTCGACTGGTTCACGTCTCGCTTGTCGATGAAATAGAGCGCCCGCTGCGGCTCGGTGAAGCTCTCGTGGTGTGTGGGCAGCGGCTTGACCGCGGGCAGCGGCTCGAAGGCCGCGCGCAGCTTTGCCTCCATTGCGGCGGAGTCGAAGTCGCCGCTCACGGAGACAATCAGCTTGCCATTGATCGTCTTGCTGTGCCACGCGTCGAGATCGGCAATCTGCACCGCGCCGATTGTCTTAAGCTCCGGTTGCCGCGCATACGGGCTTGTGGCGCCATAGACGAGCTTGGCCGATTCGCGCCCCGCGATGCCGCCCTCGTCGTCATTGCGCCGCACAATCCCTGTCGCTGCCTGCTCCTGCGCCAGTTGCAGCTTCTCCGCGTTGAACTTGGGATGGAGCAGCAGGTCGAGCGCGAGGTCAAAAACCGCGTCCGAGTCGCCCTTGAGGGAATCCCAACCGAGTGAGGTCGAGTCCTCGCCGCCGCCGGTCTCGATATGAGCGGCGCGCGCCTCAAGAAAATCGTCCATCGCATCGCCGCTCATCTTTGCCGTGCCGCTGGTGCGCCACGATCCGCCGTAGAGATCGACCAGGCCAATCTTCGCCGTGTCCTCGTCGCGCGCCCCGCCGGGAATCAGCACCGAGCCCGATACAAACGGCAGCTCGTGGTCTTCCTGCAGGAAAATCACGATGCCGTTTTTCAGCTCGATGCGCTTCGGCATCTGCGGCTTGAACTCATGCAGCGGCGGCGTGGGAATCTTCTCCCACGGTTTGCTCTGCTGTGCGATTGCCGTCATTGGCACGGCTGCGGCCATTGCAGCCAGAATCAATATGGAAGCAGCGCGCATTGTCCGTCCCTCATTCTTTGTCATTCGTCTCTGCTTCCTCACTGTGCGCCCCCATTCTGGCCGGGCTTTTGGGCTGCCGCCGCTTCGGTTTCAATCCACGCGCTGGTCCGGTTGCTCGGCACAAAGACCGCATTCGCCACGCGCCGGATGTCGGCCTTTGTCACCTTGTCAACGCGATCTAGTTGCTGGAAGAGTTCTCGCCAGTCGCCGTAGCGCGTCTGGTATTCGGCCAGAGCGTTGGCAAGGCCCTGGTTGTCGGCAAGGCCGCGCAGCAGGTCGGCGCGCGCCCGCGTTTTGTACATCTTCAACTCCTCGTCGGTCACGTCAGCGGTCTTCAGCTTGTCGATCTCTTTATGGATGGCGTCGCGCATTTGCGTCGGCGCATGGCCGGGCAGCGGAACCGCGTAAAACGCGAAGAGCCCCGGATACTTGTCGCCCGGATAGGGGCTGAAGCCCTCGGCCTCGGCGGCAATCTGCTGGTCGCGCACCAAGCTGCGGTAGAGCCGCGAGACGCGCCCGTTGGAGAGAATGTCGGCGATGGCGTCATAGACCGTGTCGTCAGGATCGCGGTAGCTGGGCCGGTGATAGCCCTCAATGTAAAAGGGCTGCGTCTCGGCGCGCATCACGACGGTCTTCTCCGCGAACTGCTGCGGCTCAACAGTCGTCATCTCTTCCGGCTTGGGCCCGCCCGGCACGCGGCTGAAATACTTCTCCAGCACCGGCATTGCCTCGGAAGCCTTCACGTCGCCAACCACTGTGACGACGATATTCGCGCCAACATAGTATTTGCGGTGAAAGGCCATTGCCTCGGTGGCCGTAATCTGGCTCACCTCGCTGGGCCAGCCGATGCCGCTGCGCCCATAGTTATGCGCCACATAGGCCGTGGCGACGAACTGTTCGAGCAGGCTGCCGATGGGCTGAGAATCAACGCGCATCCGGCGTTCTTCGAGCACCACGTCGCGTTCCTTGTAGAACTCGCGCGGAACCACGTCGGCCAGGCGGCCACTTTCCAGCCACGCCCACAGCTCCAGCCGGTTCTCCGGCATCGACCAGAAGAACTCGGTCTGGTCCAGGCCCGTTTCGGCGTTCAGCCCCGCCGCGCCGTTGCGCTCCGCCACCTCGGTGAACTGGTTGGGAACTACATACTGGTGCGCCTCGTCCTGCGCCTGCTTGAACTTCGCGGCCAGATCCTTCAGCTTTGCCGGGTCGGCGCCGCGCGGATTCCGCTTTTCCGCCTCATAGGCATCATCGGCGGCCTCGACCTTTTCGAGCGCGGATTTTTCGGCGGCGTAATCCTTCGTCCCGATCTCAGTCGTGCCCTTGAATGCAAGGTGCTCGAACATATGCGCCAGACCGCTCTCGCCGGAAGGATCGTTTACGTCGCCTGCATCCACATAGGTTGTGTAGCTGAAGACCGGCGCTTCGGGCCGTTCGCAGATGATAATCGTCAGCCCGTTGGGCAGCACTTTGGTCGTAATCCGCTGCTCGAAGCTCTTCAGGTCCTGCGCCTGCGCCATGCCGCAGGCCAGCGACAGCATGGCTCCCGCCGCCACACTTTTCCAAAACAAGGAAAAAACTCGCATTCCATCTCCCTGCGCGGCACGGCAGTTTCCGACGCGCCCGCGCTCCTTCCAAGCTATTGCCCGCGACTGCGTGCGTCAAACCAAATCATTGTGATGGCGTGCGGGGCGCAGTAGTCTGGAAACGCCGACTATGACGCGCAACTCCGGAATCGAGACAACACGCCTGTTTCTTCGTCCGTGGCGCGATGCCGACCGCGAGCCTTTCGCGCGCATGAACGCCGATCCGCGCGTGATGGAGTTTTTCCCCGCACTGCTCAGTGCGGAAGAGAGCAATGCGATGATCGACCGAGCCGAAGCGCACTTCGCGCGCCACGGCTTCGGCCCTTTTGCCGCCGAGCTGCACTCTACCGGTGAGTTCATTGGCTACATCGGCCTCGCTGTTCCCGCCTTCGAGGCTCATTTCACGCCCTGCGTAGAAATCGGCTGGCGTTTGGCTGTCGAGCACTGGGGCAGCGGCCTTGCCACCGAGGGCGCGAGTGCAGTCCTGTCTCACGCGTTTACAACATTTGCGCTGGATGAAGTCGTCTCCTTCACCGTGCCGGCCAATCTCCGTTCCCGCCGCGTCATGGAAAAACTTGGCATGACGCACGATCCTGCCGAGGATTTCGACCACCCCAACCTTTCTGTAGATCACCCGCTGCGCCGCCACGTGTTGTACCGCCTGCGGCGCAGCCTGCAACCTTGACCGTCCGTGTCGTGCTTCCGTATGCTCGCAATCGAACCGGAGACTCCATGAGCGCACTTGCCGTTTCCCCCGCTCCCGCCGCATCTGTTGCGCTTCAGCCTTTGCTTGTGCGCCGCGTTGCCGTTCTAGGAGCCGGCACAATGGGCTCGCGCATCGCCGCGCATCTGGCAAACGCCGGCATTCCCGTGTTGCTGCTCGATCTTGTACCGGAGGGGTCCGGGAGCGAGTCTGGCGCAAAGAACCGCCTTGCAGTCAATGCCCTTGCATTGCTCGCCAAAGCGAAGCCCGCGGCGTTGTACGATGCCGCCTTTGCCGCACGCATTACGCCGGGCAACTTCGACGATGATCTGCCGAAACTTGCCGAATGCGACTGGGTCATCGAGGCCGTCGCCGAAAACCTCGCCGTCAAGCACGCGCTGCTCCAGCGCGTTGCGCCGCATCTCGCGCCGCACGCGCTGCTGACGACGAACACCTCCGGCCTGCCGATTTCTTCGATCTCCGAAATACTCCCGTCCAAAACAAGGGAAAGATTCTTCGGGACGCATTTTTTCAATCCGCCGCGTTACATGCGGCTCGTCGAGATCATCCCAACCGGCGAAACCGACCCTGCTCTTCTTACAGCTTTCGCGTCCTTTGCCGACCGTATCCTCGGCAAACAGGTCGTCCGCGCCAACGATACGCCGAATTTCATCGCGAATCGCGTCGGCGTAGAGGTTATTACCACCGCCGCCACGCTGGCGCTCGAACAGGGCCTCACCATCGAAGAGGTTGACGCGCTGACCGGTCCGGCCATCGGCTGGCCGCGCACGGGAACCTTCCGCCTCGCCGATATGGTTGGCCTCGATGTTCTCGCTCATGTTGCGGAGAACTTCCCGCAAAGCGCTGGTCCTGATACCAGTCCGAGCACCGCGCACGGCAGCTTTTTGAAATTACTTAGGGGAATAGTTGAGCGCGGCTGGCTCGGCGACAAATCCGGCCAAGGCTTCTACAAGAAATCCCGCGCCGCGGACGGCTCCGAAATCCGCCTTGCGCTCGACCTTGCCACGCTCAAATACCGTCCCCTCGCCAAAGCCTCCATCCCGGCGCTCGAAATGGCGAAGAACGCCAAAACCCTCGGCGAGCGCCTCAAGCTGCTGCTGGCGGCGGACCCCACAAAGGACAGAGCCGCTCGCTTCCTCTGGCCGCTGCTCGCCTCGCTCTGGAACTTCGCTGCCGAGCGCATCGGCGATGCCGCCGATGACGCCCCTTCCATCGATGCCGCCATGCGTGCCGGTTTCAACTGGGAGCTTGGCCCCTTCCAGATGTGGGATGCGGCTGGCCTCAAAGAGACCGTCGCCCGCATGAAGGCTCTCGGCCTGCCCGTTGGCGCAGCCGCTGAAGAGATTCTGCGCTCCGAAAACTCCTCCTGGTACGCTGTCGACGGCCCGCAGTGCTTCAACCCCGTCACGGCGAAATGGGAGCCGATTCCGCGGCAGTCGGGCCACGCCTGCGTAGCCGATTTCCGCCAAGCCGGACACAATCTGGGCGGCATCGTCCGCGGCAATTCTGGCTGTTCGCTGGTCGATCTCGGCAACGGCGTCGGCGGCATCGAGCTGCACTCGCTGAAAAACGCCCTCGGCACCGATGTGACAAGCTTTATCGCCTCCGTTCTCCGGCCCGATTCGCCTGCCGTGCGCGACTTCGCGGCCTTTGTCGTCTCCGGCGACCGCGAGAACTTCAGTGTCGGCGCGAATCTCATGCAACTCCTGCTGGCGGCGCAGGAAGGCGACTGGGACGAGCTACGCGGCGCCATCCATGCTTTTCAGCAGATGACTTCGGCAATCAAGTTCTGCCCGCGGCCTGTCGTTGCCGCGCCCTTCGGCATGGCGCTGGGCGGCGGAGCGGAAATCTGCCTCCACGCGGTGCGCCGCCAGCCCCACGCGGAGACTTACATCGGCCTCGTCGAGGCGGGAGTCGGGCTGATTCCAGCCGGCGGCGGAACGAAGGAAATGCTGTTGCGCTCGCTCGACGCGGCTGCGGCACTCGCTCCGCCGGACCCGAAAGACCCGCCCTCGCGCTTCGCCCAGTGCGGCGAAGTTATCGAGGCAGTGAAGCGCTCGCTCGAACTGATCGCAATGGCAAAGGTTTCGAC
>JAATFM010000260.1 GCA_015655195.1 Terriglobales bacterium
ACCTGTCCCGAGTGGTTGCCGTGCGGAACCGAGACGATGGCCGCCGTCGGCTTGAGGCCCGACGGAGACTGCGTGGATAGCTTTAGGTCCGACGGGTAGGGCGTGGCCTGAGTGGGCGCAATGGCCCCCGTGTTCGGATTGAGCTGGAAGCCGGAGATAGAGCCGCCGATCGAGTTGGCCGTGTAGACGAAACGCCCCAGCGCGGGATCGACGATGATTGCATTCGGCTGCGCGTCGGTGGCGTTGCTCGTCGAGCCGGTGGTGTTGACCGCTGCCGTAGGGATTCCGGTGACGAGATCGATGGCGAAGGCCGAAACCGTGTTATCGAGCGAGTTCGAGACGTAAATGAACTTGCCGCGCGGATCGATTGTTACCGCGGAGGGCTGGTTGCCGGTCCTGTACGGGCCGCTGGTTAGGAAGTTCAGTTGCGTTCCGGAGGAGATGTTGTAGCCGATGAGCTGGCTGGAGGCAAAGTCCGTCACATAAAGGAAGCGGCTGGCGGGATCGACCACCACGCCCGAGGGCTTGACGCCGGCGCGATAGGGGCTGCCGTTGGCTGCAGTCAACGCGCCGCCCGAGCCGATACCGAAGCCGAAGATCCAGCCGGGGTTGGCGGTGCTGGTGATGGAGCCGCCGGGGTTGTAGGCCGACTGGTCGTAGACCGTTACATAGACGCCCGTGCCATTGGCCGAGGTCGTGAGTGCCGTGGGCAGCACGGTGTCTCCCGCATTGCTGCCGGGAATGGTGAGCGTTTCCGGGCCGCCCACGACCGCGCCGATCTTGCCCCCTGAGAGCGAGTATTCGGTCAGCGTAGCGGAATCCGTGCCCGAAGCTACAAAAAGAAGCGTGCCGTCGGGGCTGAGGGCGACTGCGACCGGAGCCTCGGGGAGCGTGACGGAATCGGCACTGGTCAGACTGCCGTTCGTGGCAATGGTGAGGTGTACCACGGAGTTGTTGCCCTGGTTGGCCACATAGAGGTCGCTGTAGGTGCCCGAGACGGCCATCGAGACGGGCAAGGAGCCGCCCGAGTCCACCGGCTGGGTGCCGGTATTGTTCACAAAACGCAGAGCGCCGGACTCCGAGTCTACTGCCAGGGTCTGAATGCCGCCGCCGGAGGTGGTGTTGCCCGCTCCGCCGGCCAGGAATACATAGTCCACGGTGACGAGCTGGCAGGCGGTAAGCGTCGCCGCTACGGCCAGTCCGATTCCGGAAGCCAGGGCGAGCTGGCTGAGTTTACGTAACTTCATGCGCTTCCTTTTATCGCTGGGCCTTGCAGAATACAGCCCAAGGAAATCTGTTTCAGTTGTCCCCTTACGGATTGTAAAAGTCCGCAAGGGGGAAGTTCCAGAGCGCCCCGCTCTCCCCGGCCCGCCGTTACTTCTTCGACGTGCTGCCGTGGGGAATGGCGGCAATGGCCGTGGGATTGGCGTTGGCTGTAAACGTTCCAACCTTCGAGTTTACGAGCGTGCCGTCCGAGGCCTGAATCTGGAAGCCGGAGACCGAGTTGCCCAGAAAATTGGCCGTGTACAGGTACTCGTTCAGAGAAGGATCGATGCCGATGGCGACAGGCTGCGAGCCGGTAGTGTAGTTGCCGATGTAGCTGAGTGCGCCGCCGGAGATTGTATAGGCCGTAATGTTGGCACCCTGCCCATTGGCTACGTAGACGTATTTGCCGGCGGAATCCACAACGACCGACGAAGGGCCGTTGCCGGTCTGCCAGGGGCTGCCGCTGAGGGCGGTGAGGCCATTGGAGCCGGTCGCAAAGCCGAAGATGGTGCCGCTCGTCGAGTCGGTCACGTAGACGTATGCGCCGGTGGGGTCGGTGGTGATGGCGCTGGGGTAAATGCCTGCCCGCCACGGAGAGCCGGGAAGGGCAGTCACCGTGGGAATGAGAAGCGTCTGCTGCTGGCCGTTTACCGTGCACGTCTGCTGCTGCTGGGTGACGGTATAGCCGAAGACGTAGCCCTGGTTGGCCGAGGTGTCGTATGCGGCGACGAACAGGCTGATGGGAGCGGCGCTGGTGCTGGAGCCTGAGCCGGATGCGATGGCGGCAATGGACGTCGGGGCGACAATATCGGCCGATGACGTACCGGGCAGCGTAAGCGGCTGGTAGGCCAAGCCGTTGCAGCTATTGAGCGGTGTAGTTATTTGCAAGGAGCCAGCCGGTACGGAGCCGGCGGCTGGCTGGATGGGATAGACGCCAAAGGAGCCGGTGCACGGCGCAGCCGGCGAGCAGATGGGCAGCGGCTGATAGGTGTCCGCTACGAAGAGCGTGTCGGCGGCTACAGAGGTGGCAATCGGGAAGATGCCCGGCGTGTTGTAGGTGTTCTGCGGGTAAAGCTTGCCGTCGTTACCGATGGCGAATTGCACGATCGAGTTATCGTCGCGGTTCACCACGTAGAGGTTGGTGTTGTCGGTGGAAACCGCCTCGGCGACAGGGTTGCGCCCGCCGGAAGGGAAGGGCGAGGTGGGAATCTGGCGCATGTATCCGGACTCCGAGTTCACCTCGAAGACATCCATTTCGCCGTAGTTGTTGGTGCCGGCCGCCTTGGCGCTCGGCACGAAGACAAAGTCCACCGTGAGCGTGGCGCAGGCGGAGAGAAAGCCGGCTGCGGCCAAGCTCGCCGCGGAGGCCAGCAGAAGCTGGCTCGTTTTGTTCCACTTCATGCGCATCTTTCATCCGCCGGCGATTTCGCCGGACCGCAATCCTCGTTTGCCAGCCAATTTCCGGAGCGCGACGCTTGCCGCGCTCATCCGGCTGTGGCTGAAATTCTGTGGGACTCCGAGCGATTCCCCTAATTTCTGAGCGGGGAAGCGCAGCACGCCACCCCGCCAAGAGACGCTATTCGTTAGCTGGTGCGCCCGTTAATCAGGCAGTAGGACGCCGGGCCGTTGAGCGGATAAGCCTTGTTCGCATTGCCCGGCAGGGCGCGGAGCTCTCCGGTGTTCTGATCGAGCGAGCGGCCGGTTACGCTGGAGTCGTTGTAGTTGGCCGTGTAGACGTACTGGCTCGACGGGTCTTCCACCAGGCAGGTCGGGCCGTTGCCGGAGCCGAAGGGGCTGTTGGACATCGGCGTCAGCTGATGGGTCGAGGTGTCGATCACGTAACCCGCAATGCCGCTCTGCGTGTTGGCCGGATTGAAGTTCACAATGTCGCCCTGGTTGGCTACATAGACTGCCTTGGTTGTGGCCAGCAGGAACATGGGATTGGTCTCGTTGGCCACCCCCGGCACTGTGCCGCCGGTCGCTGCCTGCAGACCGCCACCTGCGCCGACTGTCCACGGCAGAATCTGGGTCGGATACACGCCGGGATTGAATGGGCCGGTGGTATCAGCAGGAATGGTAATCGGCTCGTTATCCAAGATGTAGATGAACGAGTTGCCGGTGGTGATCGCCGTCGCCTGCGTGGTACCTATCTGCTGAATGCTGTTCTGACTCACCGTCAACTGCCCGTTGGCATAGGCATAGGGGAAGACGAAGTCGCCTGTGTCCGGCGTGCCGCTCAGGATGAACATGTAACTCCCGCTGAACAGCATGTCGATGGAGTTGGACGGCACGGGGAAGTAGGTAAGTGGAGTGCCGTTGGAGCTTGAAACCTGTGCGTTCGTCATCAGGCTGAGGCGCCCGGTGCTGGACTCCACGGTGAAACCCGTGATGTCGCCGCAAGTGGTGAAGCTCGCGCCCAGTGCCAGAGCGCAGGACGAGTTATCCGGCGCGTCGTGGTCCAGCACGTAGATGTGCTGGCCGCTGGTGTCCGCAATGATGCGGAAGGGGTTCTTGCCCTGCGTGTAGAAGGTCTGCTGGGGCACCAGGATGCCATTGCCGCCGATGGAGAACTGCACAATGTTGGCCTTCTCGCAGTCCGTGTCGGCGGGGTTGGTAGTGCAGTCCGAACCGCCCTGGTTCAGCACATAAAGGAAGCGGCTGCTGAGCATCAGAACCGCGCGGCCAGGATAGGAGCCCCCGGAGCTGACGGGCATTCCGTTAATCGGCCTGAGCTGGCCGGTGTTGTGGTCAATCTTGAAGCCGCTGATAATTCCCTGGCCGGGACTGCCGGAGGTGCCCGTGGTCTGCGTTCCCGTCACGTACAGATAACCCACCGTATAACTTTCAACGCAAGACGTAACGCTGAGGACGGCGCCAATCGAAAGTGCGCCCATCAGTAGGGCCTTGCCGAATTTCCTGAACTTCATGCGATTCCTTCATCCTGCTCTGGCGTGCTCGTCCGGCGTGCGCCGCCAAGTCGTGTGATCGTTCCCAAGCAGAGAACTGGGTTGGGGAGTAGTCCCTGAAGCATTGTAAAAGCCGAGGGTGCGTTGTGCCTAATTTCCGTTCCCCGGAGGAGTGGAATTCAGCGTTCCCCGTTCTCCCGCTGCTGATTTACCCCGGCGCGGCGGAAAACAAAAGGCTGAAGGAGGAGTTTCCCGCTCTGCCGTGTCGCTGCGTTTTGGACGAGGGGGCTGGGGGAAGGTCAACGAACGAAGGACTGGGGATGAGGGGTCGTGCTGCCCCAGGTCCGAAAATCCGGACCTGGGGCCCCCATCGTTTATCTATAGGCCCTCGTCCCTTGTCTTTCGCCACTTGTCCCTATCGCTACCATACTCGGCAGGAGTTCTCCGGATACATCGGCTGGCCCTTTTTGCAGCCGAAGGCTTTGCCGAACTCGTCGAAATTCTGCACTGTGCCGTTCACGCGCCACTTGCCCGGCGAGTGCGGATCGGTGAGGGCGCGCTGGCGGCGCGACTGTTCGGTCTGGTTTTCGCACCACACCTGCGCGAAGCCCAGGAAGTAGCGCTGTTTCTCGGTGTAGCCGTCGATCTTGTCGTCGATCGACTTGCCTTCCTGCGCCAGCGTGTCGAGCAGCGCGATGTAAGCGATGCGAAGGCCGCCGTTGTCGGCGGTGTTCTCGCCGAGCGTCAGCTTGCCGTTCAGCTTTTGCTGCGGCAGGTCGTCGTGGGCGGGTGCGGTCTCGAAGCTGCCATACTCGTCCGCTTCGCAGTCGGTCCGCGCCTCGAACTTCTTGCGGTCCTCGGCCGTCTGCCACTCGTTCAGGTTGCCGTGGCCGTCGTACTTCGAGCCTTCGTCGTCAAAGCCGTGCGTCATCTCGTGGCCGATCACGACGCCGATGCCGCCGAAGTTCACTGCCGGGTCGATGCTGAAGTCGAAGAACGGAGGCTGCAGGATCCCAGCCGGGAAGTTGATGTCGTTCATCGAGGGCTCGTAGTAGGCGTTGACCGTGGGCGGCGTCATGCCCCATTCCTTCTCGTCCACCGGCTTGCCCAGCTTGCTCAGGTTCCAGTTGCGCTCAAAAACCGCGTTGCGGCGGATGTTGCCGATCAGGTCGTCGCGCTTGACCAGCAGCGCGTCATAGTTGCGCCAGTTTTCGGGGTAGCCGATTTTATTCCGGATCAGCGAGAGCTTTTCGAGTGCGGCTTTCTTTGTCTCGTCGCTCATCCACGGCAGGTCTTTTACATCCTCGCCGAGCGCCTTTTCGAGCGCTGTGACAAGTTGGTCCATCTTGGCCTTGTCCTGCGGAGGAAAGTTCTGCTTCACCCAGTCCTGGCCCACGGACTCGCCTAATGCCATGTCCGTCATCGAGGTGCACTGCTTCCAGCGCGGCGTGGGCTCCTTCTGCCCGGCCAGCGTCTTGCCGAAGAAGGCGAAGTTCTCGTCGAAGTACGCCTTGGGCAGCTCGGTGGCAACGGCATGAATCGTGTGCCAGCGCAGGTAGGATTTCCACGCATCGACCGGTTCGGAGGTGAGGAGTCCGTTCAGGGCCTTGAAGAAATCCGGCGTTGCAACGTTCAGCGTCTCGAAGGCGCCGACTTTCACGTCCTTGAAGTAAATGCTGAAGTCGAAATCCGGCGCGAGCTTCTGGAAGTCGGCAACGGTGTAAATGTGATAGCGGTTTTCGGGGTCGCGCATCGCGGTGCGGCTCATGGAAGCCTTGGCCAGCGCGGTCTCGATGGCAAGCACCGCGTCGGCCTCTTTGGCTGCGGCTTCCGGCGTGTCGCCGGTAAGCGTGAACATTTTTGTCACGTGGGCTTTGTATTGCTCGCGGATTTTGGCGAAGCGGTCCAGTAGGTAGTAATCGCGGTCGGGAAGCGAAATTCCGCCCTGGCCGACGGAGGCAATCTGCTTGCTGGAATCCTTCTCGTCCTGCGTGACGCCGAAGCGGAAGAGCGGTGCGGCGCCGCCGTGCGCGGCCAGATCACCGATGAGCGCGGCCAGCTTGTGCGCGTCGTTCAATGCGGCGATGCGTTCCAGCGTCGGCTTGATCGGATCGAGGCCTTTCGTCTCCACCAGCCCCGTGTTCATGCAGGCCGCGTAGTAGTCGCCATACTTCTTCTGGAGCGGCGTCTTCGGGTCTTTGGCGGCGGCGTCCAGCTCCTGCCAGAGCAGATAGCGGTTGCGCTCGCCGAGCAGCGAGAAGCTGCGCGCCCAGCGCGTCTGGTCGGAGGGAATCGGGTTGGCCTTGTCCCAGTTGCCGCAGGCGTACTGGTAGAAATCGGTGCACGGGTCGGCGGTCTTGTCGATGGCCGAGAGATCGAAACTCTTGATGGGCGTCGGAGGGGTGGGCTTATCGCCATCGGATTGGGCCGAAATGGAGGCCGCGGAGAAAACAGCGCCTGCTGCAAGCAGCAGAGCGGATGCAATGCGAGAACAATTCATCGGATGTCCCTTGAAGGAAGGTCTGACGTGCGTAATTGCTTAGCAGCGTATCACGCCGGCATTAGCGCCGGGTCGCCGCTGTGCGCTGCCAGAATCCGCTCGAACTCCTCGACGGGGAGCGGCGGACCGAAGAGATAGCCCTGATGCGCGTGACAGCCCAGTTCTTCGAGAGCTGCACGCTGGCCGGCGGTTTCCACGCCTTCGCTCATCACGCGCAGGCCCAGCGAGCCACCCAGCGCGATGATGGTCCGCACAATCGCGTCGCTGCTCGGGTCGGTGAGGATGTCGCGCACAAAGGAGCGATCGATCTTAATCAGCGAGAGCGGCAGGAGCTTGAGGTAGGCCAGCGAGGAGTAGCCGGTGCCGAAGTCGTCGATGGCGAAGCGAATGCCGTGCCGCTTGAGGGCCATCATCTTCGTCACTGCATTCTCTGCGTTTTCGACCAGCATGGACTCGGTGATCTCGAGTTTGAGCCAGCGCGGGTCGGCGCCGGTGCGCTTTATCGCGTCCAGCACAGAGGCCACGAAATCCTCACGGTGCAGCTCCAGCGCGCTTACGTTCACGGCGACCGCGAGATTGGCGCCGGGGTAGTGCTCCGCCCATGCCGCGATCTTCCGGCAGGCGGTCTCAAACACCCATGAGCCGAGAGGAAGGATCAGCCGCGTTTCTTCGGCCAGAGGAATAAAGTCGCATGGCGAGAGCAGTCCCCGCTGTGGATGCTGCCAGCGCAGCAGAGCTTCGGCGCCGTAGAGTTTTCCGTTCTCGAATTGCGGCTGGAAGTAGAGAACGAACTGTCTGTTTTCGAGGCCGGTGCGAATCTCCTCTTCGAGCGTGGCGCGGGCCGTGACGGCGGCCTGCAAACTCGGTGCGAAAAAACGCATGGTGCCGCGCCCGGCGGCCTTGGCTTGATACATCGCGATGTCGGCCTGTTGCAGCACGTGGTTGAAATCCTGCTGCTCGTCGCCGAAGACGGTAATGCCGATGCTGCAAGAGGTGCGGCACTCGATCTGGTCGATCAGGTACGGCTGGTTGAGGCTGTTGATAATCCGTTCCGCCGCTTCCATTGCCTGCGTTGCCGCCACTTCCGGATAGCCGTGCAACTCTTCGAGGATCAGCACGAACTCATCGCCGCCCAGCCGCGAGACTGTGTCCGACGGGCTCACGCACTCCGAAAGCCTTCGGCCTACCTCGTGCAGCAGCAGGTCGCCGGTGTGATGGCCGCGTGTGTCGTTGAGCTTTTTGAAGTTGTCCAGGTCGAGGAAGAGCAGGGCGCGCTTGCGATGCGTCCGCGAACTCATCGCAATACTTTTGCGGAACTGTTCGGCCAGCAGGCGGCGATTTGCCAGTCCTGTCACCTGGTCGTAAAAGGCCAGCGTGCGAATCTCCTCTTCGGCCCGCTTCTCATTCGAAATGTCGCGGACCTGGGTCAGCAGGCACAACTCGTTGCCCAACTGCATTGTTGTGGCGTAGATATTGCTCCACAGCGTCGAGCCGTCCTTGCGGCGAAACTGAACCTCCACGCCGCGGAAGGTCTGCCCCGTGCGGATAATCTCCATCATCGCGTCGCGATTTTCGTAATCGACCCAGACGTCAATCTCCCTCGATGTCTTGCCGATTACCTCCTCGCGCTGCCAGCCCGTCACCTCGGTGAAGGTCGGGTTCACGTCCAGATACACGCCGTCGGAGAAGCGTGAGATCACGATCACGTCGGGGCTGGTCTCAAAGGCGGCGCGGTAGCGGGCCTCGCTGAGCCGAAGCGCTTCCTCGGCGTTTTTCTCACTGGTAATGTTGCGCACCGAAACAAGAATGCATGGCTTGCCATCAATTTCCAGCCGGCTGGCGGAGGCAATCCCCCACAATGCGGTCCCGTCGCGCTTTTTGAATTCAATGCATACATCGCGATACGGCATTTCATCGCGAAACGATTGAACGAGCATCGCATGATCCTGCTCATGAGCCCACATGCCGAGTTCTCCGGATGTCTGGCCAATCGCTTCTTCGCGGCTGTATCCGAACTCTTCCGTGAATCGCGGATTCACATCAACGCTCCGGCAATCCGGCAAGCTGGCAATCACCATAATGTCCAGGCTTGTCTGAAAGGCGGCACGGTAGCGGGCCTCACTGAGCCGCAACGCCTCCTCGGCCCGCTTGCGCTCGGTGATGTCGAGCGCACTCACCATGCAGCCCGCAATCCTTCCGTCTTCGGCGCGGATTGGCGCAAAGTTGAAACTGCCAATCCACGTCTCGCCGGTGTCCTTGCGCCGGTTCAGGTATTCCACGCCCGTTGCCTGTTCCCCGCTCAGCGCCCGGCTTGAGGCCCACTGCTCCGGCGGGACGGGGCTCCCATCCGGATAGCAGACCTCGATGATGTTCGCGAAGTCGGCAAGCTTCCGCGGATATTCCGACTTGTCCGCTACTTTGTGGAAGGCGGCGAAGGCCTGGTTGAACTCGATCACATTACCCTGCGTGTCGCAGAGGAACATTGCCTCGGCGGAGCTCTCGATGGCAGCCTGAAACCGGGCGCGGGCCTCGTTGAGAGCCTGCGCGCCCTCCAGTTTTCCGGCCCGGTGCTGGCTTCGCCGGAACCGCTCCGCCAGTACGCAGAACCCGGCGCAGAGCATCACCGAGAGAAGCAGCGCGGCAAAGTCCCCTGATCTCTTGATACCGAACGAGTTGGTCGGAGGAATCGCGGTGTAGTCCATCAGCAGCGCGGTGGCGGCCGTTGCAGCCAGCCCCGGCCACAGGCCCAGCAGAAGCGCATCGAGAACGATTACCGTGAGGTACGTCAGATAAATTGAAAGCGAGAAGCCGAATTGCTGGAGCAGCCACAGACGCACCAGATACGCCGCCGCCACCACGACCAGCGCCAGCGCAATTCTTCCGATCTCTGATGTCGCGGATCGTTTGCTTTGTGTCAGGTTGCTCACGGCTCCCCCGCGACCTCAGCCTGTAGATGGGCTTATCTGGATCGGCTTATCTACAGAATCGAGAGATTTCCGGCTTCGCGTTAGTCAAACTATTGCGATTCCGCGGCGGGAAGTCAATCGAAATCCGCCAGGGAAAGCTTGCTCGCACCGGGATGGATTGCCGGTGCAATCCGGGGGGAGCCGCAATCGCGCCCGGATCAATGGCATTCTGGATTCTTCTTCAAAATGGGACAGTACTGGAACCAGCCAAGGTTCTTTACAGTTCCCGCCGCCCCCTGCCACACTGAAACGTGGACACTCAGACAATCGTTATCCTCGATTTCGGCTCGCAATACACGCAGCTTATTGCTCGGCGTATCCGTGAGCTGAATGTTTTTTCCATCGTTCTGCCCTGCACGGCGCCGCTCGCCGAAATCCAGAGCCATAAGCCGCTCGGCATCATTCTTTCCGGCGGGCCGTCATCGGTGTATGACGCTGACGCACCGGCTGCCGACCCCAAAATTCTTGATGAGAACCTGCCGATTCTCGGCATCTGCTATGGCCTGCAATTCATCGTGCATCATCTCGGCGGCAAAGTCCGCTCGGCGGACAAGCGCGAGTACGGCCACGCGGAAGTAACCGTGGAAAAGCCCTCTACGCCGCTTTTTGCCGGCCTGCCGCATGAGTTACAAGTCTGGATGAGCCACGGGGACGAGGCGCTGGAGCTGCCTGCGGGATTTGAGCGGACGGCGGCGACCAGCAACGCGCTGGCCGGGATTGCCAACGAGGACCGCCGCATCTGGGCCGTGCAGTTCCATCCCGAAGTGCATCACACACCACTCGGGCCGCAACTGCTTAAGAACTTCGTCTTCGGCATCTGCGGCGCCAGCGGTGACTGGACCCCGGCGCACTTTGTCGAGACGACGGTGGCGTCGATCCGCGAGAAGGTTGGCAAGGATCATGTCATTTGCGCGCTTTCGGGCGGCGTGGATTCGTCGGTCGCGGCCGTGCTCGTCCACAAGGCCATCGGCAGCCAGCTTACCTGCGTCTTCGTAAACAACGGCGTTCTTCGCAAGAAGGAATTTGAGAACGTGCAGAAGAATCTGCGCGACAAGCTGGGTCTGAATCTTGTCGCGGTTGACGCGAGCGAGCGGTTTCTTTCGAAACTTGCAGGAGTCACGGACCCTGAGAAGAAGCGCAAGATTATCGGTGCGGAATTCATCGCCGTATTCGACGATGAGGCCACGCGCATCGCTAAGGAAACCGGCGGAGTCGATTGGCTGGTGCAGGGAACGCTCTACCCGGACGTTATCGAATCGAGCAGTGTTAAAGGCCCCAGCCAGACGATCAAGAGCCATCACAATGTCGGCGGGCTGCCCGATTCCATGAAGCTCAAGCTCATTGAGCCGCTGCGCGATTTGTTCAAGGACGAGGTCCGGCGCATCGGCCGCGACATGGGAATGCCGGAGGAGATTCTCTCGCGCCAGCCGTTTCCTGGCCCCGGTCTCGCCGTCCGCATTCTCGGCGAAGTCACCGCCGACCGCGTCGCATTGTTGCAGGAAGCAGACGAGATTGTCGTCGGCGAGATCAAAGCCGCCGGCCTCTATACCAAAATCTGGCAGAGTTTTGCGGTGCTGCTGCCCGTCATGTCGGTCGGCGTCATGGGAGATCAGCGCACCTACGCCTATACCGCCGCGGTTCGCGCCGTGCACTCGGAAGACGGCATGACCGCCGACTGGACTCCGCTGCCGTATGACGTGTTGAAGAAGATTTCCAGCCGCATTGTCAACGAGGTTCGCGGCATCAACCGCGTCGTCTACGACATTACCTCGAAGCCGCCGGGCACCATCGAGTGGGAGTAAAGCCCGCGCTTTACCCGATTGCAACGCATCTCTGTTAGCGATGAATTGTTCGTAGGTTGATGGTACGGCGCCGCTGCGCGCCGCACTATTCTGCGAGCGGCTGATTCCGTAAACGGCCGATATACAGAGGTGCGAATTGCAGATTTCCGCGCTGGATGAAAACGGCAACCCCGTCGACTGGTGGTTTCTGTATAAGGTTCCCAAGCTCAAGGAGCAGCCGGACGGCGGAGCCGCCATTGTGGCGGCGGGCTACGAGTACGTTTACTTTGACCCGCATACGGACAAGACGCAGTATTCTCCGCACCAGCTTGGCGACGGCGAAAGCGCACTCGACCTTACGCTGAATGCGGTCTTTCAATCGCAGGATGAAACCACTGGTTGGATTCTGTACAACGATGAGATGCCCACCGACGCCGACCGCAACGACAGCAGCGTTCTTGGCCACACCAAGGGCGTGCTGGCCTTCGATCTTGACACGCAAACCGCTCTCTGGCTCGTGCATTCCTGGCCGAAGTATGCCGACCCCGGCGCAACCGCAGCGCCCACTCCCGAATACGGCCAGACTTTCCTCTGCCTCTCCATCGACCTCGCCACCGCCGGAACCATTGCCGCACAGATGGCCTCGTATCAGCAGCCGCAATCCTATCTGCCGCATCTGCCGACCGGCCTCAGCGCGACCGATCCCCTCTACCTGCTCACGCAGAAGATCAGTACAAGCGGCGCGGGCGGCTCCAGCAACATCATCTGCAAGACGCGCGGCGGGCACCGCTTTCACGTCATTGCCAAGAACCGCGAATGGGGCCAGGATTTCTGGAACGATCTGGTCGGCCCCGCGCTCAAGCAGGACATGGACGTTGAGACGTGGATTCGCGGTCCCATTCCGCCCACGACCGACAGCGACGGCGTGCATCAGGTTTACGACATCAAGTACATTGATCTGCGGCCGCTCGGCGCACCGTGGGCCTGGCCGGAGACGCGCGACCACGCCAAGTGGGGCCTTACCACGGCCGGCAACTGGGTTTGCGTGGGCGACATCAACCGCATGATTTCGCAGGAAAAGCGCGGCGGCGGCACGGTGGCGTTTCAAAACGCCGCGCTGTGGAGCGCCTTGAAGCAGACCGACCTGATGGTTCCTCCGCCGGGCATGACGATCGAGGCGGCCATGCTGCTGGTACAGGCAACGCAGAAGCCGCAGACGGCAGCCTCGCTTGCGGAGCTTACTCGGAAGCTGGCGCAGCCTGAGTTTCGCCTCCCCGTAGCGCAGCCAACTCCTTCGTAAGCGCGTCGAGCCGGGCCATTACCTCCGCGTGCTGCTGTTCCGCCGTGCCCGGCTCAACGCCTTCCACGTAGAACGAGCCGTTCGGCTCCAGCTCGCAGAGCTTCACTTGACGCAGGCTCTCGAAGCCCTGTTTGTGGATGACTTCCATCAGCTCCTCGTGCGTCAGGTTTTCGTGCTTCAGCGCTTTCTGGTCGATTTTTCCGTCCTTCACCAGCGCCGTGGAGCGCCCCTGCAGGATGCGCGTCAGCCGCGGCGAGCTGAAGAGCACCCGCACCACGAGCCAGTTGATCGTCAGCAGGCTGATGGCGCCGATCACCCCGCCGGAGACTGAGTTGTCATCGCCGATGATCGCGTTCTGCACGGTGTTCGAGAGCGAGAGCAGAACAACGAGGTCGAAGGGGTTCAACTGCGCCAGCTCCCGTTTGCCGAAGATGCGTAGCAGAATCACCAGCACCAGGTAGACGATCACGGGGCGCAGCAGCTTCTCCAGAATCGGAAGCGGCAACTGGAACATGTTGTTCAGAACCGTATGCAGCATGGGACGAGAATAACTTTACTGGGCGCGTTTCTCCAGCTTCAAAACCACATCGACGGTTTTTGTGTCGTCGTTCAGGTGCTCCTCGGATCCGCAGTTTACGGCGTGAAAGATGCGGGAGAGCTGCGGATTTACAGTGGCGTCGGCGGCGTAGAAGCTGAGAATTTTACTCTCGTCGAAGACCGCGCCCTCGGGCATCTTCCAGGCCGCAAGCATCAGCTTGCGGAGATCGTCCGAGACATTCACAATGGTGAGCTTGCCCATTTTATAGACGGCTCCCTGCTCAGCGGTTACGGCATAGCTCACCGTGTGCTGCGCGTGGTCGAGCGTGGCCGTGGGCGTGATGCGCGCCGCGGCGTAACCGCGGTTGTGATACTGCCGCTCGATGAAATGCCAGTTCCAGGCAATGTGCTCGGCGTCGGCCGGGTCGCCGGGATGTATGTGCGACTGCTTGTCGAAGTC
>JAATFM010000090.1 GCA_015655195.1 Terriglobales bacterium
ATCCACGTCATCCACGCCGGAATTCCGCTCAAGCGCGCCGTAAACGGCCATTTCACATCGGCCACGGCGGCCATGCGCCCGATTGTCGCCATGTCGCCCTTGTCGAAGTAGCGGAAGGCGGGGCGCGGCCTGCCGGCCAGGTCCGCCGCAATCATCTTGGCTGCGTGGTCGCCCATCTGGATTGCCGGTTGCGCCACGCCGGGAATCTGCTTGCCGTCCTGCTCGAAGTGCGCCAGATCGCCGAGGACAAAGACATTCGCCATGCCGCCGTCTGCCGGACTCGCGCCTTCCGGGCTCGTGCTAGCGGGACTCTGCGGATTCAGCTCGTTATCGACCAACACGCATCCGCGCTTATCTGTCGTCGCCCCCAGCAGCTTTCCAAGCGGCGAAGCCTGCACGCCCGCAGCCCACAGCGTCACCGCAGCTTCAATGCGCTCGCTGCCGGCCTCCACCCAGCCGGGTCCGATGTTCGTAACATGGTTCTTGAGGTGCAACTCCACGCCGCGCTTCGCCAATGCCTCCGCAGCCTTCGCCGAAAGCTCCGGCGGGTAGGCCGCCAGCACGCGGTCGCCGCCGTCCATCAGAATCACGCGGCTCTTGCGCGGGTCAATGTGCCGGAAGTCGTGTTCGAGGTAAAACTGCGTAATGTCGCCGATGGCCCCGGCCAGCTCCACACCCGTCGGCCCGCCGCCGATAACGATAAAGTTAAGCGGAGGGTGCCAGCCTTGCTCCTGCGTCTGCCGCTCAGCCAGCTCGAAGGCCAGCAGCACCCGCCGCCGAATCTCGGTCGCGTCCTCGATAGTCTTGAGCCCCGGCGCCAGCGCAGCCCACTCGTCCTTGCCAAAATAGGAATGCGTCGCCCCTGTGGCCAGAAGCAGGTAGTCGTAGCCGAGCCGTGTGCCGCTGGCCAGCGACAGCACGCGGCCCGCAGCATCGATCCCCGTCACCTCATCCATCAGCACCTGCGTGTTCTCATTCCGGCTCAGAATGGCGCGGATAGGCTGGGCAATATCGGCCGGCGAAAGCACCGCCAGCGCCACCTGGTAGAGCAGCGGCTGAAAGGTGTGGTGGTTGCGCCGGTCGATGACGGTCAGATCGACCGGCAGCCGCCCCAGGGCCTTCGCCGCATGGATTCCGGCAAAGCCTCCGCCGACGATGACAACATGCGGCCTCGCGCCGGCCTGCACAATGGGAGTTTTCAGTTGGCTCAATCCGCCCTCGCTCTCATTGATTCAGATGCGGGAGCGAGCCGCAGGGAGCGAAAAGCTGCAACTACGGGTGCATCTCAATCGAAACATTCACCGTGCTTGTGTCGCCCGTCGCAGCCACGGCAACCGTATTCGTAGCCACGCCGGGAATCGCCGCCGGGGTAAAGCTCACCGTGCCATCGAGCGCCGAGACGGCCGTGGAGCTTTGCGTTGCCAGCAGCTCCGCCTGGGCGCAGCGGCCATGCGGCGGGCAGGGCGGCGCCCACGCGTAAACCGACTGATACAGCGCCACTATGCCCCCCGCCATCGGGTTGCCGTCCGTATCCCGCACCCGCAGCACGATCATGCTCGGCGCGCCGGCCAGCGCCCAACTCTGCGCCGTCCCGGAGACAGCCTCGACAGTCGCAAGTTCCGGCCTCGATCCGAGCGCCGAGAAGCTTACGCACTGCGCAGTTCCGTTCAGGCAGGCCTGCACGGTCGCCTGCTGGCCCTCCGTCAGAGGCCCCACGGTCAACATTTTCGCCGCAATGCCGCTGGAAGAAGAGATCGCCGCCGCCGAATCCTGCGCTGCAATGCCGCCCCCGCTCGGCATCTGCCACGCCACGGCCTGCCCGCCCATCGGCACGCCGTTGTTCAGCACCAGCGCCTCGGTCGGCCAGGCAATTGTGGCTGCAGCGGCCAGAGACAACTGCGGCGTCAGCGCCGCGATTACCGGCGGCGTTCCTCCGGTAAAGTGCGCTTGCAACTGCGCGCCGTTGGTCAGCGCGGCAATTACCACGCTCGGCGTCCCATCCGTCGCCGTCACGGTCATCGAAGCCGTGCCGTCGCCCGCCGCCGTCACCGCGCAGATCGTTTGCCCGCAGCCCAGCGCCGCTGTCCCGCCGGTCACGGTATATGTCACCGTCACGCCGCCCGCGGGAGTCAGGTCCGCGCCCAGCGCCGTTACGGAAAAGGGCAGCGGCACGCCGATCGGCACCGTGTTCGCCGGAGCCGTCGCCAGCGTCAGCGAGTCGCCCGTCGCCGAGTCGTAGCTGGTGCCGCCGTAAACAATCGCCGCCGCGTTCAGGATTGGCTGGTCGTCCACCTCCACATCCACCGAGCCGGTCACGCCCGAAGCCGCCGCCGGCGCAATTGCCGTAATCTCATTCGGCGAAATCCCCGTTATCTCCGCCGCCTTCCCGCCCACCATCACCGTATCCTGAGGCCGAAAGCCCATGCCTTCAATCACAATCGGCCCGCCGCCCGCCGGCAGCCGCGCCGGAGAAACCGTGTCCGCGTACAGCACCCAGCCGTCATAGGCATAATCGGGCCGGCCGTCGCCGCGGATGTCGGCAATTCCCAGCCGCACCACATCGTCCGCGCCGGTCGAGACTTGCAACCATGACTCGCCCACTCCGCTGCCGTTCAGCCCCGGCGCCACTCCCACCGCGGGTGCACCCACGGCATCGAAGGCGTCCCAGATTCCCAATGCCGGCATTGCCTTCGTCTGGCTCGGCAGGCCCTGCTCGTTTATCGCCTGCGTTACCACCGTAAACAGCCGGTTGCCGCGCACCGGAAAATTGAACCAGTCGCTCTGCTGAATCTGTCCCAGCAGTCCTGCCCACAGGCCGCTCGCTGGCAGCAACCGCGGCGACTCTTCCGTCGAAATCGCATCGTAGCTCCCACCCGCCGAGGAATCCGCCACATTCACCGTCACCGTTTGCGAGCCGCCGGGCGCAAGGCTTGCCACCATTACCGGCGAAAGCGTTCCCGAAGGCGAGGGCGAGCCGCCCACGTACGGTCCCACGGTGTCTTCCTCGATATAGAGCGAGTCCATGGCCTCAAAGGTCAACTGGAAGCTCGCCGAAGTCATTCCGTCGGGAAGCGGGATGTAGCTCAAGTCAAAAAAGCCCTGCCGCGTCGGGTCGTTCGAGCCCCACTGCGAGAGCGGAACCCCGTTCGCGTCCGTCATGCCCGTCACCGCGCTGCCGTGGTTGCCGCTGAAATACTCGCCGGAGACCGCGCTTACCGTATAGGCGTACATCGGGTTGCCGCCAGCGTCGAGCGGCACGGCCAGCACATTCACCCCCTGCATCCCCGTGCCGCCGCGAAAGCTGATCGTGCCCTGAATCGAAACCGTATTCGCCGCCGTAAGCTCCTTGCCCGGAAAGCTCGCCAGATTCGCCGCGGTAATCGGGTAGATCCGGTTCACCTCGGCAATATCGTCCGGCCGCAGCGAACCGGGGTTCGGAACGCAGTCGCCGCCCGCCGGCCCGCAGACGCCCATCATGGGCTGCATCACCGGCCACGCCTGCATCTCGTCCGTATTGCTCTGGGTGGCCGCGCTGGGATAAATCTGCGCGTACCCGAGGCCGAGAATCTCGCCCCAGGCGCGTTCGAGAGCGAAGTTCATCATCGTAATCCGCTCCGAAGTATCCGTGCAGCGCCCGTTCAGAATCATCACCGCATGGGAGATCGTCGCATCGGCGTTTACGCTGTCCATCCACACCGTCACGGCATTCGACTGGCAGCTCGAAGGGTCGCTGGTGTATGCGCCGAAGAGCGTATCGAGAACCGAGCCGTCCTCGTCAAAGACCACCCCCACGGGAATGCCCGTTGCCGCCGGAGCCACATCCGCCGGAGCCGCAAAGACCGGCTCTCCTGTGGTCAGATTGCCCGAGCCGGGAGCCGTATTCGCCCCGCTCACATCCTCAGCCAGCGAGCCTGCATCGGTCAGCACAACGCCTGCTGTGGGAACCGCGCTCCAAAGCGCCGCCGCCGCGTCCACCATTGCCACGGCCTGCTGATTTGTTACCATTGCGCTCAGCGCGCCCCGGTCCACATAATAGCTCACCTGCCCGCCGGCCCAGTGCACCGGCTGGCCCATCACGCTGGCGTTAAAGAACGTTGTTCCAGCCACATACCGCGGCCCGCCGGCATGAAGCGCCGGAGAGAGCGCCAGCGCCGCAAGGCCGGCAGCAGCAAAGAATTGTCGGGCAGAGCAAGCCATGCGAGTAGTCCTGAAAAGCGTCGGATACTCGCGTGAAAGAGCAGGAGTGAGACCTTTCTAACCGTTGAATAATTAGAAGATTCTTAGAAAGTAATCCAGAAAGTAGTCCGAGAACAGAACACTCCGTGCCCCACCCTTGCACCTTTGTTCTGGCGCAAGGGTGGGATCGCACGCTCGTTCGTTCTTCCGTAAACTGCTAAAAGCCGGGTGCCGGGTGGCCTAGCCACAAAACAAAGACGTGGCGAGGGTGGGGCACCCGAGACTCTATACCAGCACGAGAAATGCTCTAAAAACAGGATTCCATCAGGAGGGAGCGCCGGGCAGTTTTCGCCGCACATTTTCTCTGGTACTATCCTGCCATGGAGACTGACTCGGTAAACACGATGCCCCAGCGAGAAAGTACATATTCCTATTGGGCCGGGAAACTGCGCCCTTATATATCGAACACGCCGCTCTGGCCAGTAGCACGCGAGATCAAGGATTCGATGACTCTGCGTACCTGGGAGCGCAATGGCCGCCCGGCTCCACCTCCGAGCGGCTATAAGCGGCAGGTTATTCGTCAATACGCTAAGAAATATGGCGTGAGCACGATGATTGAAACCGGAACCTTGTATGGCGAGATGGATATTGCGATGAAGGATGTTTTTTCGAGCATCTTTACCATCGAATTGAGCCCTGAATTTCATGCCGCCGCCGTCCGGCGCATGGCTCCCTATCCGCATATCAAGTGTCTTCAGGGAGATAGTGCTGTTGTATTTCCTTCCGTTCTTGCGCAGATGAAGAGTCCTTGCCTCCTATGGCTCGATGCGCATTATTCGGCTGGCAATACCGCCAAGGCTGAAATCGACACCCCGATCTCCGCCGAGCTCGATTATGTATTCAATCACCCGATTCGCAACCATGTCGTGCTCATCGACGATGCGCATTGTTTTGATGGCACGCACGATTATCCCCAGCTTAAAGACCTTGAAGAGTCGGTGCTCCGCGTGAGACCGGATCTGTCGTTCACGGTGGAACATAACATTATTCGCATTGTCCCCAGAACCGATTCTGCCAATTGACGTGCTGCTCTCCGCGGCTTGAATCTTCGCGGCATGGAATGGACGGTTTTCATCGACTATCTGCTTTGTGCTGCCTGTTGCGCATAGCATTCATTCTGGTTGTTAAAGATATGCCGTTTACAATCCGAGACTAGAGGCTGGCCTACATGGACCGCAGTGCTGCTCCTGCATACCGAAACTGTTATGCCTTTCCTGCATTGGGTCATGCCAGGAGCCGCGAATTCGGGCTGTTCCGTGTAGGCGGAGCTGGACTCTCCAACCTGCTTTTTCCATGGGCTCGCTGCCTGGTTCAATCCAGGCGCCATGGGTTGCGGCGAATCAGCCCTACATGGTTCCAGATTTGCCGCGAGCAATGGGTGCAGCACAGCCCGGACAAGAGGACTTATCACGATCTCTTTCAATCCGCGCCGGATGAGGTCTCGGGACTAGAGCGCCTGCGGCTGCTGGCCACAAGCAAACAAGTTTCCGAAGACAGGCTAGGTGGTCCGATTTCAGATGGCTCCACGGTCACGTTTCAGGGGATGGAGGGGTATCTCGCTCCCATTCTTCCGTACCGGGAGCTGGTGAGCGCGGAGCTGCTGCAAATGGTGCGTCGACGGCATAAGCGGGCGCTCGAAACAGGTTTTTCGCCCGATGTGGCGATTCATGTGCGCCTGGGCGACTTCAGCGGCGGCAATCCGTCGGATGGAAACGCCCGGATCAATCTCGACTGGTATGCCGGAATCCTGCGGCAACTGACAGCGCGCCTGGGAAGGCTTTCGGCGGCGGTCTTCAGCGACGGCACGGACCAGGAGCTGGCTCCGCTGCTCGATATGGATGGAGTAACCCGGGCCAGCTTCGGATCGAGCATTGCCGACATCCTCGGGCTCAGCCAGGCGCGGATTCTCATCACCTCCGGCTCCACATTCAGCATGTGGTCCTCCTTTCTGGGGCAAATGCCGACGGTCTGGTTTCCCGGTCGGCTGCCGCATCCGGTTCTGGAAGATCAGCGGAGCGAAATTCTTACGATGGGCGAGCTTTCCGATGAGTTCACCGCTCGATGCGAGACTTCGCTGCAGCGGGAGGCCCGTGCCATAGCGGGAGGCGTGGAAACGGACGGGGAGCAGGCGCGCGATATGGCTTGCTGAAATTCGGAGCGCGGGCGATGCGCACTCGTCGAAAAAGCAGAGGAAACACCCTCTCAAATAAGAAGCGGGCAGCCTGCAAGGGGAGTGGAATGATTCCCCGAACCTGCTGCCCGCTGGACCCTGAACCGGGTCTAGGTGGTATTTCCAGTCTAGGCCGATTCCGGCCGATAGCAAGAAAAATCTCAGGTAAATTTCAGCCCCTCCGGTGACGGAAATCACAGTGCGGGAGAGCATGCCTCCAAACCGCCTCTAAAGCCTTCCGGAGCATTGACCTTGGAAGGGGATGCCTGATACAAAAAAGTGTTACGCCATCCAAATCGGAAAGCGTTGTTCCATCCAATCAGCCTGCTCTTACGGGCTCCTGATCGAACACCGAACCCAGCATGAACGGAATCATTCAACAAGTCGGGATTTTTTTGCTTGATGCCCCCACGCAGGCTCTTGCGCAGTCTCCCGCGCAGGCTCAGCAACCTTCCATTCTTGAGACGGTGGGGCAACTGCTGATCGGGGCCGTGCCTACGGTGCTGCTCTTCATCGTATTGGTGCTGGCTTATCAATTTCTGATTCAGGGTCCGCTCTCACGTACGCTGGCCGAGCGCCGCGCCCGCACCTCCGGCGCCGTGGAAGAGGCGCACAAGGCGATTGCCCGCGCTGAAGAGCGCTCGCGGGAGTATGCCGAGAAGTTGCGTCAGGCCCGCGCCGAGATTTTCAAGGCCCGCGAGCAGCGCATTCAGCAGTGGGCCGCCGAGCGCGACGCCGCGCTGAACGAGACGCGCAAGGCCGCCGGGGTCAAGGTCAGCCAGGCCAAGGCCGGCATCGAGACCGAGGCCGAGACGGCGCGCCAGACCATTCAGGCTTCGGCCGGGGATCTGGCCAGCCGCGTGGTGCGCGCTGTTCTGCCGGTGGCGGCTGGGGGTGCGCGATGAAATTCACGCGAAAAGTTCTCGCATTGCTTGCACTCGCGCTTGTTATGGCTGCGGGAACTGCGTCTGCTCCTGTCCGCGCTCTGGCGCAAGAGTCTGCAGCTACGCAAACCGCGCCTGCCGGGAAGGCATCCGATCAGCCTGAAGAGAAAAAGGCGAAGTCCGGGGGCGTGGACGAGAACCAGTTCCGCCATACCAAGCTGGTCGAGTCCATCGGCAAGTCGATGGGCCTCGACGTGGAAACCTCTGCCCGCATCTTTGAGTGGATCAATTTCGCGATCATTTTCTTCGCCATCGTGATTCCGCTGGTGCGGTTTGTTCCCAAGGCGCTGAAGAAGCGCCGGGAGACGCTGAACCAGAGTCTCGCTGAAGCCCGCAAGACCACCACCGACGCCAACACGCGGCTTAGCGCCGTTGAAGCGCAGCTTGCAAAGCTTGACGAGGAGATCGCGAAGATTCGCACGCAGGTGGAAGACGATATCAAGAACGACGAGGCCCGCATCAAGTCTTCGCTCGGCGAGGAGTCGGCGCGCATCGTCGCCGCCGCGGAGCAGGAGATTGGTGTGGCCGCCGCGCAGGCGCAGCGCGGCCTCAAGGCATTCGCAGCCGATCTCGCCATCGACCACGCGGTAAAGCAGTTGACATTGACCGCCGAAAACGACCGCGCACTGATTGAAGAGTTTGTGGCCCAGACGGAGCCGGGAGGGAAGAACTGATGTCCGCATTCGCCTCCCGCTATGCACGCGCCTTTGCCGACGTTGTAACCTCGGCGCATCTTGATGCCGCCGCGATTGACGCGCAGTTAAACGATTTGCTCGGCACATGGGATGGCAGCACCGAGCTACGCGCGACCTTTGAGAACCCGGCGCTTCCGGGGGTGCAGAAGATTGCGATTCTCGACAAGCTCAACGCGAAACTCGGCTTGCAAAAAGAAACACGCAACCTGATCGCGGTGCTCATTCACAACGACCGCATCGCGCACGTGAAAGAAGTGGTTGCAGCCTACCGCGCCGAGATGGAAGAGCGGCAGGGAATCCGCCAGGCGGAGATTACCACCGCCCGCGAGCTGGGCGACGCCGAGAAGGCAACGCTGCTGGCCGGCGTGGGCAAGCTCGCCGGATCAAGGATTCAACCCACCTTCAAGCTGGACAAAGACATTCTCGGCGGCGCGGTGGTTCGCATCGGCTCCACGGTTTACGATGGCTCTGTCCGCGGGCGGCTGGAAAGACTTAAGGAAGTATTAGTCGCGGGCTAAGGCCCGCAGGCAAGGAACCTGAAGATGGCTCAAATCAAGGCAGACGAGATTACACAGCTTCTGCGCGAGCAGATTGCGAACTACGACTCGAAGGTGCAGGTCGACGAAGTCGGCACCATTACCTCGCTTGGCGATGGCATTGCGCGCATCCACGGACTCGACAAGGTCATGGCCGGCGAGCTGCTCAGCTTCCCGCATGGCATTGCAGGCCTGGCGCTCTCGCTCGAAGAGGATCAGGTCGGCGCCGTCATCCTCGGCGACTACACCGAGCTGAGCGAAGGTCAGGAGGTCAAGCGCACCGGCAAGATTCTCTCCGTGCCCGTGGGCGATGCCATGATCGGCCGCGTCGTCAACGCGCTCGGGGAACCAATCGACGACAAGGGTCCCATTGCGGCCTCGGCTTCGTTCCCCGTCGAACGCCTGGCTCCGGGAATCATCGACCGCCAGCCCGTCCGCGAGCCCATGGCGACCGGCCTCAAGGCCATCGACGCCATGATTCCGATTGGCCGCGGCCAGCGCGAGCTTATCATCGGCGACCGCCAGACCGGCAAGACCGCCGTGCTGCTTGACACCATCATTAACAACGCCAAGAATGACCTGATCTGCATCTACTGCGCCATCGGCCAGAAGCGCTCGTCGATCGCGCAGGTTGTCCAGACGCTTACCGAGCACGGCGCCATGGGCCACACGATCATCGTGGCCGCCTCGGCCTCCGAGCCCGCGCCGATGCTCTATCTCGCGCCTTACGCTGCGACGGCCATGGGCGAATATTTCCGCGACAACGGCAAGCACGCGCTTGTGATGTATGACGATCTCTCCAAGCACGCCATGGCGTACCGCGAGATTTCGCTGCTGCTGCGCCGTCCGCCGGGCCGTGAAGCTTATCCCGGCGACGTGTTCTATCTCCACTCGCGTTTGCTTGAACGCTCGTCCAAGATGAGCAAGGAAAAGGGCGGCGGATCGCTCACCGCGCTTCCGGTCATTGAGACGCAGGCCGGCGACGTTTCGGCCTACATTCCTACCAACGTGATTTCGATTACCGACGGCCAGATCTTCCTTGAGACGGACCTCTTTAACTCCGGTGTTCGTCCCGCGGTGAACGTCGGTCTGTCGGTCTCGCGTGTCGGCTTCTCGGCGGCCATCAAGGCTGTGAAGCAGGTCGGTTCCACGTTGAAGCTCGATCTTGCGCAGTACCGCGAGCTTGCGGCCTTCGCACAGTTCGGCTCGGACCTCGACCCGCTCACCCAGAAGCAGCTCAACCGCGGCCAGCGCCTTACCGAACTGCTCAAGCAGCCGCAGTTCCAGCCGCTCACCTGGCAGCAGCAGGCAATCATCCTCTTCGCCGGCACGCAGGGCTACCTCGACGACCTGAAGATCGAAGAGATTCGCTCCTTCGAAGACGGCCTGTACAAGTATTTCGAGTCCGCGCAGTCGGCGCTGGTTGCCGACCTGACCACGAAGAAGCAGATTGACGACGACGTGCGCGCCAAGCTGCATGAAGCCCTGAAAGAGTACAAGGAAAACTTCAAGGCGCAACAGGCGGAAGCTGTCACGGCGTAACGGAAGACTATGGCGAACGTACTCGATTTACGGCGGCGCATCAGAAGCGTAAAGAACACGCGCCAGATCACCAAGGCCATGAAGATGGTCTCGGCGGCCAAGCTGCGCCGCGCGCAGGAGCGCGCTATGTCGGCGCGTCCCTACGCAAAGATGATTGCCAGCGTGCTCGAATCGCTCACGCGGCGCATCGACATCTTTGACGAGACGACCGGCAACCTGCGCCATCCGCTCTTTGCCACGCGACCGGAGAAGCGCGTGCTGCTCGTTGTCGTCAGCGGTGACAAGGGCTTTGCCGGCGCTTTCAACGCGAACATTCTCAAGGCCGCGTTTCACTTCATCGACGGAAGCGAAGCGGGTAAAGAGATCGATATTGAGGCCGTGGGCCGCAAATCGCGCGACACCATGCGCCGCCGCTTTCCGGCAGCCGAATACTCCGAAGCAACAGACGAAGCGCCTTCCGTTCGCGGCCCGCGCAAGAGCCGCGTGGAGTTGACCGGCGACCATCCCGGCATGTTGCTCAAGCTCGAAACCAGCCGCGTCTATGAACTGGCCGGCAACATCATCGACCGCTACGAGCGCGAAGAGATTGACGCGGCTTATATCGTTTACAACGAGTTCAAGTCCGTCATCCAGCAGCGCGTAGTCGTCGAAAAAATCCTTCCGCTCGTCAAGATCGGCGGGCAGGAGATTGCGGCGTCCACAGAGCAGTCGGCGGAGGAGTTGGCGCGCGCAGGACAGGCCGCTGCGACTGCCGGCGTTTCGCTTGAAGAGGCAGACACCCGCGAGGCCGACGAGGAAGCGCGCAAATTCGGCACGGCGAATGTGGACTACATCTACGAGCAGCCTCCCGCGCAGCTTTTTGATGCGCTGCTGCCGCAGTATATTTCGTCCAAGCTTTTCCATGCGATGACGGAGAGCGTTGCCGCCGAGCACGCCGCCCGCATGACGGCCATGGATTCGGCCACCAACAACGCCTCGGACATGATCGACTCGCTCACGCTGCACATGAACCGCGTGCGCCAGGCGGCCATCACCAAGGAGATCATCGAGATTGTAAGCGGAGCGGCAGCGCTCTGAGAAGCAGCTTTTAGCCGTTAGCTATTAGCTTTTAGCTAGAGCTTGCGGAGACGAGAATCAAGCTAATAGCTAACAGCTAAGAGCTAATAGCTAAGAAGGCAAAAAATGGCAGAAAACATCGGCAAAGTAATCCAGATCTCCGGTCCCGCGGTGGACGTGCAGTTTGAAGAAGCAACGATGCCGCCCATCTATCAGGCGCTGCGCGTCACCAGCGACGGCTTCAACGTGCCCGCGCCCATCAGCGTCATCCTCGAAGTGCAGCAGCACCTCGGCGAAGGGCGCGTGCGCACCGTCGCCATGGAAGCGACCGACGGCATGGTGCGCGGCATGAAGGCCATCGACCTCGGCGGCCCCATCAGCGTGCCCGTGGGCCGCGAGACGCTGGGCCGCGTGCTCAACGTTATCGGCGAGCCGGTGGACAATCTCGGGCCGGTCGGCGAAAAGCAGCGCAATCCCATTCACCGCCCCGCGCCGCTCTTCGACGAGCAGTCCACGCACGAGGAAATGTTCGAGACCGGCATCAAGGTCGTCGATCTCATCCAGCCGTTTTTGAAGGGCGGCAAGATCGGCCTCTTCGGTGGCGCAGGCGTCGGCAAAACCGTCGTCATCATGGAGCTCATCAACAACGTGGCCAAGAACCACGGCGGCTACTCAGTCTTTGCCGGTGTGGGCGAGCGTACCCGCGAGGGCAACGACCTGTGGCTCGAAATGACCGAGTCCGGCGTCATCAAGCCCGGCGACTTCGAGAACTCGAAATGCGCCCTCGTCTACGGCCAGATGACCGAGCCGCCCGGAGCACGCCTGCGCGTGGCCCTTACGGGGCTGACTGTCGCGGAGTATTTCCGGGATTCGGAAGGCGCCGACACGCTGCTCTTCGTCGACAATATCTTCCGCTTCACGCAGGCCGGCTCGGAGGTCTCGACGCTCCTTGGCCGTATGCCTTCGGCCGTGGGCTACCAGCCCAACCTCGCCACCGAAATGGGCGAGCTGCAGGAGCGCATCACTTCGACCAGCAAGGGTTCGGTGACTTCCGTGCAGGCCGTTTACGTGCCCGCTGACGACTTGACCGATCCCGCGCCGGCAACGACCTTTGCTCACCTCGACGCGACGACCGTGCTGAGCCGTCCGCTTTCGGAACTCGGCATCTACCCGGCCGTCGATCCGCTGGCTTCCACCTCGCGCATCCTCTCGGCGCGCATCGTGGGCGATGAGCACTACGACGTGGCGCAGGGCGTGAAGCGCATTTTACAGCGCTACAAGGACCTGCAGGACATCATTGCGATTCTCGGCATCGATGAGCTTTCAGAAGAGGACAAGCTTACAGTGGCCCGCGCCCGCAAAGTGCAGAAGTTCCTTTCGCAGCCCTTCCACGTGGCCGAGCAGTTCACCGGCATCCCCGGCAAGTACGTCAAGGTCGCCGACACGGTACGCAGTTTCAAGGGCATCATCGAAGGCAAGTACGACGATCTCCCCGAGCAGGCCTTCTACATGCAGGGCGCCATCGAGGACGTGATCGCAAAGGCTGAATCGCTCAAGGCGACGGCATAAAAACAGGGACTAAGGGGCTAGGGACATAGGTTAAATCCGCACAACAAGTTTTTTCCTAGTCCCTACGTCCCTTGCTTCTGAAAGGAGCCGCATGGCTGACGAATCCAACCAACTCCGCGTTCGCTTCGTGACTCCGGAGCGCGTTCTCTTCGAGTCCACGGTGGCGGCGGTCGAGCTTCCGGGGCGCAGTGGCGCGCTTGAAGTTCTGTACGGCCATGCGCCGCTGCTCACAGAGCTTGGCGCGGGCGATGTGCGCCTGCATGGAGCGCCGGACGGTGACGCAATCTACAACGTGAGCTGGGGCTTTGCGGAAGTGCTGCCCGAGCGCGTGACGATTCTCGCCAACGATGCCCTCAAGCCCGGCGAGATCGACGTGAACCGCGCCAACGAGCAGCTTGCCCGCGGCAACAAGCTCTGGAGCGAGGCTGGCGACAGCGAAGCAGCCTACGACAAGGCGCTGACCGTTATTGCCGAAGCCGAAGCCAAGCTGGCCACGGCCGCCGAGAAACACTGAACTACATCAAGTCCACACAAAAGCCCTGCTCCGGATACGATTCTTGCGGAGCAGGGCTTTTGGGCATACTGTCTTCCCTGTTATTACCAGAGCGTTCGCGGATAATGCGCGGCAATGTTTTCATCGGCGGAGATCAGCGGCGCAAAGCCATTTGCCTTTGCATTGGCGACAATCAGGCGGTCAAACGGATCGCGCGTCCAGTTCTCATTGAGCGCCGCCGAGGCAATTGTCGAAAAGGGAAGTTCGCATACATGCAATCCGGCTTCATGTTCCAGCTTGCGCACAATGTCCTGTGCGCGCACCTGGGAGCGCCGAATCTCGAAGAGAATTTCGAGCTCTATCAGAGCCATGGAAGGCAGCAGCAGTTCTGACCGTCCAATCGCCTTGATTGCGCGGGAACTGATGCGCTTTGTCATCCCGGATGCCAGCCACAGCGCGGTGTGCGTGTCGAGATAAGCGATCATCGTTTGCCCGTTCTTTTGCGGGGAGCGGATTGTTCGGGAGCAATCTTTTTGGGAACGGGCAGAGGAAAATCACGGTCCCAGTCCGCTTCCCATTCTGCCTGCATTTCAGCTAACAGCTTTGCCTTGAAGTCCAGATCCTCCAGGTCCGGGCCGCCGGGAACCAGAATCTGCATCGGCGTAATCCGGCTCAGCTTGTCGCCGGGCGCATTCTCCGGCACAAGGCGGAAGCGGCGTCCCTTATGCTTGACCCAAACCTCCGCGCCGCCCATTGCCTGGTCGACCAGCGCGAAGAGGTTGCTACGGAATTTGCTGATTGGGATTTCCATGCAAGAATTGTACATTCTGTACAGAATTGATTGTACAAACTGTACACATAAGCCCGAACCTGTGCAAGCAGGCGGGTGAGAGCCTACAATGCAGTTGGAATGGCAAGCATAAACGACAAGACGTTTGAGGTGGCCTGCCCGGACTGCGGGGCGATGCTGAAGATCGATGCGGCCACGGGAGGCGTGGTGAGCCACACGCCCGCGCCGCGCAAGCGTACCTTTGAGGATTTGGAAACCGCGGCCCGCGCCATGCGCGAGCAGGACGAGCGCAAGGAATCCATCTTTCGCCAGAGCATCGACGCAGAGCGCAACAAGGCCGACCTGCTCGAAAAGAAGTTCGCCGAGGCGCTTAAAAAGGCTAAGGACGCGCCCGAAGGCAAGCCTCTGCGCGAGTTCGATCTGGATTGACGTAAGTCGATTAACGGAAACAAAAGGAGATTCCCATGAGCGTAGTTCCACTCCCCCGCCAGCCGGAGCAGGTTCCCACCCAGTCCGCCCAGGCATCCCGCTCGGCAGATGAGCCCTCACCCACACTACGTCTTGCCGCCGGCGGAACGCTTTTAGCCGGAGCCGTGCTTATGCTCGCCGGCAAGCGCAAGGCCGGCCTTGCCTTTACCGCAGCCGGAACCGCGCTCACGCTGCTGCACGAAAAGGAAACTACGCTGCGCTGGTGGGCCACGCTCCCGCTACTCCTCACCAGTACGCAGCAATGGGTCGGCCAGGCGCAGAGCGTGCTGGAAGAAGTCAACACCCGCCGCCAGAAGTTCCAGGGAATCTTCGGCAAGTAGGCAGCAAAGCGACTGAAAAACCGGCCCGGAATTCGGTTCGATGCGATGATTACGCGCCGAACAGGAAGGGGCAGGCACTAATCCTAAGAAATTATGTCTCAGTTGCTGTGGTGTCCGAATGAGAAAAACGTGCTAGGTATTCATGGCACGAAATAGCCAAGGGACTGCTAACCCCAAAGACCATCTCAAAGCGTTCCTGTGTGAGAATTCTAAACGGCTCGGTAGGAAGCATATAAGCGGCATCGTTTAACCTAGAAAAGAGCATCTGACCATAAACTTCATCAATGTCTCCGATAGCAAAGAATAGCGCATCTTCAACAATGTTCGTGTAGAGACGGCCGGTGCTGCGGTCAAAATCATTGAGAGCTATAGCCTCCTCCACAATTGCGCAGGCGCGGTCAATATGCGATTTAAAATCCTCTCCATTTTTCATAGAACGATCCTGTTCGCTGTACCGCCGATAGCATTCAGCAGCTTGATCACGAGTACTTACTCGCCACTTTTTAGGTTGGTTGGCCAGTTCAGACAAAATAGACTCGTAAATCGGCGCTGCTTCGGAATACCTCCCTAGGCGTGTGAGGATAAGAGCCCTTTGAGTAACTAGAGGCCCCTCCTTTGGTGCATACTTGATTGCGGTATCACATTCGATCAGTGCGCGGTCATAATCTTGAAGATTGTTGGTTAGGAAGTTGGCGAACTGATACCGAATCAATGCCGATTCCGGGTCAAGTTGAGCGGCCTCTTCAATTTCCTGTAGCGCTTTATAAAGTTCATCCGCTCGAGATTCCACAAGAGAGCTAACTCGATACGCTTCGGCAAAAGTTGGCAGCAATTCTTTTGCGGCGTCGACGTTCTTTCTTGCCGCTTCATAATCTCGTTTTCTACTGAATTCTAGTGCCTTATTTAGGTAAAATCCTGCTATTCGCTGATCGCGAGTTGCAGCACGAACAGCTTGCAAATCAAATTTATAGGCGGCCTGTCTCACGGAAGACATCTGAACCAGTTCATTCAGCTTCCTGGATGCCTGCTGAATCTTTTCAAAGATCACTTTCTCAGGAGGAGCAAACCTCGCAATATAGTCAGATGAGACATCTGTCAAGGTAAGCTGGATCGTCCCGTCCCGACTTTTCCCATCAAGAGATGACCGCTTCAGCATGCTGGAACTATGCAAGGTGCTGATGGCTTGATCGAGTTGGAGAGGATCAATTTGCTTAACGTTTCGCATGAGAAAGAGGAGTTCCGTAGGCGTGAGAGGTCGGCGTGCAGCCGCTAAAAAGTGGAGAACGCTTTTCTCTTCAACATTCAGTCTCGAAAAGAGGTTCTCAAAGCAATATTTAAGTACTTCATCAAATGCGACGTTACCTTTGCCGATCAATTTCTCGGGGTCTGTACCGAGGGATACGCTCTGTGCGTACCACTTTATGAGCAAAGGGTTGAAATAGAGATGCTGGCAATATCGCTCTAGCTTTTTATCACTTGCAGCATAAAGAACCTCAACGTTGAGCGATTTTGAAAACTTGCGGAGGAGCGACACAGAGGTTTTGAGATCAAGCGGGTCGAGCTTATATCGAATTTCAAGCTCTCCTAACCCAACTCGCGATGTTAATAGTATTTTGGATCCGGACGGAATTGAGGTAAGTAGTGGCCGCAGGGAATTATCAGTTACCGTCTCGTAGTTATCTATTACGAGTAGAATTCTAAATAGTCCCATGTATTCAAGAATCTCTTGGATCGCTGTTCCAATACTTTCTTTGTTTGGGAACGATGCGCCGAGCTCTCGAGATATATTCTCGATAATCCCAACGGTAGATGCAATGGAGTTCTTGATTTCAGTTACTCCGGAGGCTGTGAGCGTCTTCGTTTTGAGCGAAGTCCAGATGATTGCCTCATATGGAGGATTTTCATGCAGGTTCAATAGGTCATAGAGGCAGTGGATTGCTAATGCACTTTTCCCAACTCCGCCCTCGCCAACGATCGTGATGACAGGATGGGAGGCAAGCAAGTGTTTACGAACCGCAGCCCGATCAGCCGCTCGTCCAAGAAAACCAGTCTCTTCGTAGTCGGGGAGAGGGAGATTGTGACGAATAGGTGTAGTGCCGAGTTGCCAAAACTCGGGAATCTGGAGGGTTACCACGAAGCCTGGATTATCGGCCAGTAGCTGCTGAGTTTCCCGCAATGCAATCCACGGAAAACTATCGTGAATGTTGATGAGCATTTTCGCAAAATCAATGCACGCTGCAAAGTCTTCCTCTTCTAAAGGACGCGAGTGGCAGACTCTATTTCTAACTTGAGTAAATTGATCAATTCGGCTGCAAATATCCCCAGCATTCTGTCCATAGGCGGCCTCTAATAATGTTTTCGCCGGTCTAAGCACCTTTGATAGATCACCAAAATCCATATATGCGAGTAAGTCGACGTCTCGCGGAGTTGAGGTGCCTGGCGAATCTTTATGATCAAATGTGTGCCGAGAGGATGCGTTTGTCTTAACATCCAGAGGAAGAAAGTCCATTCCGCCATGCGGCGATATTTCGCGCTCGATCAATTCGCGTAAATCGATCTCGATGGCCGACAGAAGTGCAAAGCATGTGTTCCTTACTGCCGATGTGTTTGCCATGCTTCCTCTAATAATGAGACTGAATGTAGGGAGATTATATTCCTTAGAGGCCGAGCTGCCTGCGCCCGGCTTCGGTGATTTTGTGCGGGGTCCACTTGGGGTCCCAGACCAGATTCACATCCACCTTGGAAATATCCGGGATGGAGAGCAGGCGGTTGTGGACCTGCTCGAAGATCAGGCCGCTGGCGGGGCATGCCTGCGTGGTGAGCGTCATGGTGACTTTGACCCATTGGCGCGGCCACTTGGGCGTGGAGTTGGGGTCGGGGCCGGTTTCTATGCCGTAGATCAGGCCGAGATCGACGAGGTTCAGCTTCACTTCGGGGTCGAAGCAGTCGCGCAGGGCAGTGCGGATTTCGGATTCGGTTAGCATGATGGGTTCGGCTGGTCGGGCTTCGTGCTATCCCACCCTAGCGCCAAAAACAAAGACGGCGCGAGGGTGGGGCACCTGGATTCCGGCGTTTGTTCTCTCTTCAAGTTTATTGGTTGAGAACCAGAGCCGCTCAGCAATGGTCGGCATCGCTGGCGCAGGCGCAGTCGTTGCAGAAAGTATGATTCAGCCGGTGCGACCAGATCATAAGAATGCTGCCAAGGAAGGTAATGCCGACTTCGGCCCAGTGGCCGGGCAGATGGTTGCCCGCAAACGCGCCGAAAAAGATGCAGGCCAGACCGGCGGCCATGAGATAGAGCACGCGTCGGCGGCGGTGAATGCGAATGCCGCGGACAAGCGCGATGGCTCCAATGAGGGCGATGGCGACGGCGAGAAAACGATGTACCGGCTCGTCTGCGGGAAGGAAATGCGCGAAGACCGCCGAGACAGAGAGCAGGACCGGCGTCAGCAGGCAGTGCACGATGCACAAGGCCGAGGCCCACACGCCGATGCGGTCGGGCCAGGAGAGGGAATTGCCGTCTGAGGAAGGTTCGGGAGATTGCAGCATCACGTCTCAAGGCTACCGGGGGATAGGCGATGAAGGCAACTGGTTAGTTCTTTCGTTCGACCAGATATTGCGCCACGGATTTTAGTCCTTCGGCGCGGCTGCCGAAGGAGGCCAGCGCGGCGAAGGCTTCGTCGATGAGGGCGGCGGCGTCGCGCTGGCTCTGCTCGATGCCGTAGACGGCGGGCCATGTGGCTTTTTCCGTGGCCTGATCCTTGCCGGCGGTCTTGCCTAGCTGCGCCGAATCAACCGTCATGTCGAGAATGTCGTCGACGATTTGGAAGGCGAGGCCGGCCTTGCG
>JAATFM010000141.1 GCA_015655195.1 Terriglobales bacterium
CTTGGGCGGGAAGCGCGAGCTGGAAAAGGCGTAGGTGAAAATATCGGGCTGCTCGTTGCCGCCGATCCAGCGCAGGGAATACATCTGAAAAGCGCCGCGCGTCACGTCGGAGTAGAAGGTGGCGAACTCGTAGCTGCGAATGTCGAGCGCGATGCCAATGCGAGTCAACTGCTGCTGAAAGACGGCGGCCAGCAGGCGGATGTCTTCGACGGTGCTGGTCTTCATGGTGAGATGCAGGCGGATGCCGTTGTGGCCGGGGCGGTAGCCGGCTTCGTCGAGAAGCTGCTCGGCGCGGGCCGGGTCGTAGCTGAAGGTGGGGCCGTCGCCGTTCCAGGCCCAGTGCGATGTGGGCAGAAGGCTCTTCGCGGGCCGGGCGCGGCCGTTCATCAGCGTGCGAATGAGCAGATCGCGGTCGATGGCGCAGGAGATGGCCTGGCGCACACGTGCGTCTTTCAGCACCGGGTCGCGCAGGTTGAATGCAACATATTGAAGCTGCGTGCCGGGAACGTCCGTGACGGCGAGATCGGGCCGGGCGGCGAGAACCGGAAGCGCGTCCATCGGCAGGGAGTTGACCGTTACATCGGCGGAACCTTTTTCAAGCTCAAGCGCCATCGTGATCGCGTCAGGAACGACGGAGAAGCGGACGCGTTCGATCTTTGGAACCACGGACCAGCTCCGCGGATTGCGCTCAACGACGACATCTTGGTCGATCTGCTGACTTACGAAGCGGAATGGGCCCGTGCCGACGGGATGCCGCCAGAACTCTTTGCCGCTGCCTTCGGGAACAATTCCCACCGCTCCGGTGGAGAGATTGGTGAGCAGAAAGTTGTCGGGATTTTTGAGATGAAAGACGACGGTGAGCGGATCGGCGGCGTCAATCGAATCGATGGAAGAGTACGACGCGGCCCTGGCAGTGATAAGCGAGCCGTTCCGCATGGAGTCGATGGTCCACTTCACATCACGGCTGGTGAGTGGGCTGCCATTGTGAAAGACCACGCCGGGGCGGAGATGAAAGATGTAAGTGCGCGGGTCGGGCTCATCCCAGCTTGCAGCGAGTGCGGGCGTGAACTGGAAGTTAGCGGTTCGCTGAACTAACCCGTCAAAAAGAATTTCGTCGATGTGCTCCGATTGCGCGTCGGTGCCAATGCGGGGATCAAGGCTCGTGGGACTGCTCTCAATGAGAAAGACGACGGTATGCGGGTCGCGCGGAGCGGATTTGCAGCCTGCGAGGCAGGCAACAAGAGTCAGCATAAGCCCTGCGAGAAGCCCCGTAAAGAGCCCCGTGCCCCATCCTTGCGCCTTTTTTCTGGCGCAAGGGTGGGATAACGCAAAGCTCGGGGGCCCCACACTCGCGGCGTTTTTGTTTTTGCCGACAGGGTGGAATCGCACAAATCCGGAAGACTCAAACATAGCTCACCTGTCCGAGAATGACAGGCTGCTTCGCGCCGGTGGCGGCAGGCACGTTACCGGGAAGCCTGTACCATGTCTGCCAGGCGAGCAGCGCGAAGGCCGCAGCTTCCTTAGCTTCGGCGGGCAGGCCGAAGCTGTCGGTCGAGGCAAGCGTGCAGCCGAGCGGAGTAAGCCGCTCCACAAGCATTGACATCAGCGTCTTGTTGCGAGCGCCGCCGCCGGAGACAAGGTAATCGACAGACCGGCCACGCATTGCCGTAGCAACAAAGCGCGCATAGCTTTGCGAGATCGTCTCAGCGGTAAGCGCGGTAGCCGTAGCAAGCGCGTCTTCCGCGTGCTTGCTGTGTTTGCGGCAAGCTGCGAGAAACTTTTCGGCGTACTCGCGTCCGAACTCCTCGCGGCCTGCGGTGCGTGGAGGGACGAGGCGATAGTAGGGATGCTTCAGCTCGGCCTCAAGCACAGCCGAAATAACCGAGCCGCGCCGGGCGATGGAGCCATTGCGGTCGTAAGCCTTGCTGAAAAGCCGCTGCGCGAGGGCGTCGATAATCATGTTGCCGGGTCCGGTATCGAAGGCAAGAAGTTTGTTGGGGCCTGACGCGGCAGGAATTGCAGTCAGGTTGGCAATGCCGCCGATGTTTTGCAAAACGCGACCACGCTTTGCGTCGGCGAAGAGAACGTAATCGAGCAGCGAGACGAGCGGCGCGCCCTGGCCTTCTGCAACCATGTCGGCGGGGCGAAAGTTCGAGACGACGGGAACGCGAAGTGCCTGCGCAATAACCGCCGGCTCGCCAAGCTGCCATGTACAGGCGAAGCTGCGACCGGCATACGGCTCTTTGCGAGCCTGATGGTAGAGCGTCTGCCCATGACAGCCGATGAGGTCGATTTCGACGCTGTGGCGCGCGAGTGTTTTCTTTACCGCATCGGCGTAAGCAAGGCCGAGCCGCCAGTTGAGACGCGCAAGCTCGGCCGTAGAAATCGACGCGGCGTTCATCGCTGCGAGAATGGCGGCTCGGAGTGGCGCGGGGTACGGAAAGCCTTCGTGGGCGAGCAGTGTAAGCGAAGGCCGCGCACTGTTTTTTGCCGACGCGATCCGAACTGGACCAATGCGGACGAGAGCCACATCAATGCCATCGGCGGAGGTGCCACTCATCACGCCTGCGACAGTCATGGATCTGGCTAGGGTCTTTGCGCTCATGCAGTCTCCACAATGGACTTCGCGATAGATGTTTGTGCACTTGCCGCGGGCATGGCGGAGCTTTCTCCGGCCAGCGAAAGAACCTTGTCGCGAAAGGCGAGAATCTTTGCGCCGAGAGCCGTGTATTGTTTCGGCGTGAGAGCCTTCGGCGGCTGAGCCGGAACGATGCGGGCGCGCTTGCGTGCGGCCTCGCGGGCGCGGGCAGTCAGCAGAGCGCGGAATGCGGCGGAGCGCTCGGCCTCGGCGATGAGCGATTCATAGGCACGGAGAATCAGTTCCGGGCTGTGACAAATTTCGATTGTGTCCGTGCCTGCTCGAATTGAAGCGACGGCGGCTTCTTCCATCGGCATGGCCTTGAGAATGCCGCCCATTTCCATGTCGTCCGAAAAGATAAGGCCGCGATAGCCGAGGCGCTTGCAAAGCACGGTCGTAATCCAGAAGGGCGAAGCGGAGGCGGGAAGTTTGCCGCTGCGCGTGAGCGGAAAGGCCGCGTGGCTCACCATTATCATCGGCAGTTCCCTGTGCAACTCGCGGTATGGCGCAATGTCTTCGCGCCATAGGTCGGGCCAGCGGCGTTCAATCTGCGGAGTTTCGAGATGCGAGTCCAGTGTGCCGCCGCCGAGGCCGGGAAAGTGTTTGCCGCAGCCTGCCACGCTCTGCGAGGCGAGACCGGCGAGAAACGGTCGGGCGTATGCGACAACCTCTTCCGTCGTCGCGCCTGTCGAGCGCGTTCCCATTACCTGCGCGGATGCGGGCAGTGCGAGGTCGAGGACCGGAGCAAGAGTGACATTGAAGCCGAAGGCGCGAACGGCGCGGGCGATCAGTTCGCCGTGCGTAAACGCGAAAGAGTGGGTGCCCCACCCTCGGCGCGATTTTGTTTTTGCGCCCAGGGCGAGAAGCGCATCCGTCCGCGCCACACACTGTGCCGCAGGTGAAGGAGCGAGCGCATCACGCAGACGATCGACGGTGCCGCCTTCGAGATCGACGCAGCGCAGGCTGTGCGGGGCAGCGAGCGCTGCGGTTTCCGCGAGCAGAGAGCGCGTCTGTGCTGCCTCCGCGATGTTGCGGCGGAAGAGAATGACGCCGCCGGGGCGAATGAGCCGCAGCCATGCGCGTTCAAGGTCCGAAAGCTCCGTACCGCTCACGCCCACGACAATCAAACTCCCCGCGGCTTGTCGAATGTTTGTTTTCATGTGCCGATCTTTTCGTCCTGCGTCCCTAATCCCTTTTTGTCAACTCCTGCTTCAACTCTTCCAGCAGATTCAGCGCCTGGAGCGGAGTGAGTGCGTTCACGTCAACTTCTGCAATGCGGTCCACGATGCGTTGCGAGAGGGGAGTGAAAATTGTCAGTTGCATCGGCTCCGGTTCGGTTTCCACTTCGACGCTCTGCCGCTCCTGCTTCTCGTGCTGCTTCAAAATCTGCCGCGCACGTTGAATGACGGCAGACGGAAGGCCCGCCAGCTTTGCAACTTCGATGCCGTAGCTTTTGCTGGCCGCGCCCGGCTCAATCGTATGCAGAAAGACGATGCCGCCTGCGGCCTCCTTCACTCCGACGCGCAGATTTCGCACTCGCGGCAGCTTCTCCGCCAGCATTGTCAGCTCGTGGTAGTGCGTGGCGAAAAGGGTGCGTGCTTTGGTTTCGGCGTGCAAGTATTCGACCGTGGCCCACGCGAGGCTGAGGCCGTCGAAGGTCGCGGTGCCACGTCCCATCTCGTCGAGAAGAATCAGCGAGCGATCGGTGGCAGTGTTGAGAATCGCGGCGGTTTCGGTCATTTCGACCATGAAGGTGGAGCGTCCGCGTGCCACGTTGTCGCTGGCGCCGATGCGCGTATAGATGCGGTCGGCGAGGCCGAGGCGCAGGCTCGTTGCGGGAACGAACGATCCCATCTGCGCCATCAGCACAAGCATGGCAGCGGTGCGGAGATAGGTGCTTTTGCCGCCCATATTGGGGCCGGTGATGAGCAGCAGGCTGGGGCCGGAGGTTTCGGAGGCCGCATCTGCATTCAAGAAAATGTCGTTGGGAATGAAGCGGCCTTCGCGTGTCTCTTCCATCCACTGTTCGATGACCGGATGACGCGCGGCGACGGCTTCAAGCACGGGTTCCTCGGAAAGCTGCGGACGCACGTACCGACGCGATGCTGCGAGATGCGCGAAGCAAGCGAGTAGGTCGGATTCAGCCACGGCGGCCGAGGCGCGGCGAATGCGGCTTGCGGCTTCGAGAACGGCGCGGCGCAAATCGGCGAAGATGCGCTTCTCAATCTCAATCGACCGGTCATGCGCGGTGAGAATCTTTACCTCGTACTCTTTCAGCTCCGGCGTAGTGAAGCGCTCGGCATTGACGAGAGTTTGTTTGCGCTCGTAATCGACGGGGGCGAGCGAGAGATTGGCCTTCGTAATCTCGATGTAGTAGCCGAAGACGGAGTTGTAGCGAACTTTGAGCGAGCCGATGCCGGTGCGCTGGCGCTCGCGCTCTTCAATGGCGGCAATGGACTGGCGGCCGGAGGTGGAAATGGTTCGTAGCTCGTCAAGCTCGGCGTCCACGCCGGCTGCGACAGCGCCGCCGTCGGCGAGCGTAAGCGGCGGCTCGGCGACGAGCGTGGAGGCGATGCGCGCGGTAACGTCTTCGAGCGTATCGAGACGTGTGGCGAGCGAGCGGAAGAGCGGAGCACGCATGGCATCGAGCGCAGCGCGCAGGCCAGGCAGATGCGCGAGGCTGGCGGCAAGGGCGCGAAGATCGCGCGGGCCGGCGGAGTCCAGCGAGAGGCGCGCCAGCAGCCGCTCCAGATCGAGAATGCCGTCGAAGGCGCGGCGCAGCTCTTCGCGGCGCATCAGGTCGGCGGCAGCTTCGGCGACGGCCTCGTAGCGCGCATTGATCTCGGCGGCATTGATGAGCGGGCGCAGAATCGTGGCGCGCAACAGGCGTTTACCCATCGGAGTCAGGCAGGCGTCGAGTGTGTGGAAGAGCGTGGCACGCGAGTCCTGCTCGCGAAAGAGCGGGTCCACGAGTTCGAGATTGCGAACAGAGACAGGATCAAGTTCCAGCGCCGTCGAGCGCTCCTGAAAGCGGAGCGAATCGATGTGGAGAGCCTCGTTCTTCTGCGTGGTGCGAACGTAGTGCAGGACGGCGCCGGCAACGATAGCGGCGGAATCGTGGCCGGTGAGGCCGAAGCCGTCAAGGGATTTCACGTGAAGCTGCCGCTCGACGAGCGGCAGGGCGAAGTCGCGTGTGAAAACCCAGTCTTCGACGCGGGTAAGCGCCGAGATGCGTTCCAGGCCGGCGGGCGGCGCTGCGCCAGACGGGAGC
>JAATFM010000104.1 GCA_015655195.1 Terriglobales bacterium
TAGATCGCTTAACGCTGCGCGGCGGTCATGGGCGGTGCGCCAGCGGCCTCCGGGCCGGGCGCACCTTCTGTCTGCTGAAGCTGCTGGAGCGCGGCGTTAAGTTCCTGTTGATGCTGCCGCGCCTCGGCGTCCCGCTGTGCCTGCAACTGCTGCTGCGACTCGAAGCTGTTTACCTGCTGCGCGTTCGGCGCTGCCGGTCGCATGGGCATGGCACTCGCCGGTGCGTTCTTCTTGTTGCCACTCAACAGGCTGGAGAGATTGGCGATGCCGATAAGCCCGATGATGACGACCAGGGCGATGACGACCGGCATACTCTTCCGTACTGGAGTCTTTGCTTCCGGCTGGTCGGGCACGGTTGCAGGGATGTTCTGATTGGGCTCCGACATGGCTACCTCACTTCCGCTGCGCGGTGAAATTCGACCTTCTGTTTACCGATGGCCAGGTAGCCGTTGTCCAACTGCTTCGGAACGGTATAGAGGCCATTCGCAAAATCAAAGTTGATGAGAGATGGTTTCTTGTCCTTCACTTCGTAGAGAGCAGGCGTCTCCTGAAATTTGCCGCGAAGATAAGTGAACTTGTCATCGCGCCAGATCGCCTGCAAGCCAAGCTCCTTGCCCTTCGACTTGTCCCATGTGTAGTCGAAGTGGAGCGAGCCGGGATACTGACTGCGATACGCCTCTTCCTGCGTCTTTTCAGCCTTCAGCGTTGCGGCCTGCGCCGCTTGCGCTACTGCCGCTTCCTGCTTCACTTTGTCCAGCTCGGCTGCGGGAACGAAGACAGGCATCTCAACCAATCTGTCCTTTGCTGCTTTGTCGCCGGGAGCGAGGAAGATTTTGGAGTCGAAGTGGGGATCGTCGTCACCGGAGACTTCCCGCAACTGCAAGGTGTACTCGTTTCCGTGGTCGGAGACGATATGAACGTCGGTCGTGGCGTTTGCCAGCTTCGGCTTGATGCTGATGAAGCGGCTGGCGACATGGCCGCCATCGAAAACCCAATCGACGGTGTCACCTGCAAAGACGTTGGCGACCTTCTCCTGGTCTGGAAGCAGGATGAGCGTTGATTGCAGTAAACCGGCACGAACCACAGGCGGCGTGTCCGCTTCGGACACGGTGATGGTGCGCGGCGCGTTCGGCTGAAGGTGCTTCTGCTCAGGTGTCGTTGGGCCGGACGCAGAGGCAATGCTTGCGGTCAACGTTAGGCCAACGGTAACGATGATGAGGATGGGTGGTTTCATTGCTCTGGTCCTTTCGGGTTAAGCGGACTCGCCCTGGGCGAACCGTGTGATGCCCTCAGTGAGTCCGTACTTGGCGATGAGTTTGAACCGGCGTACCCGGTCTTTGGGTTTGGTGGAGAACGTCGCGTAGCTGCGGCTGTCGAGATTCAGCGTGACGACTTTGGTAAGGCCGTCGCGCCGCATGTATAGACCTTCACGATCCTGCAAGCTCTCAAAGAGGGCGAGCTGCTGTTCCGTCATCTTGAACAGTTCGGCATACCGCTTGCGATTGAACGTGGCGTCTTTCAGGAACAGGAATGACGTGCAGGAGTTCACGATGCTGTCGGCGTTCGCGCCTAAGTCATCCGCCGATTGCCCAATCATGGTCACGCCGCCAAGATTTTTGCGAACGGTCTTGATGGAGGCGAGAGCCCCATCTAACAACTGCTTGTTCTTCATGGAGGAGAAGATTTCTTCGATGAGGATGTGCTTGGGCACACCAAGATTGGCGGGGTTGTAGAGAACATCGTTGATGCGCCGGAGCAGCCACACCATCAGCGGCTCGATGAGGTCGGCGTACTGCTCGTTGTTCACACCTTGGAAGTCGAAACATTGCAGGCGCGACAGCGAAAGGCTGTCTTCTACGTTGTCGAAGACAGCGTTATAAATGCCTTTGCCAACCCACTTCGACATGTAGCGGTCGAGCTTCTTCGGCAGGAATAGATTGGATAGACGCCGGTTTTCCGGGTCGAGCAGGTACATATCCTGCACGGCCTTATGGATCACGTCGTCGTCTTCGGGCTCCAGTTCCGCGCCGCCGTTGGTGAGCAGGAGCTTCACGAAGGAATACAGGAACTTGATGTTGCTCTCGGTCGGCTCCAGGGCAAAGGGATTGACGCGGGGGCCGTCTTTTCCCACGCGGTCAACCCGTCCGCCGTATAATTCGACGACGCTCTCGTAGCTGCCGCCGATGTCGAAAATATAGGTAAATCCGCCATATTTCTGCTCAAGAGCGATGATCTGGTTCCCATGAACCGACTTCCCGGTGCCAGTTGGGCCGATGATGAGCATTACCCTCACGCCATCCACATACACATCCTGAAAGAACGGTGTCCGTGTCCGGGTCTCGAAGATATTCAGATACTCGGAGTCCAAATCCTCCGAGTGCGGGTGTCCTATGTGCGGAGCGAAGACAGAGGACAGCCGCGCGTGATGATCTTCCGCAAGCCACAGCGGGAAAACATTGAACTTGTGATTGCCGGGGAACATGGCATAGAACGCAGAGAGATTTCCAAGCGTCTCCTCCATTACCTGGGCGCGGGCATCGACGAAGATCCGATGCACGGCGGGCACGGTATCGCGTAGCTGTTCCGTGGTGCGGGCGGCCAGGAGCAATCGCAGCGAGTATTCGCCCTGGGCCTTCTTGTCCAAGTCGCGGATGACTTGGCTCAAGTCATCGACGTTGCTGTTGGCGGCCTTCGCTCCGGCTCCCGTTTCGAGTGAGGCCGTATCGCGTCCGCTCATCACGCGAGTCAGGACACCGACCTTGAAAAACGAGATGAACTTCTCCTGGGCGTCGATCTCGCTGCGGGCCGCGGTGGTTGACTTCACTCGCCACGTCGAGCACAGGATGCTATCGCAGTCGAGCGTAAGCAGACTGGAGAACTGGCATGGCCGCGATGCCTCGGGCGTCGTCTTCAGGGAGAACATCTGCACATGGCGTTTGCCAACTTGCAGGTAATCGCTGTGCCATGCAACCGGGTTCTTCACGATCTGGCGGTCTACGCCGGTATCGCTGCGGAGCTGGTCGTCGCTCGCCCAATCTTCAAGGTTGAACAGATAGCTGAAGAACTGAAAGACATCGTTCTTTGGTAGCAGCCGCAATCTAAGCGCGTTATCGAGATGGCTTTCGAGGATGGTTGCTGTCTTCTGAAGTTCAGCCAACATGCGTGACGTGTCAGCGGCGTTCTCCTTCGGCTCGCGCTCAAACGCTTTCGCCTTCGACGGTTCAAGCGTGAGGCACCAATGAAGATCAATGCGGCGGAATGCTGCCGTCTTCTCTAGGAATGCGAGCCGGTCGTCCACGAATACCTGCGTGGCGGGATTCGTATATCTGTCCTGACGGGGCAGTTCAAAGCCCGACATGACGCGGGCATATTGAAACAGGCAGGAGCCTTCAGGCAGCCCACGCAGTGCGCCCTCAATCGACCGCATCCGTGAATCAAGCTCCTGGTCGGTCAACCCCTCTTCGTCAATGCCGGTCAGAGAGAACAGACACCCATATCCGCCGCCCTTGAGTGCAAAGACATTCGGGCCGATGAAGCGTGAGATTGGCACAATCGAGCACGCGGCTCCAGCCTTAGCGAACCACGGCGTATGTTTGATCTGTTCACTGTTTGCGCGGGTCATAGTAGGACTTCTGGTTGAGGCTCAGGCCCCAGAGTTGGAACATCTTTGGGTGTTTGCGAACGATCAACCATGCGCTCACTGCAAGCGTGGGGAAGGCAATCATTGCCAGAAGGCGAAACCCGACGAGGAAAACCGTTACGGAGACGAATACGATCGCCATCCATGCTGTGAGATCGAGACCAAGTTTGGCTCTCGGTCGATTCAGCGCTTGATTGA
>JAATFM010000259.1 GCA_015655195.1 Terriglobales bacterium
AAAGAGTATTCAGAATGGCGCGAGGCGCGTGGAGATTCTTAAAGGAATCTCGCTGACGATCCCAGCGGGACAATTTGTGGCGATTGTAGGAGCCAGCGGCAGCGGAAAGAGCACGCTGCTCGGCCTGCTTGCGGGGCTGGACTCGCCAACCTCCGGCGAGATTTGGCTCGATGGCGTGCCGATTCACAATCTGGCCGAATCCGAGCTGGCAGCGGTGCGTGGGCGCAAGCTGGGCTTCGTCTTTCAGTCCTACCAGCTCATCCCAACGCTTACTGCCCTTGAAAACGTGCTGCTGCCGTTTGAGCTGAACGCAAGCGGGAGCGGTATTGAAAAGGCTCGCGAACTGCTTCGCTCCGTTGGCCTTGCCGAGCGCATGGACCACTATCCGATCCAGCTCTCCGGAGGCGAGCAGCAGCGCGTGGCGCTGGCGCGGGCCTTCGTTGTAGAGCCGCCGATTGTGATGGCCGACGAGCCGACCGGCAATCTCGACTCGACAAACGGACGGCTGGTTCTGGACCTGCTGCTGGACCGCAACAAGCGCGCCGGAACCACGCTCGTTCTCGTTACGCACGACCCGGAGGTGGCGGCGACGGCCGATCGCAAGATCGTTCTGCGCGACGGGCAGATTGTGGAAGACACGCTGCCTTGGGAACCCACGGCGGAAGTGCAGGCGCAGCATGGCTGATTCGGGATTGAAGAAGCGCCCGCTGAGCTGGAAACGCGCGTCGATAATCGCATGGCGCGATCTGAAATCCGCACCGGGAAAATTTCTCTTCGTCGTGCTCTCCGTTGCCATCGGAGTGGCTGCGCTTGTGGGCGTGCGCGGATTCAGCGACAGCTTTCGCAGCACGCTTGGCGCGGAGGCCCGCTCGCTGATCGGCGGGGACCTGAACGCCCGGGTCTTCGGCGCGCCCACGCCGGAGCAGTTGAGCAAGGTCGCCGAGGTGCAGAAGAAAATTCCCGGCAGCCGCTCGACGTGGATTGTCGAGACGATCTCGATGGCTTCGGTGCCGCCCGATCCTGTGCCGTTGCTGGTGAGCCTCAAGGCCGTCGATCCGGCCGAGTACCCGTATTACGGCGAGGCGGAGCTTGCGCCCGCAATGACGCTGCAACAGGCGCTTGCGGGTGACTCCGTGGTTGTGGCCGATGAGTTTTTGATTCGCATGAATGCGCATGTCGGCCAGACGCTACGGCTCGGCGGCAAAGACTTTCGCATTGCGGCCGTGCTTCAGCAGGAGCCGGACCGCATGAGCGCCGGCGCGGGAATAGGTCCGCGCGTGATGATCTCGCGCGCCGGGCTGGACAGCACGCAACTGCTCGCGCCGGGCAGTAGGGCGAGCCAGCGGATGCTTTTCAAGCTGCCGGCGAGTCTGCCTGCAGGTGTTACGCTGCAATCGGCGCGGCACGACCTGGAAGCCGCGCTGCCTGACGCGCAGGTGATGGACCACCGCGAGGGCAATCCTGCGCTGACCGACGGCCTCGACCGCGCCACGGCGATTCTCTCGCTCATCTGCCTTGTGGCAATGGTGCTTGGCGCCATCGGCGTGGCAATGGCGATGCACGCGCACCTCGAACAGCGCATGGATATGCTGGCGATTTTGAAGGCCATTGGCGCGGGCTCGGCAGATTTGCTACGAATTTTTCTGCTGCAAACGTTGGGGCTTGGGCTGGCTGGCGCGCTGTTGGGAGTGCTTGTTGGCCTCGGCGTGATGGAGGCTCTGCCCGTGGTCTTTGGCAAGCTGCTGCCGGTACACGCGCAGCTTGCGTTTCCGTGGCGCTCGATTGGTGCGGGGCTCGGCACGGGGTTGCTCACCACGCTGCTCTTCTGTTTGCCGCCGCTGCTTGATGTGCGCGGCGTGCGGCCTGTGCTGGTGCTGCGGCGGTTGGTAGAGACTGGTTCGGAAGGTGTTGGCAGCTGGTTTGCGCGGGTATGGGAGCGGCGCTTGCAGTTGCTGCTCTCGCTGGTTGTGCTGGCGGCGTTGGGCGGTATTGCATGGGCGCTTTCGGACTCCGCGATTGTCGGCACATCGTTTGCTATCGGGCTCGCCGGCGCGCTTGTTGTTCTGCTTGTGCTGGCTGCGATCACGCTGCGCGTAGTGCGCTTCGCACTGAACCGCGTGCGGCTGCATCTGCCGTCGTTTCTGCGCCAGGGATTGGCGAATCTCTACCGGCCCGGCAATCAGTCCGCGGCGGTGCTTGCTGCGCTCGGTACAGGCGTGATGCTGATTCTCTCCGTCTACCTGATGCAGTCCTCCGTGCTGCGCGAGATACATGAGACGGTATCGCCGAAGCTGCCGAATCTCTTCACTCTGGACATTACTACCGACGAAGCGGCTGCCTTCAGGCAGTTCTTTGACAAGCTGCCCGGCGTGATCGAGCCGCTGGATCTGATGCCGGTGGTGGGCGGGCAGTTTGTGTCGTTGAACGGCAAGCCTATCGAGCAACTCAAGGGACAGCATTTTCCGCTGCGGATGTTGGAGAATGCTGAGCTGAGTTGGGACGATGCACCGCCGCCCGGCGACACGATTACGCAGGGCGCATGGTGGACTTCCGCGAAGGCGCAGGAGATTGCCGTTGTCGAAGGAACCGCGCAGAGGCTGCATCTCGGTGTTGGGTCCACGGTCGAGCTTTCTACTGCGGTCAATGGCGCGCACAAGCTGAAGGTGGCGGCGATCTATAAGGCCGACGGTCAGCATCTCGGCGCGCGAGTACCGTTTGTGGTGCCTTCCGCGCTGCTCAAAGGGGAAGTGGCAACGTGGTACGGGGGCGCGCATGTCGATCCGCGGCGCGTGGCAGATATTGAGCGGGCACTCTTTGCCGCATACCCTACGGTGACGACGATTAACCTGGCCGACGTGTTGGATCGCATCGAGTCGGTCGTCGATCAGATCACATTGGTGATCCGTTTTCTCGCGGGCTTCTCCATCTTTGCCGGGCTGATGATTCTTGCCTCGTCGATTGCCAGCACACGTTTTCGGCGGATGCGTGAGGCCGTGGTGCTGAAGACGCTCGGCGCCACGCGGATGCGGATTGTCCGTAGCTTCAGCGTGGAGTTCGCAGTGCTGGGCCTGCTTGCGGGGTTGGTTGGAGCGGTCTTTGCAAATTTCCTTACCGAGAGTCTGCTGCATCGGATGAAAATTGCATTCCACATTGAATGGGGCGCGTTTGCCGCAGCGCTTATCGGCACGGCGATTCTGGCAACGGCCACAGGCTGGCTTGCGAGCTATCGCATCCTTGGCCTGCGGCCGCTTGAGGTACTGCGCGAGGAGTAGTTTTTAAAACTCCTCGTTCAGATCGACTGTCGGCAGGGCATCGTCTTCGCGCGCAAACCAGACGTAAAGCGCGGGCAAGAGGAAGATGCCGATGACGAGATTAGCGAGCAGGCCGCCGACGATGACGATAGCGAATGGCCGTTGCGAGTCCGAGCCGATGGCGTGCGAGAGCGCGGCGGGCAGCAGGCCCAGCGTTGCCACGAGCATTGTCATCATCACGGGTCGCAGGCGCAGCACGGAACCCTCGACGGCGGCTTCGACGATGTGTTCGTAGCTCGATGCTTCCATGCCTTTGCGGTGGGCGCGCAACTGGTTGATGAATTCAATCATGATGACGCCGGTTTCCACCGAGACCCCGAAGAGCGCCAGGAATCCAACCGCCGACGAGACGGAGAAGTTGGTGTGCGTGACGAAGAGCGCCAGCGGCCCGCCGATGGAGGCCATGATGACCGTGACAAGGATCAGCATGGACCACTTGAAGGAACCGAACATCGCATAGAGGATGAGGAAGATGGCGAGCACGGTGATGGGAACGACAATCGCCATGCGCCGGTTGGCGCGCTTCTGGCTCTCG
>JAATFM010000075.1 GCA_015655195.1 Terriglobales bacterium
GATACCGCAAGTGTAGCACTTAGTGCTACTGGAACCGAAGCTGCCAATTCCCCTCTCGCAACTATCGCTTATCCTAGAAAGACATTCTTTTCTTGCCAAGGCCTTTCAGGAACACTTTTTTCGCTGACCACATGGACCCAATCGCAATCGCGGTGGACGATTTACGAGAGTTGTATCTGCGCGAGATGGCGCTTGTGCACCAGACCTGGGAGCGCACCGGGGACGGCACGGCAGCCATCCGCCGCCGCTCTGCGATTGTGGACCGCATCCTGATCGAGATGTGGCGGCGAGCCTTTGCCGGCAATCCCGGATACAACGTTTCCCTGCTGGCGCTGGGCGGCTACGGGCGCAAAGACCTCTTTCCCTTCTCGGACATCGACGTGCTCTTTGCCTACGCCGACGACAAAACCGAGGAGCTGGCCAAAGAGCCGGTGCGGGCGATCATCCAGGGAATGTGGGACATCGGTCTGCGGGCCAGCCCTTCGGCGCGAACGCTGAAAGAGGCCGGCCGCTTCGACCCCGACAATCTCGAATTTCTGCTCGCCACGCTCGACCGGCGCTTTCTGGCCGGGCAGTTCCCTCTCTACCAGCAGCTTCACCAGACGGTCTTTCCGGGCCTCGTGTTGAGCGAGTGGAACCAGATCACGCAAAAGCTGGGCGAGATTGCACGGTCGCGTCACGCCAAGTTCGGCAACACGATCTTTCATCTTGAGCCGAACGTGAAGGACTGCCCCGGCGGGCTGCGCGATTATCATCTTGCCGGCTGGTTCGCGCTGTTGTTTCATCTCAAAGAGACGCGCGAGTGGCCCAGGCAGCGCGGCGGCGTCTTTCAGAGCGCCCGCGGCGACGCCGAGGCAGCCTTCGACTTTCTGGCCGCAGCGCGATGTTTTCTCCATTTCCGCCATGGGCGCGACAACAACGTGCTCGACTGGCAATCGCAGGACGAGGCCGCGGCGCAGTCCATCGGCCTTGAGACACGCGGCACGGCCGACCCCGCCTACTGGATGCGAACCTACTACCGCCATGCGCGCGTCATCTACCGCCGCGCCGTGCTATTGATGGAAAACCTTCCCGCCCCGGTCAGCTTTTACAAGCAATTCCGCAAACGAAAGAGCGCCATCGCGGGCACGGATTTCATTCTCGACCAGGGCCGCATCGACATTCATCCCGGAACGCAGTTCAGCGAAGCTGCTTCCATCCTGCGCGTCTTCGCGCAGATGGCGGTGCATGGCTACATGCTCTCGCAGACGGCCGAGGATGCCATCACGGATTCGCTTCCCGCGCTGGCAATTCAGATTCCCGAAGGGCCGTACCTGTGGAACGCGCTCCGCGAGGTGCTGCTGGGGCCGCACGCGGCGCACGCGCTGCGAACCATGCACGCGCTGGGAGTGCTTGAGATGCTGCTGCCGGAGTTCCACGGCATCGACGCGCTCGTGATCCGCGACAGCTACCACCGATACACGGTGGACGAACACACGTTTCTCACCATCGACAACGTGCATGGACTGCGGCGGCCGGCGCACGACTATGAACAGCGGTTGGCGCAGTTGCTCCCCGAAATCGACAGGCTCGATCTGCTGATGCTCTCGCTGCTGTTGCATGACACCGGCAAGGGCCGCCGCACGGGCGAGCACACGGTGCAAAGCGTGGAACTGGCGGACAGCTTTCTGGCGCGGCTCGACTTCGACAACGAAGAGCGCGAAACGGTGCTGAAGCTGATCCGGATGCACCTGGAAATGTCGAATGCGCTGCGCCGTGATATTTTCGACGCGGAAAATGTGCGCGCCTTCTCGGAAAAGATCGGCAGCCCGATGCTGCTCAAGATGCTGACGCTGATGACCTACGCGGACATCAAGGCGGTGAACCCCGAGGCGCTGACGCCGTGGAAAGCGGAAAATCTCTGGCAGCTTTACATGGCAACGGCGAATTTCCTCGACCGTAGCGTGGACGAATCTCGCTATCATGCGGCCATCGATCCCACGCTGCTGAACCGGCTGCGCTCGATGGTGTCGCCCGGCGAATACGCGGCTCTGGGGCAGTTTCTGGAGGGCCTGCCGCAGCGCTACCTGCAAACGCGGCTCCCCGAGCACATTCGCAACCACTTTCAGCTCTCCCTGCATCTCGATAACGACCCAGACCCGCATCCAGTTCAGCTCGACCTGCGCCCGAACCGGCAACTCTTCGACCTCACAGTGATTGCGCGCGACCGCACGCGGCTCTTTGCCGATGTGGCAGGCGCGCTGGCCGGCTGGGGCATGAACATTGTGAAGGCCGGAGCCTTCTCGAATGACGCGGGCGTCATCGTGGACAGCTTTCTCTTCACGGACACCTTTCACACGCTGGAGCTGAACCCCAGCGAAAAGGATCGCTTTCTGCTGTATGTGCACGATGTGGTGGCGCAGAAGGTGAAGGTGGAGCAGATGCTTGGCGCGCGGCGCCGGCAGCATCGCGCACAGGGCGTCAAGGTCGAAGTGCCGACGCGCATCGAGTTTGACTCCGAATCTTCCTCACAATCGACGATCTTGCAGGTTGTGGCGCAGGACGGTCCGGGACTGCTGCGTCAGATTGCGCTGACCCTCAGCGCGCACCATTGCAACATCGAGGCTGCACTGATCGATACTGAAGGCGGCACGGCGATCGATGTCATTTACCTGACGCGCGAAGGGATCAAGCTGAGCGAAGAGACGCAGCGCACGCTGGCCCAGGAGCTGACGGCGGCGCTCGACGCAGCTCGCGCCCCGGCAACTCCTTAAACCGGGATTCCCGCCGCCGGTCACGCTTCGGTCAACACGCCATTCATCGGCATTTCACTGAATTCCAAGTATCATAGAAGGGATGCCACCGGTACGTACTCCCATGAAGACCTGGCTCAGTATGCTTGCCGCGACGGCATTCGCAGCAGGAACGGCCATATACGCGCAGGAAGACAAGACAACGCTTCCGGCAGCCCCTGAGCCGCAGGCCACGGTGCGGGCGCTCGCGCTTCCATACGATTTTCAGCCCGCATTTCAGGCAAGCCCCGGCCAGAATCAGGATTCCGCGCAGGGAGCAGACACGTCCGGCGGGGACGATGCCGCGGTGACAGTCTTCCGGCATCCGGACGGGCAGCGCTGGTGGCTCTCAGGGCAAGCGAACATCATTCTTCAGGGACGGCTTCCCTTCCACTCCGCGTATGAGGGCGTGAACAGCTTCCGCAACTCGGCGGAGTACAAGACCTCTCTGGTGGGAACGCTTTACGGCGCGGTGCGGCCTACGCGCTCGATCCGCTACAACACAGACCTGATTCTCGATCTCGAATCGGCGGGCGGGCGTGGGATCAGCGAGGCGCTAGGATTGGCTGGCTTCACGAATCTCGACGTGGTGCGAAATCCCAACCTGGGCAGCAAGCCGTATCTGGCGCGCTATGAGATTCACCAGGTGATCGGGCTGACGGATAAGACTACACCGCAGGATGCGAATTTCTTCGCGCTCGCACCAGAGGTTCCGGAGCGGCGCATCGAGTTCCGCATTGGCAAGATGACGCTGCCGGATTTCTTCGACATTAACGACATCGGCTCCGACAGCCACTTGCAGTTCATGAACTGGACGGTGGACAACAACGGCGCGTGGGATTATGCGGCCGACACGCGCGGCTACACCGTGGGCGGCATGGCCGAGTATGACGACAAAAACTGGAGCCTGCGCTATGGGCTTTTCGCCATGCCGACGGTAGCAAACGGCATCGACATGGACTGGGCCTTCAGCCGGGCGCACGCGCAAAACGGCGAGTTCGAGCTGCGGCAATCGCTGGTAAAGGGGCGCAAAGGCACGACGCGGATTCTCTTCTACGCCAACCGGGCGCATATGGGAACTTACCGCGAGGCCGTCGAGGACTTCCTGAACGGCTCGGATACCGCGCAATATAAAGTGACCGTGCCCACTATTACGCTGCACGAGCACGTTGGCGCACTGAAGTACGGCTTCGGCTACAACACCGAGCAGGAGCTAACGGAGAACCTGCGCGTCTTCGGGCGCTTCGGATGGAACGAGGGCCAACATGAGTCCTACGCCTATACCGAGGTGGACCAGACGGTCGAGCTGGGCGCAGACTATGCAGGTAAGCAATGGGGCCGGGCGAATGACAAGGTTGCGCTGGCCGTTGTCACAAACGCCATCAAGCGCGACCACCAGAATTATCTGCGCTACGGCGGGCTGGGTTTTCTGCTCGGCGACGGCAACCTGAACTACGGCCGCGAGACGATCGTGGAAAGCTACTACACATGGCACGCATGGCGCGGGCTGTTTTACTCCGTCGATGTGCAGCACATCAATAATCCCGGCTACAACCGCGACCGCGGACCTGCCTGGGTAGGCTCAGCGCGAATGCACGTGGATTTTTAGGGCGGTTGCTGTAGAGGGAGTTTTGTATCCCACCCTAGCCGCAAAAACAAGAACGCAGCGAGGATGGGGCACCCGACACTCTATCCAACACGAGAAATGCTCTAAGAGCTACTTTGCAGGCTCGGCGGGGAGCGTATAGATCACTTCACCCTGCTTGGCGTAGTGGAGCTTCTCGCGGGCCTCGTGCTCGATCTCATCCTGATTGGATTTGAGGCGGTCGATACGGACTTTGAGGCTGGCGTTCTCCTCCTGGAGATCGCCGATTTCCTTCTGGAGCTGCTTGTCCTCGACCCGCATCTGGTTCCACACCGAAAGGCCGTGCTTGCCGTTTACGACGTGCCAGCCAAGCACCAGGGCAAAGCCGACTGCCAACACCGAACCGGCCGGACGCCAGACCCTCATGCACCATTCCGCAACGCGGCGCGGCATCGACTCCGGAGCACGCGAGGGCGGCTCCGGAATCGGAGGGTACATGTCGGCCTGCTCGGGCAGGTGGGGCATCGTTTCTCCAGTTCTTATGACAGCACAAACTTTTCGGCGGCGGCCTTGAGCGATTCCGTGTCGGACTCCGTGCGAGCCTCGGTATAAGCGCGCACAACGGGTTCCGTGCCGGAGAGCCGATAGCAGACCCAGGAGCCGTCGTCGAGAATCAGCTTCAGGCCGTCGGTCCGGACGATGCTTGCGACCTTGCGCCCGCTCAGCTCCGCCGGATCAGCCTTCATCTTTTCAGTGAACCGGTCTTTTTGCTCTGAGGTCAAGTGGAAGTTCTCTCGAACCGGGTAGAAGGAACCAACTTTGCCAAATAATTCCCGTAATTGGACGCCGAGGCTCTTGCCGCGCACTGCCACCATCTCCGCCACGAGCAGGTCGGCGAGCACGCCGTCTTTCTCCGGCACGTGGCCGCGAATGGTGAGCCCGGCTGACTCCTCGCCGCCGATCACGATCTTGTCTTGAAGAATCAACTCGCCGATGTACTTGAAGCCCACGGGAGTTTCGTAGAGCGGAATCTTGTGGTGCTCGGCCAGCGCGTTGACGAGGTTCGTGGTGGCAACGCTCTTCGCCACGCCGTTGCGCCAGCCACGGGTTTCCACCAGGTAATCGAAGAGCAGCGCGATAACGTAGTTGGGCTGGATGAAGGTTCCGTCTTCGTCCACGATGCCGAAGCGGTCGGCGTCGCCGTCCGTCGCCACGCCGAGATGCGCGCCAATCTCCTTCATCTTTTTCCTGGCGTCATCGAGCAGTTCGCTGGACGGCTCCGGCGCATGACCGCCGAAGAGAACGTCGCGATAGTCGTGCACGGTCTCGACACTGACACCGGCCTCGCGGAGAATCTCCGAGGTATAGCCGCGGCCCGCGCCCCAGAAGGGGTCGTAGACGATCTTGATGCCGGACTTGGCAATGGCCTTCACGTCCACGAGTTCGGTAATCCGCTTCAGGAAGGCCGGCCTCACGTCCGTGGTTTCAAAGCCGCCGGCGGGCGGCTCAGCCTTCGGGATTGCTGCGCCGCTCGCCTCGATTTGCGCGATGACGGCTTCCATCTGCTGTGTGACTTCGGGCAGGGCGGGCGCGCCGTCGTGCGTGTTGAACTTGATGCCGTTGTACTCCGGCGGATTGTGCGAGGCGGTGAAGTTGATGGCTCCGGAGGTCTTGAGCGTCCGCACGGCGTAAGCGATGGCAGGCGTGGCCGCAGCCTCGGGAATCACGATTGGCGTAACGCCGGCACCGGCCAGAACACGTGCCGCCTCATCCACAAAGCTCTCGCCGAGAAAACGCGGATCGCGGCCCACGAGCACGCGATGCGGCTCCGGCTGCGATTTCACGTAAGCAGCGATGCCGGCAACCGCCAGACGAATGTTGGCCAGTGTAAAGTCGCCGGCGACAATCGACCGCCAGCCGGAGGTTCCGAATTTAATGACACTCATCTGCTCCACTCCTTTTCGCCTCCGCAATGGCAGGCACGCAAGACCATACTGCCCTTTTGGGGCGCGGTTGAGCAAGCGCCCCCGCCGCAGCCCTGTTTCTGCGCTATCATAGCTTTCATGGCAACAACAGCCTACAAAAGCGCACTCGAAATGGCTGCTTCCTTGAGTCATGAAGAGCAGGTGCGCCTGGTTCGGGAATTGGCGGCACGGGCCGAGACGAATGCTCCGGCAGAGCCCCGGCACAGCGTCCTTGAATTGCGCGGACTGGGCAAGGAAATCTGGCATGGCATTGACGCGCAGGAATACATTCACAACGAACGTTCCTCATGGAATGGGTAAAGAAGCTACACGGCAGGATTGTGGGCCTGGACACGGCCCCGCTGATTTATTTCGTTGAAGAACATCCTGCTTATCTCTCCTTTCTTGATCCATTTTTTGTATCTATCGACCGCGGCGAGATCGAGGTTGTCACCTCTACGTTGACTATTTCCGAGGTCCTCGTTCATCCTATTCGGCACGCCAATTTAGCTCTGTCCAGGCAATACTCGGAAATTTTGTTAAAGTCAGCGCATCTTAGAACCATCGCTGTCTCCCCGGAGATCGCTGCGGATGCCGCAGAGCTTCGGGCAACCAGCCGATTGCGAACGCCGGACGCAATTCAACCGGCAACGGCGCGCAGTGCAGGAGCAGACGCATTTCTCACGAATGATGCCGGTCTTGCAGCTACGCCCGGAATGCAACTGATTCTTTTGGACGATTTGCTCGCCAGCCATCGTCCGTGAGATGGTTGCCTTTCTCCGCTTCGAGCCCCATGCCGGAATCTCCTACAACTGCGCGCATTGTCCTCACCACGGCTGGCAGCCCCGTGGAGGCGGGCCGCATCGGGCGTACGCTGGTCGCCGAACGGCTCGCGGCCTGCGCCACGCTGATTCCTGCGGTTGAATCCATCTACGAGTGGCAGGGCAAGACCGAGATGGCAACCGAGACGCTGTTGCTGCTCAAAACCGATGCCGAACGCATTCCGGCACTTGAAACGAGACTGGTCGCATTGCACAGCTACGACACGCCGGAGTTTCTTGTGATCGATGTCGCCGCGGGCAGCGCGAAGTACCTCGATTGGATGCAAAGCGTGCTGGGCGCTGGCCCGAAGGAATGAAGCGCCGGGTCTGTTATTCTTGGCAACAGCGGCTCGGCGCCTTACTTCTGGAATCGACCTCAGAAATGGCGCCTGACAGTGAGCACGGCACATGCAATTTGCAGCGCATTTCCGCTGCGAACGGCGAATGACCGGGCCAACAGCACGCACGAAGAAAGGCCCCTGTTTTGCCCCATGCGTTGGCTCATGATTGCCATGTATCTTTCGGTAGCGGCGCTGCTGGTTGTTTCCACGGCGGCGGCCAGGCACATCTGGCGCGAACACAGGCGGCGGCCGGCCGCACGAACGGAGCCGGAGTTGGAGCCGCATACGGAAGAAGCTGAGACTTCTACGGAGGAAAGCAAATGAATCACCCCACACCTATCGAGCTGACGCAGGCAACGCCGTCAAAATCGACGACAGAGATTCTTCGCGCCGGCGGGATCGTGCTGGTCGGAACGCTCTTCGTCGCGGCCTGTTCGCATATCTCGGTTCCGCTCTTCTTTACCCCGGTTCCGCTCACGTTGCAACCCTTTGCCGTGCTGCTGCTGGGCCTGCTGCTGGGGCCGCGCATGGCCTTTGCCACACTGGCCGCGTATCTGGCCGAGGGTGCGCTCGGGCTGCCAGTCTTTGCGCCTTCCATCACGGCTTTGAGCGGTCCGGCGCACCTCTTTGGCCCCACCGGCGGCTACCTGCTCGCCTATCCGCTTGCGGCGGCGCTGATCGCATCGCTCTGGCGTCCGAGCAGGCGCGGCTTCGGCCGGGCGCTTCTCTCGGCAGCAGCCGGCGATGCGCTGATTCTTACCTGCGGCGCTGTTTGGCTGGCGCTTATGACGCATGGGGCCGGTTCCAATTCTGGCACGGCGGTCTTCACAGCCGCCGTGCTTCCCTTCCTGCCCGGCGAGGCGCTGAAAGTTGCCGCAGCAGCCGGACTGGCTGCGGGAACAAACAGCCTGCGCCGCGCCAACTGAGAACCGCATCCAATAACTGAACCCACTTCTCCCAGCCTTCCGCTGAAAGGACAAAGTATTTCGTGAGTCACTCGCAGTCTGATTCCGTTGCCCCCGCTGAGACGCGCACCATTACCATCGCCCACAGCCCCGACTCCGACGACGCCTTCATGTTCTACGGCCTGGCCACGAACAAGATTCGCGTGCCCGGCTACCGCTTTACGCACACGCTCACCGACATTGAAACACTGAACCAGCGCGCGCAGAACGAAGCCTTCTACGACATCTCGGCCATCAGCTTCCACGCCTACCCTTACGTGCAGGACAACTACACGCTGATGGGCTGCGGCGGCAGCGTGGGCGAGGGCTACGGGCCGATGATCGTCTCCAGCCGCAACTTCGCACCCTCCGAGCTAGGCAAGATCAAGATCGCCATCCCTGGCACTCTTACCACGGCATTCCTGGCGCTGAAGGTCTTCAATCCCGAGCTGGAAACCGAAGTCGTGCCCTTCGACCAGATCATTCCCGCGATCCTCGCCGGCAAGTACGATGCGGGCCTCATCATCCACGAGGGGCAGCTCACCTATTCGCACAGCGGACTCCACAAGATCCTCGACCTCGGAGTGTGGTGGCGCGAGACGACCGGCCTCGTGCTTCCGCTCGGCGGCAACGCGATTCGCCGCTCGCTCGGCGCGGAAGTGCACAAGGTCTGCTCGCAGGCGCTGCGCGACAGCATTCAGCACGCGCTCGATCACCGCGAGGCAGCGCTCGAATACGCGATGCAGTTTGCGCGCGATCTCGACACCACGCTCGCCAGCCGCTTCGTGAGCATGTATGTGAACGAGCGCACGCTCGACTACGGCGCCGACGGCCGCGAGGCAATCCGCAAGCTGCTCGATCTGGGCTACGAACGCGGTGTCATCTCCGTGAAGCCGCAGGTGGACTTCGTAGACTAAGCCTTCATTCCGGGCGTGGTGACTTTCGTGGCACGGCAATGCCTCTTTCGTCATCAGATTTCGCTCAGAATTCCTGCAGGGATTTCTCAATAAATTCCAATTCGCGCCGATGCAAACTAGGACGAGGTTTGCATCGGATGCCGAACAAAGACCAGCCTGTACTTCTCCTCGCTTCCCACGATCCCAACCTGCTGCGCGCGGCCGAAACGGCCCTGCGCGCCAGCGGAACGCGCGTTGAGGTTGCGCTGAACGCGGAAAACGCGCTGGAGCGCATCGCCGCGCCCGCGCCGCTCTCTCCCGTGCTGAACCTTGCCCTGCTCGATCCACGGCTGCCGGGAATGCCTTTCGAGCAGTTGCTCGCTGCGGCGCGCGCCGAGGCTGCGGCAATGCACTTCCCGATTGTGCTGTTTTCAGACACCGCCGCGCCGGAGTGGACTGAGCGCCTTGCCGAGGGAGTGATTGACGATCTCATCCCCTTCGATTACGCGCCTGACCATCTGCGGCTGCGCGTGGAGCGAGCCATGCGCTGGTTCGAGCAGAAGCGCGAGCTGGAGCAGTTGCGCGAGGCCGTAGCGCTGGCCTCCGACATGGACCCGCTCACCGGCGTACAGAACCGCGGCGCGCTGCTAGCCTCGCTCTTCCGCGAAACCGACCGTGCCCAGCGCATGAACACTTCGCTCAGCGTGATTCTCTTCGACGTGGACGACTTCGGCCACTGGAATACGCGCCTCGGCGCGGAGGCCTGCGACCGTCTGCTGGTGGATGCAACGCAGCGCGTAACGCGGCTGCTGCGCACCTACGATCTTTATGGACGCGCCGGCAAGGATGAGTTTCTTGCGGGACTGCCCGGCTGCAGCGCGCTGAATGCGGTGCTGCTGGCCGAACGCATCCGCGCGGAAGTCTTTTCGCTGCCCTTTCATGTTGCCGGGCACGCGGTGCGGCTTTCGGCCTGCTTCGGCATAGCAACCAGCGGCGGCCGCTCGCCGGTGCTTGTGCTGCGTGAGGCCGAAGAGGCGCTGCGCCAGGCGAAGGAAGAAGGGCCGGAAAGCATTCGCTGTGCCGGCGACGACGCCGGAACAACGTCGCGGCCGGTGGCGTTTCTTTCGCCTACCTCGGGTGAGGATTTACTGGCCTGGTAGTGAACCGGCTGGCGCGGCAATCAATCGCCCAGTGCGTCGGCGTGCTGCGTTCTCTCTTGATCCGCGTCCAGATCGGCATCCTGTCCTAGAAATTCCTGAAAGACGTCGTTTGAGAGCAGGCGTCCGCGGGTGGTGAGCCGGATGCGAGCGCCATCTATTGCGAGCAGGCCATCGGCGGCAAGCCTCTCGGCAGCGGCGAGCGCCGGAGCGGTTCGCGCCAAGCCAAACTCCGCTTCAATCTCGGCAGCGTCTACGCCCTCGTTCCTTCGCAGACCAAGAAACCATGCCTCTTCGTGCTGGCGCTCGGGGGAGAGCCACGCAATCTCCGGCAACTCACTGCCATCGAGATATGCGTGCAGTTCGTCGGTTGTTTTTGCGCGGAGTACATAGTGCGATTCGGGCTCGACAAGCCCCGCTTTATGTTCGACGAGCATGGACGAGGCATCGAGGCCGAGTCCCAGATAAGGACGCCGCTGCCAGTAGCGCAGATTGTGGCGCGAGGCAAAGCCCGGCTGGCTGAAATTGGAAATCTCATACTGCGCGAGACCCGCTGCGGCAAGGCGCTCCACCGCTGTCTCGTACATGCGCGCAATCGCGTCGTCGGAGGGAACAAGCTCGGCGTGGTAGCGCGCGCCCCCGGCAAGCATCTCGCGGCCCAGGCGCGAATCCTCGTCCACTTCGAGCATGTAAATGCTCGCGTGCGGCACGCCGGAATCGATCAACACGGCAAGCGACTCATCCCACGAGGTGAAGGTCTGCCCGGCAAGGCCAGCGATGAGATCGACGTTAAGATTCGTGATGCCGGCGGCGCGCAGGCGGCGCAGGTCTTCGAGCACGGAGGCCCGGCTGTGCAGCCGGCCGCTCGAATGCGCCTCACGGTCGATGAAGGACTGCACGCCGAGGCTGACGCGGTTCACGCCCGCCGCGGCCAGCGCATCGAGCGTGGCATCGGCAATCTGCGCCGGCGCGCACTCGACGGTAATCTCAGCATCCGGCGCGACCACGAACTCCGAGCGTAACGCGGCAAAAAGACGCTCGATGAGATTGGGTTCCAGCAGCGAAGGTGTGCCGCCACCCAAGTAAATCGTATCGACGGCGCGCGGAAGCTCGACGCCGATTTCCTCAGCCCAGTTCCCTGCCCGGCCCATCTCTTCGATGAGCCGTTCCACGTAGCGCCCATGTTCGCTGGCCGGGTAAACGCCGGAGGCGAAGTTGCAATAGGTGCACTTCGAGCGGCAGAACGGGACCGAGACATAGATGCCGAGCGCGCCGTGCCGAGC
>JAATFM010000157.1 GCA_015655195.1 Terriglobales bacterium
CGCCATTCAGGCGGGGAGCTTTCAACATCCGTTCTAAGGGATGCCAACGAAAAGAAGGGACAACGGCGTTGGGTTGCAAGGTGGCTGATGAAGATCGCAGCTTGAAGATGCCAAATGCGAAGCGTTGGGGAAGGATTTGCTATGTGGTCTCATTTCCGGCGCGGTGTCGTCTGGTCACGCTACGGCCTCTTTGGGGGTGCTGTTGTCATGGCGGAAGTGAAATCGCCAAGATGGCTGAAGAACAGCGTGGAGAGTTGGATTCACTGTTCGAGAGCGACTCCCTCCAGGCTTCTCCAGGCGCGGATATAATCATTTGGCTTGTTTCAGAAAGAAATAGCGAGATAGACGTTGCGTGCGCCTGTGCGCCGCATCAATTGAGTGTATAGGTGGCCAGGAATGGTCGAGGCTAGGTTATAGAAGAAACCGCCAGGATCAAAGGCGGACGTAAATTCCGCGTGCGACTCTTCGTTGGGCAACTACATACTTGACACACAAAAATATGTAGTTGCCCTGATTTGACGCCAGATGTCCGCCTTCGATTGAAGGATAGATTCTACAGATTTAGCGCCCGCGAAGGTTGCATCCACGAACGCCTCATCCAGATCCAGCTTGCCTCGCTCATGCAAAATTGAGACACTCGCACCGGCTACGCCTTGGTGCGGGCTCCTATTCCTCGGCGGGCAGCACTTCGTAGGGGCGCATCATTTCGTTGTCTTCGTGCTCCAGGATATGGCAGTGCCAGACGTAGCGGCCAGCGTAGCCCGTGAAGGGCACGATGATGCGTGTGACGGTGTGCGAGTTCACGCGCACGGTGTCCTTCCATCCCATCTCGTTTTCTTCGGGCGGCATGATGGCGCTGGTGTAGCGCAGCTTGTTGTTGTAGGTGTAATCGAAGGCGTCGAAGCGGCGGCGATCGAGAACCTGAAAGCGCACCATGTGCAGATGAATCGGGTGCGTGTCGTCGGTGAGATTTGCCAACTCCCAGATTTCGGTCGTGTTCAGCACCGGTTTCTCCGTAATGGGCGCGTGCCACGGCGTCTTGTTCAGCAGCATTCCCATGGACTCGGCCACGAGGCTCAGGTTTTCGTCGAGTGTGAGGCGGCGCGTCTGCACGGCGGCGGATTCGGCGATGCGCGGCACGGGGCGCAGTGCAGAAGGAAGCGCGCTGGTGTCAGTAACGGGCGATGAGCCGACGCGGAATTCCATGAGCGTGAAGGGCTGGCTTTCAAGCTGAATCTTAGCGCCGCGGCTCTGAGAGAAGTCAATGACGAGGTCGGCGCGCTCGCCGGGCGCGAGCAGTAGGTACTTTGTCATTATCGGCGCGGGCAGAAGGCCCTGATCGGTGCCGATCTGCTGCATTGCGCCGCCGCCGGAGAGCGAAAGCCGGTAGAACCGGCCATTGGCCGCATTCAGCACGCGGAAGCGATACTTGCGCGGCTCCACGTCTAGGTATGGGAAGAGCTTTCCGTTGACGAGATGCGCTTCGCCGAAGACCTCCGGCACCCAGGGCCGCTCGGGATCGGAGGAGACCGGATAGCTCAGGCTGCCGTCGGGCTTGAGGTCGCGGTCGGCCAGCACCAGCGGAATCTCGTAGCGCCCGCTGGGCAGGTTAAGCGCATCTTCCGCGGCATCGCGCACGATGTAGAGGCCGAAGAGCCCGGCGTAAATGTTGAGCCGGTTAATGCCCATCGCGTGGTCGTGATACCAGAGCAGGGCAGCGTCCTGCTGGTTGGGGTAGTAGTAGGTTTTCGACGTGCCGGGCAGATACCAGTCGTCCGGATAGCCGTCGCTCTCGGCTGGTGTGCGACCGCCGTGCAGGTGCACCACGCCGCGGACCTCAGGCATCTCTTTCTCTGCGCCGTGCAACGTGTGATCGATGGGCAGAAAGTGCTTTTGCGACAGGTTGTTGGCCCATTCGATAAGCTGGCCCTCGCCGCTGCGTGTGTCGAAAAGCACGCCGGGGACCTGGCCGCCGTAGGCCCACAGGCGCGTTGGAGGCAGATCGCGGTGCAGTTTGGCTGAGATTTCCTGCATGGCGACGCGGTAAAACGGCACGCGTTCGCCTGTTGCGCCGGGTGCGGCACGGCGCTCCTGTGGTCTGGCAGCCCGCATCAGAGGTAGCGGATCGACGAAGCGCTCCAGCTTGCCGGAATCGAGATTCGGCGTCTCGTCCTTCGACATCTTCGCATTCGGCATTTTGGAGGACTGGCTGAGAGCCCGCGCAAGGGAGGGCGTGGATGCGCCGGCCACGGCAAGTGCGGACCGGCCTAAGAAACTTCGGCGTGTAATCAAGGGAGCGTCTCTCTTTATGTAACAAAAATAGCAGGGAATTATGTCACGGATATGACAAGAGCGAGAGCTGTGCGCCCTCGCTCCTGCCGGTGATGGATTGGTGGAAGAATCTGTTACCAGGGCTGTCCAAATCCCTGACCAAACCCGCCGTGCCCGTCTTCTTTCACGAGTCCGGTGTTGGGGTCGAGGATGTACTGCCCGTTGTTCGACTCATGCGTAAAGTCGAACATGTTATTGATGGGATTGGCCAGAGCGTCAAAGGAACCCTGCCCGATCCGCTCGCCGCCCAGCCAGTTGTCTTCCACAAAGCGGAGAATCGAGGTCTGGTCGGTCATGGTGTGGTCGACGGCGTTGCTCTTGGCCCAGGGTGAAACCACGAGCAGCGGCAGGCGCGGACCATAGCCGCAGCGGCCCTGCGCGTGTTCCGCGTTCGGACCCGGCAGAGCAGCTTCGCCCGTGCCGCAGGCGGGCTTGCCATTCACGATGTCGGCCGCCGTGGAGGACTGATTCACGATCTGGCCGAGCTGGTGGTCGTACCAGCCGTCCGAGTCGTCATAGGCGATAACGACCGCGGTCGAGTCCCAGTCGCGCTGTGCCTGGAGGAAGTTGATGACCGTCACCACAAAGTTCTGCTCGTCGATCGGGTCGGAGTAGCCGGCGTGTCCGTCCTGGTAGCCGGCGGCCTTCAGGTAGGAGACGGCCGGGAAGCTGCCGGCGCGCACCGCGTCGTAGAAATCCTGAATGTCGTACTGGTGGTTGGCGCCGTCGTCCGAGGTGCCGATGGCCGAGGGTGAGCTGGGCCGCTTGTGAGTCGGGTTGGCCGTGGAGGTGTAGTACTGGAAAGGCTGGTGGTGGGGAATGTAATCCGCCTTGTTTACGCCCGTTACCGAGGAGGTGGTGCTGCGGTTGCAGCCGGTGCTCTTGTTGGAGTTCACGGTCTTCAGATCGAAGCCGCCTTCAAAGAAGCCCCAGGTGATGCCTTTCTCGTTCAGCAGGTCGCCGATGTTCTTGCCGCTGAACTGCACGGTTTCCCCGGTCGTGGTGGAGCACTGGTCGCCCACGGGGTCGGCATCGCTGATGAGCGTCAGGCCGCCGTTGCCGTCGGAGATGGTCGCGCCGCCGGGGTTAACGTCCTGGCTCACGCCGTTGAGCTGGCCGGAGATCAGGTTTACCGCGCCGTCGGTCGAGGGGCCAAAGTTCGTGTCGTAGGAGTTATCGTTGAGCGCGTAGCGCTGCGCGTAGTTCCAATAGGCCGTAACCGTGTTGCCGTCGTAGTAGCCCATGGTGAGGCCCTGCGTGGAGGTGATGCCGGCGTTGGGTCCGGAGGTCGGCGGAGGGCCAGCCGTGCCGACCGAGAGCGGAAACGCGTCCATCAGGCCAAAGTCGAATGCCGCCTGTTCCGGCGTGTAGTCGTGATCCTGGTCCGCGGTAAAGGCCTGCGAGCGGTCAAGCCGGAAAGGGTTCGTGGCGCCTTTTCCGTTTGCGGTGTTGCTGGCGTTCGGATTGTTGGTCAGGAGGGTTTCCGTCAGTCCGTTAACGGAGGGCGTTCCAGGCTTGGCAATAAATTTAGGCTCGCCCCTGGGGTTGAGCGCATAAGGATAGGTTCCAAAGTAGTGGTCGAAAGAGACATTTTCCTGAAAGATAACTACGAGGTGCTTGATGGGGGTCGCGGTTGTCTCTTGTCCGTGGGGACCGGCTGCCAGGATTGGCTGGGGCAACGTGCTGGTAGCGAGCAGCATTGCGAGAGAGGCGGCTGCGGCTTTCTTCATTTATAACCTCCAATTCGCCGTGAGGGACGGCGCTCGGCAATTCTCGCCGGTAATCGTAAAAGGACGGTCAATAGTTTGCGAATGGAGGAAGAATTGAGTCCTTTAGTAACGTGATGATTTCATGGATGAGATTACGAACTGAAGCAGGCCGGATTCGCATTGGAGCGCGCAACCGGCGGCGGGTGAGGCGGTTTTCCGCAACGCGCATCGAAGAATCGCGTCTATAAAGACGAAGCCATGTCTTTCCCGATCAATATGCGATTCTCAACTGCTTCCAGATTTGCTGCTTTCGGCCTTGCTGTTTTCGCTATTGCTGCCGTCTGCCCGGCCCAGCAGACGCCTGCCCCCGCAGCTTCGGGCACGGTTCTCCGCCTGCAAGCCCGCGAAGTCGTGCTGCCGGTTACCGTCCGCGACAAGCACGGCGCGCTGGTGACGACCCTCCAGAAGAGCGACTTTACGCTCAGCGAGGACGGCCGCCCGCAGGTCATCAAGAGCTTTGCCCACGAGAGCAACCTGCCCTTCCGCCTCGGCCTGCTCGTCGATACCAGCCGCAGCATGAGCAATGTGATGCAGCCGGTGCGCGACGCCACAGGCAAGTTCGTCGACCTGATGCTGCCCGCGCCGCCGGCTTCGGGCACAGCCCCGCAGGCAAAGGCAAAAGACGAGGCATTTCTTATCCACTTCGACCGTCAGGTAGAGCTGTTGCAGGATTTCACCAACTCGCGCGAGAAGCTGCACCACGAGCTTGACGGAATGACCGCCTCCCAGGAGGAGCGCTATGAGGGCACGGACTCCGGTGGTGGCAGCAGCGACGACCATGCGCGCCACAACCGCGGCGGAACGCAGCTTTACGACGCGATTTATCTGGCCTCCGACGAACTGATGAAATCGAAGGACGGGCGCAAGGCGCTGGTAGTCTTTTCCGACGGCGGCGACCGCGGCAGCAAGGAGACGCTGAACGACGCCGTGGATGCGGCGGACCGCGCCAATGTCGTCATCTACACCATTTACTTCAAAGGCGAGCAGGAGCACGCCGGCGGGGGAGGCTTTCCCGGGGGCGGTCATCGCGGGGGCATGGGCGGTGGCTATCCGGGAGGCGGGGGCGGTTATCCCAGCGGCGGTCATCGCGGCGGCCAGCCCACCGGAGCCAACGGCGTGGACGGCAAGAAGATTATGCAGCAGATTGCCGACCGCACCGGAGGCCACGCCTTCGAGGCGAAGAAGAAGGACGATCTCGAACCCATTTACAAGCAAATCGAGGCAGAGCTGCGAAACCAGTACCTGCTTACCTACACACCGGACAAGGTGGACAATGAGGGCGGCTTCCACAAGGTCGCGCTTAAGGCCAGCAAGGACGACCTGATCGTAGCAACGCGCGAAGGCTACTACGCCCCGGAGAGCAAATAAACAAACTCACCACAGAAGTGTCATCCTGAACGTAGCCGTTTTTCAGGCGGAGCGAAGGACCTGTTTTTGTTCTTCGACCGTTCTTCCACAAAAGCCGGGTGCCCCGGGTCCCTGGTGTTGGGACCTGGGATACCACCACCGTCGACCCTCCCGTATTTTGGTCGTGGGCCAATTTGAACTTGCTTTGAAAGGGCACGACTGGTAGGCCGGGGATTTATCCCCGGCAACTGAACTCAGCGCTCCCGAATGTTTTGTAACAGGCACGATTTTAGCCGTGCCAAATGAGCCGCCTAAGAAAATGGGCTTCAGCCCCCGAACACAAATTCCTCCACGCAAATAATCAAGCGGCAGGAGCGGTTCCTGGCCGCGCCCCTGCCGCTTTTGCCCGGTTTGCCGCTCAGCGGGTGCCGTTAAGCAGGTCTGGCCCCACAAAGCGTTCTTGGAGTGCCGCCTGCGCCGCGGCTAGCCTCGCCGTCAGCAACCGGAAGGGCGAGCATGAGACATAGTTGAGCCCGATCTTGTGGCAGAACTTCACGGTCTCCGCATCGCCGCCATGTTCGCCGCAGATGCCAACCTCAAGATGCGGCCTTGCGCTGCGTCCTCTGGCAATCGCCATCTTGAGCAGCGCGCCTACGCCCTGCTGGTCCAATGTGGCGAAGGGATCCTCCTTCAGGATTCCGCGCTCCACATAAGCCGGCAGGAACTGGTTGATGTCATCGCGCGATATGCCGAAGGCCGTCTGCGTCAGGTCGTTGGTGCCGAAGCTGAAGAATTCGGCCTCTTCGGCAATCTGGTCTGCGACAATGGCGGACCGCGGCAGCTCGATCATCGCTCCGACTTTGTACTCCACTGTAACGCCCTGCTCCTTGAAGACCGCTTCCGCCACGCGGCGGATAACCGTCGTCTGGTTTCGCATCTCTTCAATGGTGGCAACGAGCGGCACCATGATTTCGAGCTTCGGCCTGTGACCCTGTTTGCGAACCGCGGTCGCGGCCTCAAAGATGGCCCGCGCCTGCATCTCAGTGATCTCGGGATAGACGATTCCCAGCCTACAGCCACGCAGCCCCAGCATGGGATTGATCTCGTGCAACTCCTCCACGCGTTCCAGCAGCCGATGCAGCTCTTTCAACCGTGATGAGTGGCGCTTTGTCTCTTCGAGGTGCGCGATTTCAAGCCGTAGTTCTTCCCGCTGCGGTAGAAACTCATGCAGCGGAGGATCGAGCAGCCGAATCACAACCGGCAGCGAACCCATGCTTGCAAAGAGCCCCTCGAAGTCCGCGCGCTGCATTGGCAGCAGTTTTTTGAGAGCCTCGCGCCGCTCGGGTTCCTCGCGGGCCAGAATCATCGCGCGCATGTGCTCGATGCGGTCAGCCGCAAAGAACATGTGCTCGGTGCGGCAGAGGCCGATGCCTTCCGCGCCAAAGAGCCGCGCCTGCTCGGCGTCACGTGGAATGTCGGCATTCGCCATTACCTTCAGCTTGCGCGAAGAATCCGCCCAGCGCATAAAGCACACCAGGTCAGGATCGTCGGGCCTTGCGGGCAGCGTCTTCAGCTTGCCTGCAATAACGCGTCCCGTGGAGCCGTCGAGCGAGAGCCAGTCGCCCTGGCGAAATGTCTTGCCCTTGACGGTCAGTTCCTTGCGCTTGTCGTCCACAACAATGCCGCTGGCTCCGGCCACGCAGCACTTTCCCATGCCGCGCGTTACCACCGCCGCATGGCTCGTCATGCCGCCGCGAGCGGTGAGAATTCCCGCCGCCACTTCCATGCCGCCAATGTCTTCCGGCGTAGTCTCTTCGCGGACGAGAATGATGGAAGCGTAGTCGCCCTTCGCGTGGTGCATCACCGCGTCGTGCGCGGTGAAGACAATCTGTCCCACAGCCGCGCCGGGCGAGGCCGGCAGTCCAAAAGCCAGCACCTCAAGATCCGCGCCCTTTTCATCGAGCCGCGGCACCAGGAAGTCATACAACTGGTTCGGCTCCACGCGCAGAATCGCTTCGTCCTGCGTGATGAGCCCTTCACGCACCATGTCGATAGCAATTCGCACCGCCGCGGGGCCAGTCCGCTTGCCGTTGCGTGTTTGCAGCATGTAGAGCTTGCCGTCCTGAACGGTAAACTCGAAGTCCTGCATATCGCGGTAGTGCTTTTCCATCTTCCACGTGATGGCGTGGAGCTGGTCGTAAACCGTCGGCATAGCTTTTTCCAGCGCGCTGATCGGCTGCGGCGTGCGTGCGCCGCTCACCACGTCTTCACCCTGTGCATTGACCAGGTATTCGCCGAAGAATTTGTGCTCGCCCGTGGCTGGGTTGCGCGTAAAACCCACGCCTGTGCCAGAGCTCTCGCCCATGTTGCCGAATACCATTGCCTGCACGTTGACCGCCGTGCCAAGCCAGTCGTCGATGTGATTGATGCGGCGATAAATCTTCGCCCGCTCGTTGTTCCAGCTCTTGAAAACAGCGTCGCGAGCCTGCGTCAACTGCTCGATCGACTCCTGCGGAAACTCCTTACCAGTCTCTTTCTTCACAAGCTTTTTGTATTCGGCCACAACGTCCTTGAGCGCAACGGCCGGCAACTCGTAGTCGTAGCGCACGCCAGCGCGTTTTTTTGCTGCATCAAAGATGGCTTCAAATTTCTTCTTGGAAATTTCGAGCACAACGTCGCCGAACATCTGGATGAGCCGGCGGTAGGAGTCCCATGCAAAGCGCTCGTCGTTGGCGCGCCGCGCCAGCGCTTCGACGGATTTGTCGTTCAGGCCCAGGTTGAGAATCGTATCCATCATGCCGGGCATCGAAAATTTCGCGCCCGAGCGCACCGAGACCAGCAGCGGATTCTCACCCGCGCCCAGCTTCTGCCCCTGCACGGATTCGAGGCGCTTGAGAGCCGAGTGCATCTCGTCATTCATCTTTGGGGAAAGGATGCCGCGCATGAACTCGCGGCAGGCCTCGGTCTGAATGGTGAATCCCGGCGGAACGGGCAGGCCCGCGTTCGTCATCTCGGCCAGCCCCGCGCCTTTGCCGCCGAGAATGTCTTTCATGCGACCATTGCCGTCGGCAATGCTGTCGCCGAAGAAGTAAACGTACCGGGTCGCCGCCGTCGCTTCGGTCGCGCCCGCCTGCACTGTAGGATGTTCCACTACGCCCTGTGCCATAACTCCTCCTGCGCTCGCGTGAGGCCGGTCGTCAGGAGGGTGAAGGGCGCTTGCTCAGCTTCCCGCAGCGACTGTCCAACGGAAGCGGGGCGCGTGCGAGTCATCCTGCGCGGCTGGCTGCTCTTCGCGGCAGCTTGGTATTAGTTCAGGGCAGTGAGAATTGGCTGTGTCGCGCATCACAGGGCATTGGGCGCTATCTCATAATCTGGCCCTCGTTTGGGCCGTAGATGGTTGATGAGACAGCTTCTACGCGGCGGTACGTTGCGCATAGCAGCGGCCCGCTCCCGGCATGACAAAAATCCGGTCCAGCCCGAGCAGCGAAAGCACCTCTGCCACGCGCGGCCGCACGTTGAGCAGGTAAAAAAAATGACCCGCCGAGCGCGCCCGCTCATGGAGCAGGATCAGCGCCGAGATTCCAGCCGCGTCAATGCGCTCGATAGCCGAGCAATCGAGCGCCGCGTCGCCCGAGCGGACCGCCGGTTCCAGGCGCGCCACAAGCCGCAGGTCGCTGCCGCGTACCAACTCCGTAATCCCCTCCGGCGCAATCGCCTCAACTGTGTTCCATGTTGTAGTCATTGCAAAACTCTCCTTCAATCTCATCATGCAGTCTCATTCCTGTCATCTCATTCATGGTGCGGCACAGCGCTTGATCGTTTCTGTGCAGCACCGTATTGCTACATCTACCTGCACCCACGCTGCCAAACCGCGTCCGGGTGTGAACTATGGTCAAATCAAGGAGATACGTGCGTGGCCGGGACGATGCAATGCGAATCCACCTGTGCGATTTCGTCCCCGGCGTTCACAATCGAACATGTATTGAGCACTACGCAGCAGGAAGGGGAGCGGTTCCATCGAGCGGCAATCGGCCAAGCCGGCGGAAGGGGTAACGGATTTGGTTCCGGCGCAGGCGCACGCGTTGGCGAACTCTGGCGAATTTGCTGACCCGGAACAGATTCGCGCCCTCGCCCAGCAAGCCGGATTCACGGAAGCCGGAATTGTGGCGCTGCCCCACGCGCGGGAAGCCCGTGACGCGGCGCGATTGGCAGAGTGGCTCGGCGAGGGTCGCGCCGGAACCATGCAGTATCTGGAACGGACCAACGAGGCCGGTGAGCCGGTTCGCGCCCGTCCCGCCATTCCATTTCCGTGGGCGCGGACGGCGATTGTCTGCATGGCAAGCTACAACACCGTGCAGCCACGCTCCATCGATCCCGCGCCTGCCGATGCTGCATGGATTGCTCGCTACGCACAGTCGAGCCGAGCGGACGAGGGCGGCCAGCGCCGCCCCAGCGACTACCACAAAGTTTTGCTCAAGCGCCTGCGCATTCTCGAATCGAAGCTGCATGAACAGCACGGCGAATTTGAATCCCGTGCCTACGTCGATACCGGGCCGGTCGTCGAGCGCTCACTGGCCGTTGCCGCCGGACTTGGATGGCAGGCGAAAAACACCTGCCTGATTCATCCGCAGCACGGCTCGTACACGTTTCTTGCTGTTCTACTCACCTCACTGCCTGTCCAAAAAGTAAAAGAGCCAACGGCTCCTCCCACGGCGCTTCCCGATCGCTGCGGCACCTGCCGCCGCTGTATTGAGGCCTGCCCGACGAATGCGCTTATTGCGCCCTACCAGATGGACGCAAGGCTCTGCATCTCCTATCTCACCATCGAGCACCGCGGCCCGATTGAGTCTGTGCTGATGGAGCAGATGGGCCGCCAGGTCTTCGGCTGCGACATCTGCCAGGATGTCTGCCCGTGGAACAGCAAGGCATCTCGTAAATTGCCGATTGCCGCAGACGAAAGCCTCGCGTCGCGCCCCGAGCTTGTAAACCCCACTCTCGACTGGCTTGCCTCGCTCGACGAGCAGGCATGGGAGAAGCTCTTTAACGGCTCGCCGGTTCGTCGCTCAGGCTTCCGCGGCCTGCGCCGCAATATCGCAATCGCGATGGGAAACAGCGGCCAGCGACGCTTTGCGCCACAGCTCAGAGAATGGAGCGGCGAGCCAGGCGACGGGCTTCGAGACGAGTCACGTCAAAAGGCAGCGGACGACGGACTTCGCGCCGCCGCACAGTGGGCTCTTGAGAAATTGAAAGATAGTTCAGAGGATTGATCGGCTAAGAAAGATTAGCTGTATGCAACAAGGTTTTTTGCCCGCAACTTGCCCTGAGAGGCGCAGCAGGCCAGGCAAAATCTATGAGGCGCGCAGCACGTTGGCCGCATTCAGCCCCTTGGGGCCCTGCTGGCACTCGAACTCCACGCTGTCACCCTCGTTCAGCGTCTTGTAGCCCTTCTCCTGGATTGCCGAAAAGTGCACGAAGACATCTTCGCCAGTGGAGCGTTGAATAAATCCATAACCCTTTGCGCCGTTGAACCACTTCACAACACCCTGTTCCTTCATCCTGCTTCTCCTCGTGTATTGGCACAGCTTTCATGCCTTCCCGGCCGCGGGTAAGCGGCAGAGAAGGACCGCAAAAAGGGGGAGGGACACTCCGGCTGGCAGCAGCAGGGCTGCTGATATGTATTTTTCTGGTGCGCCGTGCTCACATTTATGGCATGAATTTGCGTCGGATGCAAGCGGAAATGCGGCGTGGCGAAAGGAAGCGCCGCTTTCGTGCGCAGCGGGTTAACCGCAAAGCGATTGGCGAAGTTATGCTGGAAGCAGGCATTCCTTTTGACGGAAGACGAATTCCCGCGGGCGAATCCTGATGCCTGAAGCTCTCCGGTTCCCGCAAACCAGCCAGACTTTCTTGAGGAGCGGCAGATGGCCGATGTCTCAAATTCCGGTACTCTTCCCCAGCCTGAGGTTGCAGCGGAGATCGCTCCAGAGCTTGTCATTGCTGGCGCGGCGGGTGCAGCCAACGCATCCGAGGCCGATGCGCGGACCTCGAAGTGGTATCGCCTGCGACAAGACGGCGCCGCGCTGATCAAATACCTGCTCGACAGCGAGGTTCACACCTATGCCTTCTCCGTCGCAGCCAACGCCATTCTTTCCTTCATTCCCTTCGTCGTGCTGCTCTACTCGCTCTCGCTCGACATCTTTCATTCCAGGACAATGGCCGGAGTAGTCACCGACCTGGTCGATAACTATTTCCCGTCGACGGCCTCGGCTCACTTCAAAGAGCAACTGATACTTGCCGTGCCGCGCCACTTGCAGGCGCTTTCGGTGGTGCTGATTCTCATTTCCTGCACGGGAATCTTTCTGCCGCTTGAAGTTGCGCTGAACCAGGCGTGGGGCGTGGAGAAGAGCCGCAATTACCTGATGAATCAGCTTGTCGCCTTTGGCCTCGCCATCTGGATGGTCCTGCTCGGCATGGCTTCGATCGCGCTGGGCGCAACGCAGAAGGCAGTGCTTGCGTTTCTCATGTTCCACAAGGTCGATAACTGGTTCTACAACGGCGTCAGCTATCTGTGGCTCGCACTCTGCAGCGGCGCAGCCTGTATCCTGTTTCTCTTTTCCATTTACTGGCTGCTGCCGAACCGCAAAGTGCCCTGGCGCCCGGTATTGCGAACCTCGATTGTGACAGGCATTATATGGCTCGTGGCAAAATACATATTCGCCGCCGTGCTGCCGCACATGGACCTGCGAAACCTCTACGGCCCGTTCTTCGTCTCCGTGGGCCTGCTCTTCTGGGCTTACATCTCGGGACTGATTCTCTTTGCCGGGGCGCAGTTCAGCGTGGCGAGACTCAGCGCAGCGCGGCCGGGCAACGGCGCAGGCAAGTAGCGGCTACTTTACCGTGAACGCCTTCACCGCAATCGCATTCGGGCCGCGGCCCACGGGCAGCAGAGTAAAGAGCTTGCGCGTCGAGGTACGGATCGCGGCCACATCGTCCGAGCCCGTATCGACGGCGAAGAGCAGATGGCCCTTGGCGGAAAACGCCAGCGCAGACGGCCCCTCGCCCACGCGCACCGACCCGGCGCGGCTGCCGTCGTCGATGGAGTAGACAGTCACGAACTGTGAGCGGGCATTGGCCACGTAGAGCAGGGAATTGTCGCTTGTGACCGCCCCGCCCGCAGGGCCGTTGCCGATGATGTAGGTCGATCCCACCTCGTCGGTCGAGGCGTAAATCTCGGAGACCGAATTGGCGAGCGAATTCAGCACAAAGGTCTCACCGCCGTCGGGTTTCAGTGCCAGATGCTCCGGCCCGCGGCCCACTTCGAGCAGTGCTTCGAGCTTGTCGGCTTGGGCCTGCCGCTCAGGATGGGCCTCGGTAGCAAGTGCGATTGCCATTACATTGTGGCCTTCCGCGCAGGCCACGAATGCTTTCGAGGAATCGGGCAAAATCGCAGCGTCGTTTGCGCCCGCGCAGCCGGTAAATACAGCCCGTACCTTGCGCGATGCAGTATCGATCACGCTGACCGAGTTGCCGCCGCGGTTGGTGACGATCACTGTTCTGCCGTCCGATGAGACGCGCGCCACGCGCGGGTTTTCTCCCACGCCGATGATAGCGGCTTCATGCCGCGTATTCAGGTCTACGACAGAAACCGAGTTCGCGGCTGAGTTGGCAACATAGGCCAACTCGCCCTTGCCGTCCACATCGATTGAGACAGGATTGCGCTGCACGGGAATCGTTGCAGCGGCAGCGTTCTTTTCGGCGTCGATGACTGTCACCGAGCCCTGCGCTCCCTTGGCGCCGGAGTTCACAACGTAGACCTCGTTGCGTGTGGGGCTTGCCGCAACGGCCACCGGGTTCTGCCCCGTGGCAATCTCGCGGTCAACGCGCACATTTACCACGTCGAGTACGGAGACGGTGCCGCTTACGCCGTTCGTCACATAGGCGTATTCGTGGTAATTGGCGGGGAACTGCGGAAAATCACTCTGCCGGCAGCCAGCCAGTGCGAGGCAGCAAAAGCCAATCGCCCCGGCACGGGCTGCGAGTGGGCGAGAGTTGAGGCGCATGGTTTTTCTATCGGCTCTGCCCGTCATGCGCTCCTGCCGCAATGGATTTCGCCGCACGCTTTGCCGCGCTCCACTTCACTGCCAGCCATGCCACGTAGCCAAGCTGGATGATCCACGTGATCGCGTAAGCCGCAACCGTGAACTCGTGATTGAGAATTGCCGTCTGGTCCATTGTCTCCACCCGTCGATCCCGTTAAACGCGGCTTGCTAAATTTGGCTTTCGAGCGCGTTGAAAGCTTCGGCCTCGGCGTTCTTCTGCCGCCGGCGTTCGAGCATATAGCGCAGCGCCAGAATCAGCACGCCCCACGCCAGCCACGCCAGCACATTCCACCCGAAGGCCCCGAGCATTTTGGGGTCCTTGATGCCGGAATCCGAACCGCCGCCAAAGACCGGCGCGGGGTGCTGCGTGCGCCACCAGCGGTTCGACATGTAGACAATCGGCACGTCGAGTGCGCCGAAGATTCCGAGCACTGCGGCCAGTGTCTGCACCTGCGGCCCGGCGGCAAAGCGCCGCAGCAGCAGGTAGCTGGTATAGATGAGCCACAGCACCAGCGTTGTGGTCAGACGCGCATCCCACGTCCACCAGATTCCCCACGCACGGCGGCCCCAGATCGGCCCGGTAATCAGCACGACCGTGCAGAAGACCACGCCGACCTCGGCGCCAGCCAGCGCCCATGCGTCGGCCATTTGCGCGAGCTCCGGAACGCGGTTCCGAAACGCCAGGTAGCCGATGGAGCCGAGCAGGCTGATAGCGAAAAAGAGAAAGGCCACCATGGCCGAAGGCACGTGGTAGTAGAAGATGCGCTGCACCTCGTGCATCGTCTGCTCGTCTGGCGCGACGTAAATGGCCTGGTAGTAACCCCAGACCATGAGAGCCGCGACGACGACCGCGTAAATTCCGATTGCAAACTTTTTCATCGATCCTGTCCGAAATCCTGTCTGGTCAGGCAGCGCGAGCCGCGAATCGCCTGCTCGTTTCTGCCGGAAATATCAGTGTACGTTCCTTGCCTGCCAGCGGTCTCCGTCCTGCGGTGGAGGCCGTGATGGGCGTCACGCGGCCTTCGCGTGCGGCTTTACCTTATTCAGCGATTTGCTTTTGGAGGCAGTCCAAAGGTCGTATCCACTTTGCAGGCCAATCCAGAACTGCGCGGAATTGCCAAAGTAACGGCCCAGCCGTAGAGCCGTGTCGGCGGTAATGCCGCGTTTGCCGCGCACCAAGTCGTTCGCGCGCGGGATGGAAATATGCAGGTCTTTGGCCAGCCGGTAAGCTGTAAGGCCTAGCGGCTCCATGAACTCGGTCAACAGGATTTCTCCGGGATGAATAGAAAATGCGAAGGGAATTGACTCCATAGTCTGCTCCTAGTGGTAGTCCACAATTTCCACGCCGCTCGCATCTCCGTTATGCCATACAAAGCAGAGCCTGTACTGGTCATTGATGCGAATACTGTACTGGCCCTTGCGGTCTCCTGTCAGTGCCTCCAGACGATTGCCGGGAGGTACCTTGAGATCGGTAAGGTGTGTTGCCCAGTGCAGAATCGCGAGCTTTTTCAGTGTAGCGATGCGGATGCTTGCCGGAACTCGGCGGCTCTTGCCGGTCTCCCAGAGCAGTTCCGTGTCCGCGTCCTTGAAGCTCTTAATCATCTTCGATAATAACGAGTACCGTTATGAACGTCAACCGTTATGTTAGGTTTACTCCGCGTGCAACACCACGTCAAAGAGCAGCAGGCACGCCGTGGTGAAGATGATGTCGTAGCCAGCAAGCATTTTGATCCACAATGCAGGGTCGCTTTCGCCGGTCAGAATCGCTGTGACGGAAAGCACCATGGCCAGTAGCGCCGGAATGAAGATAGGGAAGAGAATCAGGGGCAGCAACAGCTCGCGGTTGCGGCTGCGAATGGAGAGCGCCGCGAAGAACGTGCCGTTCGCAACCAGAGCCCAGGTTCCCAGCGGCAGCACTTCGGCAAGCAGCCAGGCGTTGCCTTCGATGCGCAGGTTGTAAAAGACGAGAAAAACCGGCGCGAGCAGAAGTTGAACGATGGAAACGAAGAGAAAATTCGCCAGCGCCTTGGCGAGAAAGAGCGCCGCGCCGGAAGAAGGCGCCATGCGCTGCGCGTCGAGAACATTGTGGCGAATCTCCCGCGCCCACGCCTGATTAAGCGTGCTGGAGGAGGCAAACAGCGTAGCCACGCACAGCACGCCGCCGGCAATATCGCGCGCAAATGCGCCGCGCGGATCGAAGGCCAGCGAAAAGACCACGACCACCAGCAGCGCGAAGAAGAGCATCGAGTTGATGGACTCTTTCGAGCGCCATTCGATGCGGAGGTCTTTGACGAGATGCGTCCAGACGGCGCGGATCATGCGTGCCGGCCTCCGTCTGTATGTGGCGACTGGGCCTTGGTGAGATCGGCGGTTTCCACCGGCACGTCGAGCGCCGCAGCCGCGCGCAGATAATTTTCCGGCGACAAAATCAACTGTGTCCCACGTGCGCCTGCCGAGACGCTGATCTTGTCGAAGAGAATGATCGTCTCATCCACGCATACCGGGAAAGATTTTTTCGCACCAAAGATCGTCACGCCGCCGCGAATGTATCCAGTGAGTGGCTGCACGTCCTTGAGCGAAACCATCTCGGCCTTGCGCAGCCCGGCGGCCCGCGCCAGCTTCTTGAAGTCCAGCTCGGCATCGCCGGGAATCACGGCAAAAACATACGAACCCGGCCCGCCGGTTGTCAGCAGCGTTTTGAAAACCTGCTCCGGCGGCATGTCGATCTTCTTCGCCACGGTAATGGCGGAGAGATCTTCGGGGTCCACCTCATACTCGCGCAGCTCGAAGGAAATGCCGAGAGTTTCAAGGAAACGCGCGCCGTTGGTCTTCATAGTGTCGGCGCTCCCGGCAAAAGGTTTTCCACGCGCCCGGCTTTGAGCGTCAGCACGAAATCCGCGATCGGCGCGGCATGTTCGCGCTGGTGCGTAGTAAGAACGATCGTCCGGTTCGCCTGCCGGAAGCGGGCCAGCAACTCAACCATCTGCGCCACGGACTCAACATCCATGTTGGAAAAGGGCTCGTCGAGCAGCAGCAGTTCCGGCTGGGCGAGCAGCACGCGAGCCAACGAGGCCCGCTGCCGCATTCCCTGCGAATATTGCCCCACGGGCCGCTTCAAATCCGGGTCCAGCCCGACTTGTCGCAGCGCGTCGGCCGGCGCGAGGCATTCGCGTCCCACATAGAGGCTGGCAAAGTAGCGCAGATTTTCTTCCCCTGTCAACTCGTCGTAAAGCATTGACGCGTGGCTCATGTAGCCGATGCGCTCGCGGGCCTCATGCGGTTCAACGAAATTGGTTTCAGCGGAATTCGTTCCATCGGGGCTAAAGACTCGCACGGTTCCGTGGCTTGGCCGCAGCAGCCCGGCAAGAATCCGTAGCAGCGTAGACTTGCCCGCGCCGTTCTCGCCAACGAGGACGTAGCACTTTCCGGTCAACAACTCCGCGTTCACATGGCGCAGAGCCGCGAACTCACCGAACAATTTGGAAACATTGCTGAGCCGGGCGCAGCCCGCCGTGCTTGCCGCGCCTGTCATGCGCTAATTCGCCGACCCCTGTGATGGCGTGGAAAGGGCCGCACGCGGATTGCCCGCAGCCGGAGCAGCGCCGGGGTGTTGCACGCCAGGTACCGTGGGCGCGTACTTGCTGGCGCATTTGGCCTGAAGGGTGTTGGCGTGAAAGACGCCGTCACGCCCAAAGGTTCCCATGGCCAGCGCCTGCGAGTCGTCCTTGAAGGTATCGGGCGGCGGCTCGGACCCTTTGTACTCCACCTTGAGCAGCTTGCCCATGGCGGCCTTTGGCGTGTGGCTCTCGAACTCGTTGAGCACGAAGATGACATGAGTGCCGCTCTGCTCGATGGAGCCCGGCTGCACGAATCCCTCCACGCGCAGGTTGCTGGTGTAGGCTTTGTCGCCCATGCCACCCAACTCGGCAATGGTGACAAAGTAGCTCTTGCTCGATCCATAACCGGCGTATGCCAGCCAGCCGATGGTTCCCACAATGACGGCCACGGCAAGGCCGATCCGAATGCTGCTCGAAGATGGTTTCATAGAAAGTCCGCTTACTTATAACGATACGAGCCGCGCCCGGCAGGGTCAATACGGCGGGCGTGATACATGTCACGGTCCGAGCAGGTTGCAGTACAGGTAGAGGGTCAGTTTGGAGGGATGGGGCACGGCGCTTTTGTGCTGTTTTCCCACCCCAGGCCCCTGGTTTTGGGACCTGGGATAGCAAGAATGCTTACTCTGCCCCGTTCAGCGTCTCCGCAGCCTTGTCCAGCGCCTGAGTCAGCGCCTTGAGCTGTTCTTCGGCTCGCGGCGCATCCTTTGCCTCAATCGCCTCGTTTACGCCGGGAATCACCACCGCCGCGTAGCCCGTATACTGCCCCGGCGCGTAGATGGTGTGCTTGTACCACGGGCGGTTCGGTAGCCCCGCGGGCGAGATAAATGCCGCCTCGGCCTCGCGCAGCGCATGGTTCAGCTTGGCCGCGTCAGCCGGCGGAGCCGCTTGCAGCGCCTTCGCCTTCTTAGCCGCCTCGGCAAAGTGTTCCGCCGCAGCCTGCGCCGGGGCAAAGTCCACGCCGCTCAGCTTGGCGTCGGATGCCTTCCGTTTCGCCGCCTGCACGTAGGCCGCAATCTCCCGCGCATAGGCCGGGTAATCATAGGGCAACACGTCGGTGTCCGCCATGCGAATGGCTTCTAGTCCGAAAACGCGCGCCATTTCCTGCAGGTAGACGAAATGCGGATCGGCGTTCATCGTGAACCACGCGTAGTTGTCAAAGACCGAGTGATACACGCCGTAAGGTCCGTTCGATCCCACATCCGTTGAAGGCACGCCGACGTGCTGCAGGAACGGCGTGTAGTCCGAGCCCGAGCCCAGATCGCCAACGCGCACATCGTCCTCCGCCAGCGATTTGGTATGCCATGTGGCTTCGTCCTCCACGTGCGAGTGCTTCCACACCTCGTAGACCGTGCCGCCGGCCGGCGAAGGCACCTCCTTCGTCACCTCGCGCACAAACTGCTTGAGTGAAGGCACCGCCGCGGCGGAAAAATTCGGCCCGCTCACGCCCACGTCCATGTTGAAGTAGGCCACGGCGCTGGCCAGCATTTTGTCATGCTGCTCCACCCATTCGGTCGAGCCAATCAGGCCCTCTTCTTCCGCGTCCCAACTGCAAAAGAGCAGCGTACGCTTTGGCCGCCAGCCCTGCTTGAGCAGTGTGCTGATACCGTGCACAGATTCGAGCATTGCCGCCGTGCCGCTGTTCGGGTCCACCGCGCCGTAGACCCACGCATCGCGGTGATTGCCGGCCACGACCAGCTCATCCGGTAGGTCAGAGCCCTTCACCTTGCCGATCACGTCCCAGATAATCCGCCGCTGGTAGTCCTGCACCGAGACAAGATGAACTTTTACGCCACTGGGCCCAACGTGATAGCGGAAGGGCAGCGCGCCCTGCCATCCCTGCGGCACGCCCGGCCCTTTCAGAGCCGCAAGAATCGGCGCCGCGTCATGGTAGCTGATCGGGATCGAAGGAATCTTCGGCTCATTGCCCTCGGGCGATTTGCGTGCCGAGTCCGGCAGGTCAAGTGTCGAGGCTACGCCGGGCGTCTCCGCGTCGCCGGGATAGAGCGATAGAAACTGCACCGAGCCGCGCTGCACGCCGCTCTCCGGCCGCCACGGGCCGTTCGGGTAGGCGTCGCCCTTGAAGTAGCCGTCATCCTGCGGGTCGCTGTAAATCAGCACGCCCGCCGCGCCGCGCTGCTGCGCAATCATTACCTTCACGCCGCGGAAGTTTCCGCCGTAGCGCGCAATCACGATCTTGCCGTGCAGGTCCACATGCTCGGCGGCCAGGCGGTCAAAGTCTTCGAGCCGCCCATAGTTCGCGTAAACCGCCTCGCCGGTCACGTCGCCCTGGCCGGAGGAGCCGTTAAACGGTGCCACAACGCGGGGATCGTCCTCGAAGGGATCGCCGGTCACATGCTCGCGCTCCGGCCCCTTCATCAGCAGCTTGCCGTCAGCGCCGAATGCTTCGACGCGCACATCCTTGGGGTGGTTCAGCCGCACGCGATAGGGCACAATCTCGGTCTCGAGGCCCGCTGCGCGAAATTTCTCCGCCACGTATTCCGCCGTCTTGTGGTCCTCGGGAGATGCGGCAAGATGCGGCTCGCGGGTGAGAATTTGCAGCGCCTCGCCAGCCAGCCTTGCGTCCGGAACCGCAAGAAAACTCGCCTCGATTTTGGACTCTTTTGCGAAGTCCGCATAACCGAAGGGCGCGGCTTGAGAGGGCGATTGCGCCGGCACAATGCCGGTAAAGAGCGAAAGGGAAAGAACCACTGCCAGCGGCCTGCGCGTCATTCTGGAAAGCACCTTTTGCGATGGGATGGGTAGGAAGCAACTAGTTGACAATCAGTTTAACGCCGCGAAACCGGCAGGGAACCCGCTCGCGGCAAAATGCCATTATGATGCTGACGCACAATGAGGGTTGGTTAGGTAGGCCGGGGATTTATCCCTGGCCTACCTATCCAGCCAAATGAGTAGGGCCTTCAGGCCCTGAGGTATGTTTTTCGCTTCAAATAGCTGCCTGTTGCATCTGCGCCGTAATGGCGCTGCAAAGCAAAATGGCCGGCGCATCGCGCGCCGGCCATTGCAGTCTGGGGAACTGCCGATGAAAAACTATGCCACCGGCTGTGCGCAGTGCGCGCAGCGCTTCGCGGCCAGGGGAATGTCACTCAGGCACTCGGGGCAAGCCTTGGTGGTAGGCGCGGCCACCTCTTCGGGCTTCTTGAACTTTGCCAACAGCGTGTTCAGCGGCAGCACGATACAGAAGTACACCACCGACGCGATGATAAGGAACGCAATGACTTCGTTCAGGAAGTTTCCGTACTTGACGACGCCTTTACCGATGGGGAGAACCAGATAACTGAAGTCCGGCTTGCCTACGACAGCCGCAATGAGCGGGTTCAGTACATCGCCCACCAGCGAGGAAACGATTTTACCGAAAGCTCCGCCGATGATGACCGCGACGGCCAGATCAACCACATTACCGCGAAGAATAAAGTCCCGAAAACCCTTGAGCATCGTGCCTCCGTTGAGGATTCCTATTATTTTTGAGCGAAGATATTGCACCATTCAGCGCAAACCTGTCCGATGCAAATCTGGGGAAGGCGGCCGGGCAAGGCGCAGGCAAACTACCCCTCGTGCCTCCGCAACCGGCTGCTTTTCACTACGATGCGGAAATCCGCTTCGGGGTGGTCAAGTACGGATAAACGGCGAGAAAAATAATCATGGTCAGGATCATCAGCTCGGTGTAGAGCAGGATCAGCACGCCGGCGTGGTAGAGATCCCATCGCCGCTGCAGGCACCGCGCCGTCTCGGCCAGCCCGCATAGCGCCGCCGCCAGCGCCGCCCATTGCCATGGCGAGCCGTGCAGCCGCTCGATGTGCGGAAATCCGGCCAGTAGAAGGCTCACCCCAAAGGCGGCCAGCGAGAGCGCAACCCCCCGTAGGAGCGAAGGCCGCCGGAGTTCGAGAAACGAAACGCGCCGGTCTGCCACCTACTGATTATTGCAAGCATCCCTGGTGTATCGATGCGAAATCGCGGGCGCACCGATATGAAACCGCAGCCGAAATGGAACCACCGTGGGAATTTTTCACGCGCCGATGGCGATTTGTGTCCGAGTCGTGATACATACTTGAAGAAACTTGCTTTGCAATTCTGAAGGGCAGCAGCCCTATGCTCACCTCCCGGAGAGTGAAGCGAGGCGGATTCTTTTTGCGAACGGTTGGGGCCGCTTCGCAATCGCTCCCGATTCTAAAAAGCGGCTGGGAGATCCGGCCAGTAGTGGTCTGTCCATTTCACCCGTTCGGAGGCTGAGTCATTCATGTTTTGTCCACAGTGCGGCACCAATAACGATCCTGCAGCGCGGCACTGCATTCAGTGCGGCGCTGCACTTCAACCGTCGCAGTCCGCTGCCCCTCAGCCCGTTGCTCCGCCGCCCGTGGCGCCAACCTATATTCCCCCTGTGGCTTATCAGAATGCCCCCGGCGCGCCGCTGGCTCCGGGCACCGTGCCGAACTATATGGTGCACTCGATTCTTGTGACGCTCTGCTGCTGCCTCCCGCTTGGCATCGTCGGTATCGTGAAGGCCGGCGAGGTCAACAACAGGCTTACGGCCGGAGACTACGAAGGCGCTCTCAAGGCATCGAATACCGTCAAGACGGTTCTCTGGTGGGGCGTCGGTCTTGGCCTCGCAGGCTCCATTGGCTACGGCATCCTGGTTGCCATCGGCGCCCTGGCTGGCGCCGGCGGCGGACTCGGCCGGTGAAACTGCTCCCAGGAATGATTTCCTCGGACAGAGCACTCACCGCGGTCTGTACGGCCGCGGTTCTCTTCCTCATCGTGGGAGTCTGCTTCTTCAAGCCGGGAGCCATGTCGCTCTTCCCGCCATGCCCCTTGTACGCCTTCACGGGCCTCTACTGCCCCGGCTGCGGCAGCACGCGGATGCTTTACTTTCTCGTCCACGGACAGTTTGCGCTCGCATGGCGAGAAAACGCCCTCGCCATGCTGATGCTTCCGGCCATTTTGTACGGTCTGGTCCGGCAATGGACGACGAGCGGCGCGGCCACCTTCACCCGCATCCCCGCGCGTTGGGTCTTTGCCTTCGCGGCTCTGTTGCTCGTCTTTACCGTCGCGCGCAACCTGCCCTGGGAGCCATTCCGCCAACTCGCGCCAGTCGCAATCGCCCAGTTGCAGCCACGGTGAAGACCCATACAAAGCACTTTTGTCAGATTTCGTTATAGCTTTGGCTTCGAATTCGCTTCGCAACAGGGCACGGCCTTAGCCGTGCCGCAAGCAGCTTGAATTGATTCGGGGTTTTAGCCCGCGCCGTGAATCGCCGCAAAATAACAGGGATTTAGACCCGAGGGCGTGTCTAAAAAAATTAGGGCACTACCGGCCGGGAAGTCAGCCGTTCAACTCGGTAAGCCCCTCCGGCAATGCCATCTCGACGCGGCTGGCGGCAAGATCGAGTTTGCAGAGGTAGCTTTTAGCAAAGGGAATCAGCACCTCGCCTTTTGGACTACGGACAAGGAGCAGCGGAACCGAGTCGGCGGCGTTCGGTCCGGCCGAGCGCTCCACATTTTCGATATGGCCAACGATGACATGCTCGGCATGGGAGACATCGACCAGCTCGCAGCCGATCAGGTCCGCGATGTGAACCTCGTCCTCAGCGACCGTAGCGCGCTCCTCGGAAGGAATAGCGACGATCAGCCCAACGAGCGCCTCGGCTTCCGAGATGGAGCTTACGCCGGTAAAATGCAGGACAATGCCAGAGTGCCCGCCAGACTTGTGAAGCCAGTGGTTCTGGAGTTCTGCGGCACGCGGCACGGACTCCGAGCCTGCATTTTCGCGCAGCAGCCAGAGATTCCTGCGCTCGGCAAATTTTTCAGGGAAGTCGGTCAGAATTTCCGTGAAGACCTCGCCCTTGCGCCCCTGGGCGCGGCGAATCCGCGCCAGCCAGACCCAGCGGGCCGAATCATGCGGTGGGGTCATGCGAGTCTCCGGTCGGCGGTTGTGCTATCCCACCCTTGCGCCAGAAACAAAGCGCAAGGGTGGGGCACGGATAGCCTTGTAGCCCACATTCCCGACTGCGAGGGATGTGGGGCACCCACAGGAGTGCGGGAACGCTCAGGCTTCTTCGTCTTCTTCAAGAATGTCCAGCGTATAGCGGTGATGCAGCTTCATACTCACCGCGCTCAGAATCGTCCGCACGGAACGCGCAGTGCGTCCTTGTTTGCCGATCACCTTGCCGACATCGCCGGGAGCCACTTTGAGCTTGAGAATCGTGCTCTCATCCCGTGCGACGGATTGGATTTCAACCGCGTCCGGCTCATCCACAAGAGCGCGAGCGATCTCGCGCACCAACTCCTCAACCGCGACCATCTCATGTTGGGTCATGTTCGTGCCTCTGACCGTCTTGCCTTCAACAATTCACTGTTCCAGCCTGTCCGCGCATAGTATCAGCACAGGCCGGTCGCCGTCAGCAACTGCCTTTTTGGACGCCTTCGCGGCTCCGCCGTTGCTTGAGGAGAGGGAAAATCCTTACGCTGCGACCGTTTCCTCGGCCTTGGCCGGGAACTTCTCCACCAGCTTGGCCACGGTATCGGAGAACTGCGCGCCGACGCTCTTCCAGTAGGCGATGCGCTCGTGCTTCAGGTCCACCGAGGCGGGGTTGGTGCGGGGATTGTAGGTGCCGACGACCTCAATCGAACGGCCGTTGCGGGCGCGGTCCTTCTCAATGACCACGATGCGATAGTAGGGCTGCTTGGTGGCGCCAAAACGCGCCAGACGAATCATTACCACGGCTAAATGCTTCCTTTCAAAGAAACCTGATGTTGTTCTGAATTTGCCCGCAAGCTCCGAAGAAGCCGCAGAGGCGCAAAACCTGTCCGGCACAAGCCGGGCAATCAAGGACAGGCGAGCGCAAGACACAACACCTAAGTATCGCCGAAACATGGGGTCGGAGGCAAGTGGCAGAAAGCAGGTTACGGATGACAGGTGAAAGGAACAGCAAAAAAGCGGGCACCCCGGAATCGGGATGCCCGCTAAATTTCTATCCAAGCAATCAGCAAACAGCGAAGAACTGTCCACTGTTACCTGCAACTTGTTTTACTGCACCAACTTGCCGCTGATCTCGCGCACCTCGACGGGGCCGAGGCCGGCATCCTTGAGGCCCTGCTCGATCTTGGAGCGGTCGCCGGCGGTTACGATCACGAGCTGGTCCGGGTGCAGATATTGCTTCGCGACGCGGGCAATATCTGCACCCGAAGCCGCCTCGTACCTGGCCGGCAGTTTCGAGTAGTAGTCCAGCGGACGGTTGTAGAGGAAGATGCTGCCCATTGCTCCGGCAACGGAGCCGTTGGTCTCGAAGTTTCCGGGCAGCGAGCGGATCAGCGATTCCTTGGCCGCGGCCAGCTCCTCAGGCGTGGATGGCTTGGCGGGGAAATTGCTGATTTCGCTCATCAGCTCCTTGGCCGCCGGCGCAGTCACGTCCGTCCGCACCAGCCCGCCGGCCATGAACAGGCCGCCGTCCTGATAGCTGGGGAACTGCGAGTTGGCGCCGTAGGTGTAGCCATGGACTTCGCGGAGGTTCATGTTGATGCGGCTGCCGAAGGAGCCGCCGAGCGAGTAGTTCATCACGCGCAGCGCTTCGAGATCCGGCGAGTTGGCCGGCACGCCGAGGCCGTAGGCATAGAGCGCCGTCTGCGGCGCACCGGGCTTGTCTACGATCACGATGTGCGTGGGCTGTGGCGCCGGCGCCGGCGGAATCGCAACCGGAGCCGCGGTCGTGGCCGTCCACTTGCCGAAGTACTCGCGGGCGAGCTTTTCGGCTTCGGCCCGCGTCACGTCGCCGGAAAAGATCAGCGCCGAGTCTTTAGGTCCGTAATAGCTTGCGTAGAAGCTCGAAATATCGGCGCCGGTAATCGACTTGACGCTGTCGGTCGTGCCGTTGCCCGGCTCGCCGTAGGGGCTGTCGCCGAATACGAGCTTGGGCCCGACGCGCATTGCCATGCTGCCTACGTTGTCCGTCTCCTGCTGGATGCGGATGAGCCGCTGCTGCTTGCGCCGTTCCACATCTTCGGCGCGGAAGGCCGGATGCTGGGCCACGTCTGCGAGCAGATCCAGGCCCTCACTGGCGTGATAGCTGAGCACTCCCATCGAAACCGCGCTCGACTCCAGTCCGCTGACGGTGCCGATGCGCGTGCCGATCTTCTCCTGGTCGTCGGCAAGTTTGGAGAGGTCGCGCGAAACCGTGCCGTCGCCCATGACTTCGCTGGCGAGCGTTGCCAGGCCGCTCTTGCCGGCGGGGTTGTTCTCACTCCCCGAGCGGGTCACGAGAGAAACGCTCAGCACGGGAAGGGAATGATCTTCCACGAGCAGAACCTTCAGGCCGTTTTCGAGCGAGAACTCGGTGGGAACGGGCAGATTGATCGTCGGCGCCGGGCCGGGCTCCGGCTTGGTCTTGCGCCACTCCTGCGCCTTCTCAAACTCCGGTGTGTAGGGGTTGACGAGCTTCACGTTTGCGTCGGTGTCCGCGGGGCTGCGCGGCACATCGTCCAGCTTCTTCTCGCCCGGCACGCAGTAGACGACGACCGCCGAGTCTTTGGTCAGGTACTTCTCGGCCGCAGCCTTTGCGCTGGCCACGCTCACAGCCTCCTGCATCGCAACATCTTTCGAGAGGAAGCCAGGGTCGCCGGTGTACTGGTTGTACTCGTTCAGCATGTCAGCCACGCCGCCGAAGCCGCCCAGCCGCTGCAAGCCGCTGATCTTGCCCGTCAGCGACAATGCCTTGGCAGCCTGTATCTCTTCCGGCGTGGGGCCGTCCTTCTTGATCTTGTCGATCTCGCTCCAGAGCGAGGCTTCGAGGTCTTCGAGCTTGACGCCGGGCCGCGCCGTGATCTCGCACTGCGTGATGCCGGTAAGAGCATAGCTGTTGCTGCCGCAGCTCACGCTCTGTGCCGTCTGCGCCTTGATGACGAGCGCCTCGTCGAGTCGGCTCGCCTTGCCGCCGCCGAGGGCGTGCATGGCAGCCTCAACGTTGTAAGCCCCCGGCGTGTAGACTTTCGGCGTGAGCCACGCAACTGTGATCCGCGAGAGCTTTACGGTGTCGGTAATCGTGGCGCGCTTCTGCGCGGTGATGGGCGGTGTGACTACGCTGGTCTTTTCAACCGGCGGACCCTGCGGAATAGGCCCGAAGTACTTGTCGAGCAGCGCTTTCAACTGCTGCGGGTTGAAGTCGCCCGCAATCACGATTGTCGCGTTGTTCGGCGTGTAGAACTGCTGGTGAAAATCGCGCACATCGGCAATGCGTGCCGACTCGACATCCGCGTGGCTGCCGATGACGGAGCCGTAGTATGGATGGCCCTTGGGAAACAGCAGGTGGGCGACCGCTTCGTCGGCCACATCGTAGGGCCGGCCCTCGCCCTGGCGGCGTTCGTTGCGAACCACGTCGCGCTGGTTGGCGAGCTTCTCGCGGTCCAGGCCTTCCATCAGAAAGCCCATGCGGTCGCTTTCGAGCCACATTGCCAGCTCGATCTGGTTGCTCGGCACTGTCTCAAAGTAGTTGGTGCGGTCGTAGTCCGTGGTGCCGTTCACATCCGTGGCGCCGGCTGACTGCACGTACTTGATGTGCGCCTTTTCGCCCACATGCTCGGAGCCCTCGAACATCATGTGCTCGAAGAGGTGCGCGAAGCCCGTGCGTCCCGGCTTCTCGTTCAGCGGGCCCACGTGGTACCACAGGTCCACGGCCACCAGCGGCAGTTTGTGGTCCTCGTGCGTAAGCACCTGCAGGCCGTTGGGTAGCTTGAATTCCTGGTACTTGATCTCGGGCAGCTTGTGCGCGGACTGCGCCGACGAACTGGCGCTAGCTGCGGCCAGAGCCACTGCGGCGCAAGCGCAGAGAGTGTTGCGAAGTGATCTTTTCACTGGGAATCTCCTTGGTGAGCAAAGGCAGAACTGGAAGGAATGATACCAAAGTGAGCACGTTTGCCCGCATTTATCGCCAGCGGAAGATTTTGAGTGCGATGGCAAAGGGAATCACGAGCCATGCGAGCAGGATTGCCACCGGAGCGGTCAATTCGGCGAGGCTCATACCTTGCAGCATGTTGCCGCGGAGGGCGTCAATCGCGGCCGTGAGCGGCAGGGCGCGCACAAAGGGTTGGATCACGGCGGGGAAACGCGAAGCGGAGAAGAAGATGCCGGACAGCACCCACATTGGCATCATGGCGAGGTTCATCAGGCCGGAGGCTGCTTCCATCGTCTTTGCCCGCGAGGCAATCAGCAGGCCGAGCGACGAAAGGGCGAGCGAGGTAAGCACGCACAGCGCGGCAAGCTGCCACAGCGAGCCGCGAAACGGCACTTCGAAGGCAAGCCGAGCGAAGCCGAGGAACACGACCACTTCGATCGCAAGCAAGAGCAGCCGCGAGAGCAGAAATGCCGCGAGGTACTGCCAGCGCGGCATGGGCGAAGCCACCATGCGCTTGAGCAGCTTTTTCTGACGCGCTTCCACAATCGAGAAGCCGAGGCTCCAGATGGCCGAGCCCATGAGATTCATTCCGAGCAGGCCGGGGATGACAAAGTCGATGTAGCGCGAGCCGGTTTCATGCACCAGATCGTTCTGCGCTGCGATGGCGTCATGCCGTCCCGCCGCGGCCTGCACGGCGCGGTCCGCGAGCAGCCGCGCGGCGCGCGCGTCGGGGTTCGTGTCGTCGTAGCGGTACGTGACGCCCTGCGAAGTCTGTACCGCGAGCAACTGAATTGTGCCGATGGCAAGCTCGTGCGCACCTTCGGCGGCATCGACGGTCTTCGCGTTTAGTCCCTTGTCAGCGGCAAGCGCCTGCGTAAGCTGCGGCGTGGTGGCTGCGACGGGCAGCACGTCAGCGGGACGGTTGCGAAAGGCGATTCCCAGGCCGAGGGCCAGCAGGATGGGAAAGAGAAAGGTCCAGAAGATCGCTTCAGGCTCGCGGAGAAAAAGCCGGAAGCGGGCAAGGGTCAACTGGAAGAGCGAGCTGGTCTGGAATCGGGCCTGGAGGCTACTCATCGCGTAGATTCCTCCCCGTGAGCGCCACGAAGACGTCTTCGAGAGTGGCCGAATGGGTGCGGAATTCGCTCAGCTCAAGATTCATCGCCGCAAGCTCTGCAAAGATGGGCGGCACAGTGGTGTGCAGGTCGGTGACGGCAAGCTGGTGGAAGCCGGCATCGACGCGATGCGAGCGCACGCCGTCAATGGCCGTCAGGCGCGAAACGTCTACGGCGATAGCATCGCCGCGGACGGCAAACTCCACGATATGTTCTCCGCCGACGGACGAGATCAGCTCGCGCACCGTCCCGAGCGCGATGATCTTTCCGTGATCCATAATTGCCACGCGGTCGCAGAGCCGCTCGGCTTCATCCATATAGTGCGTGGTGAGAATGATCGTTCGTCCGGCGCGCTTTAGCTCATCCACGAGATCCCACAGGTGCCGACGTGCCTGCGGATCGAGGCCCGTCGTAGGCTCGTCGAGAAACAATAGCTCGGGATCGCCGACGAGCGCGCAAGCCATTGCAAGCCGCTGCTTCTGCCCGCCGGAGAGCGTGCCGACGCGCGACTTGCGCTTCTCCTCAAGCTGCGCCACGCGAATTGCTTCCTCCGACGAAAGCCCCTGCCGGTAAAAGCTGCGAAAGAGCCGCAGCGTCTCTTCCACGGTGAGCTTGTCGGGGAACTGTGTTTCCTGAAGCTGAATACCGATGCGCTGTCGCAGTTCGTTGGCGTTCTTCCGCCAGTCGAGGCCGAGCAGCTTCACCGCACCCGCGTCCGGCGGCGTCAATCCCTCGCAAATCTCAATCGTCGTGGTCTTGCCCGCGCCGTTCGGACCCAGCAGGCCAAAGCACTCGCCCTTGAGAACTTCGAGATTCACGCCGTCCACGGCTATCAGATCGCCGAATGCCTTCCGCAGCCCGCTCAGCGCAAGGGATGCGCCGGGGGCCGCGGGCTTCTGCTCGGGTTGGAGTGTGGTTGAACTCAAGCAGCGCTGCTCTCGCACCCATTCTCGCACAGGGTTCACTCGCATGGTGCACACAGCCCCTTGCGCTTGCCATCGTCTCTCATGCAATACTGTTGGCCGTTAACTAGAGTCAATTAAAAAGGAGCGCAAATGTCTCACTCTCCGCGTCGTGAATTCCTCAAACATGCAAGCCTTCTCGGTTCCATGGCCGGTTTGATGAGTCTGTCCGGCGCGCCTTCCTTTGCCTCCAGTTCGTTGCCCGTCGTGGAAGAATCGCTTGTGCCGCAGGCCGACGCGGCTCCCAAGTACAAGATCAAATTTGCCGTCTGCGGCATGAGCCACGACCACATCTACGGCATGATCGGCGCGGTGATTCACGGCGGCGGTGAGATGGTAGCCGCGTGGGGCGGGGAAGAGGATAAGCTCGCCAGCTTCACGAAGCGTTTTCCGAATGTGAAGATCGTCAAGACACAGGACGAGATCATCGAAGACCCGTCGATTCAGCTTGTGCTCAGCTCACAGATTGCCAGCGCGCGCGCGCCTATCGGCGTTCGCGTGATGCGGCATGGCAAGGATTATCTTGCAGACAAGCCGGGCATCACGACGCTCGAACAACTCGCCGAGGTTCGCAAGACCATCGCGGAGACCAAGCGCATCTACGGCATCATGTACTCGGAGCGCCTGGAAGTAAAAGCTGCCGTCTACGCGGGCGAACTCGTGAAGCAGGGCGCAATCGGCAAGGTGATTCAGACGATCAACATTGCGCCGCACCAGATTGTGCAGGGCCACGGGGATGCCGGCGGCGGCTCAGGCGGCCGGCCGGAGTGGTTCTGGAATCCCGAGCAGTACGGCGGCATTCTCTGCGACATCGGCTCGCACCAGGTGGACCAGTTCCTCTTCTACACCGGTTGCACGGAGGCCGAGGTCGTGGCCTCGCAGATTGCCAACGTGCGCCACCCCAAGCGCCCCAAGTTTCAGGACTTCGGCGACATGATGCTGCGCGGCAACAAGGGCTTTGGCTATGTGCGGCTGGACTGGTTCACGCCCGACGGCCTCGGCACATGGGGCGATGGGCGGCTCTTTCTTCTCGGCACCGACGGGTATATCGAGATTCGCAAGTACGCCAACGTAGCCGTGAGCAAGCAGGGCAATAACCTTTTCATCGTCGATAACAAGCAGGCGCGCTATATCGACTGCAATAACATGCCGCTGCCTTTCGGGGCGCAACTCGTCTCCGACATTGTGAACCGCACGCATACCGCGCAGGATCAGGCACAGTGCCTGCTGGCCGCCGAGCTTGTCATCAAGGCACAGCGCGCCGCAAAATTTGTCACGATTGAAGAATGATTTGCTTCCGTGCCCCATCCTTGCGCCTTGTTTCTGGCGCAAGGGTGGGAGAGCAATAAAGCTGCCAGCGGCAAAGAAACAGAATCCGGCTTACGCCTCTCAGGTTGCATTTGCTGGGGAAGGGCACGGCTGACAGGCCGGGGATTCATCCCCGGCAATAAGTTCAGCAAAATAAGTCGGGGGCTGGTAGGCCGGGGTTTTAACCCCGGCAATCAACGGCGCAAGAAAATTCGGGGGCTTCAGCCCCTGAGGTATGCTTTTCATCGCAGGAGTTGATATGAAAAACTCTCCGGTCAAATCGCCAATTAGTTCGCGTCGCAAATTTATTCAACAGGCTGCGGGTGCTGCGGTTGTACTCGGCTTTCCGACAATCGTGCCCGCCAGCGTCTTCGGCCAATACGCGCCGTCGAAGCGCATCAACGTCGGAGCTATCGGCGTGGGCCGCATCTCGCGGGTCCACGACATGCCCGGCATCCTACAGTTCGACAAGGCACGCATCATTGCCGTCTGCGATCTCGACGCGCATCGCGTGGAGGAAGGGAAGAAGTTCGTCAATGACTTCTACGCGAAGAAGACCGGCGGTGCTTACGACGGTACCGTGGGCTACGCGAATCATCGCGAGCTGCTGGCCAACAAGGACATCGACGCCGTTGTCATCAGCACGCCCGACCACTGGCACTCGATTCTCGCCGTCGATTCCGTGCGTGCCGGCAAGGATGTGTACTTGCAGAAGCCGGCCTCGCTGACGATTGCCGATGGCCGCGCCATGAGCGATGCGGTTACGGCCTCGGGGCGCATTTTGCAGATCGGCAGCCAGCAGCGCTCGACGATTCAGTTCCGCTACGCGGCAGAGCTTGTTCGCAACGGGCGCATCGGCGATTTGCAGCGCGTTGAGATCGGACTGCCCGGCGACCCGGCGGGCGGTGACAAGACGCCGATGCCCGTGCCGGATGGCTTCAACTATGACGAATGGCTCGGGTCCACGCCGTATGTGTATTACACCGTCGATCGCGTGCATCCACGTCAGGGCTACGGCCGCCCCGGCTGGCTGCGCTGCCGGCAGTTCGGCGCCGGCATGATTACCGGCTGGGGTGCGCACCACATCGACAGCGCGCACTGGGGCATGAACACCGAGTTCACCGGGCCGGTTGAGATATGGGGCGAGGCTGAGTTTCCCACCGAGGGTTTGTGGGACGTGCACGGCAAGTTCAAGACTGAAGCGAATTACGCGAATGGCGTGCATATGAGCGTCAGCGGCGATTATCCCAACGGCATCAAGTTTTACGGCTCGAAGGGATGGATCTTTGTTTCGCGCGGCAACGAGCAGGTGACGGGCAGCGACCCGACGGCCAAGCTGAAAGACGCAACGGCGCTGGCCTCAAGCGACCCCAAGATCATTCAATCCGTCATCGGATCGGACGAGATTCACCTCTACGAGAGCAAGGACCAGCACGGCAACTGGCTGGACTGCATTATTTCCCGCAAAGAGCCGATTTCGCTCGCCGAGATGGGCCACCGCGCCTGCTCGGCGTGCCTGCTGCATGATATGGCAATGGTTCTCAAACGTAAGCTCTACTGGGACCCGGTGCACGAGCGCTTCCACAACGACGATGAGGCCAACAGCATGTTGTCACGGCCGCAGCGGGCTCCGTATCGGCTGACTTAGGAGCGCATAAAAGCAAACCTCAGGGCCTGAAGGCCCTGCGAATTTGCCGCATATATTGCCGGGGATAAATCCCCGGCCTACCGGAATTCTCGTTACTCGACGGGGAAGAGAAATCCCAGCATCGGCCTTACACGCGCTGCCCAGCTTGTTTCATCGTGCGTGCCGCCTTCGGCGCGCTCGAAGGTGAGCGTTTGGCCGGGAATCCAGCCATTCACTTTGAGCCGCCGCGCAAGCTGTTCGGCATCGCGCAGCGTTTTGCGTCCCTCGTGGTCGCCTACGTCGAGCCAGAGCCTAGGCTTCTCCCACACCTGCGGTGAATGTTCGTTCACATAGCTCAGAATGCTTTTGTGCGCCCACCATACGCTCGGTGACATGACGGCGAGCCTGCCGAAGATTGCCGGGTATTTGAGACCGAGATAGAGCGTAACGAGTCCGCCGAGCGACGAGCCGCCGAGGCCGGTCGATTCGCGGTCGCGCCGCACGCGGTATTGGGATGCGATCCACGGCATCAGCTCGCGGGTTAGCAGAAGGCCGTATTTGTCGGCCTCGCCGCCGCCTCGCTGCGAGTCGCGCTCGCTGGTGTATTCGTCAATGCGCGCCGCGGTGTTATAGACGCCAACGATGATGAGCGGCTCGACCTCGCCGGCCTCGATGGCCGCATCGGCCTGCTCGCGCACCTGCCAGGTGCGCCCTTCAAGGAACGATGTGTGCGGGTCGAAGAGATTCTGTCCGTCGTGCATGTAGAACACTGGGTAGGAGCGCTCGGGATTCTGCTCGTAGCCCGGCGGCAGGTAGACGATCACGTCGCGATCATTGGGCAGGTAGCTGCTGTGAAAGCCGCGGTGCAGCCGCAGCCGCGGGTGCGGCGTGTCGAGATTCCCTGCCATGAGCCCTTGCGGCTCAAACTCCGTTTGCTTCTCCAACTCCAGTTCCAAAACCTGCTTCTACCTGCTTCCAAAGTGCTGTCTGTCCGGCCCGTCATCTGTACTTATAGATGCGCGAAGCGCCGCCTGCCGTCCGCGAAGGACCGTGGTTCCTGTTACAGTATCAGGAAACCGGGGCTTCTCCAACCTTGCCGGGGGCGCATAACAACCGATGAACCGCGAATATCACCAGTGGCACTCGCCGCGCCTGGGCCGCTCCATGGAACTGCTCGTCTTCGGCCACGCGGGGCTGCCTGTCGTCGTTTTCCCCACCTCGGGCGGCCGGTTTTACGAGTTTGAAGACCGCAACATGATCGGCGCGCTTGCCGACCGCATCGATGCCGGCCATTTGCAGATGTACTGTGTAGATTCGGTGGACAATGAGAGCTGGTACAACCGCCGCGTGCCGCCGCGCTGGCGCGTCGCGCGCCACGTGCAGTTCGACGACTACCTGATTCACGAGGTCGTGCCGCTTATCCGGCAGAAGAACCAGGACCCGCATCTTGTGGCGCTGGGGTGCAGCTTTGGCGGCTACCACGCGGCCAACGCCGCGCTACGCCACCCGGATGTCTTTACCGGAATGCTTTCCATGTCCGGCGCGTTTGACCTGTCGAACTTCCTCGACGGCTATCACGACCAGGACGTGTACTATAACCAGCCTGCACAGTTCCTACCGAATATGAGCGATCCGTGGTTTCTCGACCGCTATCGCCGCAATACATGGGTCTTTGCCACCGGCTGGGACGATCAGTGCCTGGCGCAGAACCAGAACATGGACCGTATCTTCAATGCGAAGGGCATTCCGCACAAGCTCTACGTTTGGGACTCGTGGAACGCGCACGACTGGCCGACGTGGCAGCAGATGTTGCGTGAATATCTGTGAGAGCGGCAGAGAAAGCAGGAGGCAGGCAATGAGTGTACAGAATCCATACGAAGGCTTTCTCGACGGACGGCCGATTGAGCTGATTCTTGCCACCACGCCGAAGGAGCTTGGCACTGCGCTGGATGTCATTGGAGCGGAGAAATCCACACTTGCGCCCGCGCCCGGCAAGTGGAGCCCCGCTGAGATTCTCGCGCATCTTGCCGATTGCGAGCTTGTCTTCGGCTTTCGCCTACGCCAGGCGCTCGCGGAAGACGGCCCTACCGTCCCATCCTTTGACCAGGAGAAGTGGGCGGCAACGTACTCCGGCATCCCGGCCAGCCAGGCGCTCAGCGTCTTTATCGCGCTGCGCCAATGGAACCTGATGCTCATTCGCGCAGCAATGCCCGCGGCCGCAAGCCGCACCGTCACGCACCCCGAGCGCGGCACGATGACTTTCCAGACGCTCGTGGAAACCATGGCCGGTCACGACCTGAACCATCTCGGTCAACTGCATCGAATCGCCGCGCAATCTGCCTGAATCCGCTATCCTCTTTTCAGAGAGATACCGGCGAGGGGAGACACTGGCGGGCATGAAAAAAATCGGCGTACTCTTTGGCATGGAAAACAGCTTTCCCGGCGCGCTTGTCGAGCACATCAATGCGCGTAACGTGGAAGGCATTCACGCTGAGTTCGTCGAGACCGGCGCGGTGCATCTCGACAAGGCTCCGCACTACGCCGTCATCGTGGACCGCATCTCGCATGACATTCCGTTTTACCGCGCCTTTCTAAAACACGCCGCGCTGAACGGAACGGTTATCATCAACAATCCTTTCTGGTGGAGCGCGGACGACAAGTTCTTTAACTACTCGCTTGCGGAAAAGCTCGGCGTGGCCGTGCCGCCTACGGTGATTCTGCCGCACAAAAGGCACCCTGAAGGCACCACCGATCGCTCGATGAGAAACCTCGAATACCCGCTTAACTGGGAGGGCGTCTTCCAGTACGTGGGCGAGCACGGCTTTATGAAGCCCGTGGACGGCGGCGGCTGGCGCGACGTGCATCACATTTGCAACCGCGAAGAGTTCTTTCACGCCTACGACCAGTCACGCGACCTGTGCATGGTCTACCAGAAGGCTGTGAATTTCAACGAGTATTTTCGCTGCTATGTCGTGGGCCAGAAGAAGGTCCGCATCATGCCGTATGACCCGCGCCGCCCGCACCACGAGCGCTACCTGCAGAACCCGCCGGTGTATGACAAGAAGCTTCTAAAGCGCGTGGAGCAGGACGCGCTGAAGCTCTGCCGCGCGCTCGGCTATGACCTCAATACGGTTGAATTTGCGGTGGAAGACGGCATTCCTTACGCCATCGACTTTATGAACCCCGCGCCGGATGCGGATTTGCATTCCGTCGGCAAGGAAAACTTCGACTGGATCGTCAAGGAAGTGGCGGACTTGGCGATTGCCAAGGCGAAGCTCGCACCGCAGCATCTGGAGCTCAGGTGGGCTTCGTTTCTCGGTGTCGAGCCCGTACCGGAGAAGAAGAAACCAGCGAAGAAAAAGCCCGCAAAGAAGGTTGAAAAGAAATCCGCAGCGAAGAAAACCGCTCCCGTGCCAAATACCACTTCTGCCGACTGACCTCGGAAGCAATTCCTCCGGGGCTAAATGTCGTGTCTCAAGAAGTTATTGACATCGAGGTCAGTTCTGGCTCAGCCGATGGGCGGTATTTGGTTGAGCCCTGAGCCTCAGTCACCTCACATACCAAACTACTGGGTAAGTCATGTTTCATAGGCTGGATCAACCTCCTTTCCCGTGTAAGAAAGCAGCAGCCGGCTGCGGGAGGTGAGTCAAGAGGAGTGCGTCATCCTGCCTTGGCCGGAAAAACAAAGACACGGCGAGGGCGGTGTACCCGGCGTCAAGCGGAGATTTAAGCCAGAGCAAGATTCAGGTTGTCGATTGCCTCGTCGATCTCCTGCGTGTTCTTGAGACCGACGGTGACTGCATCCGCGCCAGCGCTCTGGATGGCGAAGCGCATTGCCGCGGCGCGGTCCTCGCGGCTCTTGTCGAACTGCCCGCCGCCGACAAGCTTCATGCCGATCACGCCCATGCCTTCCTTTTTAATCTGCTGGATGTGAGAGACGACTTCGTCGCGGTTGGCGGGGTTGTTGCCGTCCATGTAGCTGGGGCCGTCCATGCGCGTGCCTTTGTGGTTGATGCGGGCGAGCGATACCTGGAGCCACGCGTTGCCGGGAACCTGACGCAGCGCCGGCAGACCATGGCAGCTTGCGCCACGGGAGACGATTTTTTTCTGTGCCTGGAAGGCGTCGATGCCGTCCTGCCAGCGTTTCGTGGTGGAAACCCAGTCGGCGGTGTGCTGCCAGTGCAGCAGCATGATGTCGAAGTATGGCGTCTGCATGGTTCGCAGCATGTCGTCGAAGCGCTGGTGTGGGTCGCCGTCGTTGGTCGTTACCTTGTGCATCAGCACGTAGCTCTCGCGTGGATAGGGCTTCAGCGCCTCGCCGAGCATTGCCGGCGTCATATAGGCCTCCGCCGTCTCAAAGAAGCGGATGCCGCGCTCGTAGGAGTAGGCAACGAGGCGGTTGACTTCTTTCTGTCCGAGCGAGGAAAGGACATAGCCGTTGTCTGTGCCCGTGCCGAAGGCGAGGCGCGTGGCTTTGACGCCGGAGCGGCCGAGCGTGACCTTGTCGAATGCGGTGCGCTTGGTCGTGGGAATCTCAGCGTGAAGCGGCAGCGTAGCTGCGACGGAGCCAGCGGTGCTGACTGCGGCACCGGCGGCAAGCGTGGTCTTGAGAAATTCGCGGCGGGTAAGGGGACTCATCGAAAACCTCCATGAGTGCATTCAGAAAGGACGAGCAGATGCGGGAATCGTAACACGAATCCGATTGCGAAGGAGTGAATCACCAGCTATGCAGCCATTCGGTTGTTTCGTCGATGCGGTCGCGGCCGATTCGCACCGGGGCGTTGAATAAATCGCTTAGCCGCGCTTCGGTCAGCAATTCTTCTCGGGGGCCGTCGGCTACGATGTGGCCCTGTTTCATCAGGATTACGCGGTTGATTTCAGGCAGGATGTCGCCGAGGTGATGCGTGACGAGGACGAGGCCGGTGCCCTCGTTGGCGAGGCGGCGCATGGTTTCGCGCAGATCGCGCTGCGCGGCCAGGTCGAGCGCGTTCGATGGCTCGTCAAGCAGCACCTGCCGCGGACGATGGACGAGGGCGCGTGCGATGAGAATACGGCGCTTCTCGCCTGCGGACATCTCGCCCACGAACTGCGCGGCGAGACGCGTGGCATTGAGTCGTTCGAGAGCTTCGGCGGCGCGCTGGCGCATCTCGTCCGTCACGTGCAGATTCGGCCAGAGCGTCGAGGCGGAGAAGAAACCCGCAATGACCGCGTCGAGGCCTGTCGTTACGGCTGTGCGCTCGCCGGGAAGGTCTGTTCCGACGACGCCAAAGCGCTTGCGTAGCTCGGTCAGGTCCCAGCGCTCGCGGCCAAAGATGCTGACTCTCATGCCAGGCTGTATCAGCGGGTAGAGCTGGCAGTTCATCGTCTGGATGAGCGTTGATTTGCCGCAGCCGTTGGGGCCCAGGATGGCAACGTGCTCGCCCGTACCGATGGTGAGGTTCACATCGTGCAGGGCAATCCGCTCGCCGCGCGCCACGTTGACGTTTTCGAGTTCTAGAAAGTTTGCTTCGGCTACAACTGGCGCGTTCTCCGGCATTGTCCCCTCATTTGCTAGATTAAATCTTGCAAATGCTCTCGCATCGAGCGCGGGCAAACGATGGAATGCGAACCGGTCTCATAAGCCGGTCGTATAGAGTTGGAGAATTCTTGAGCCCCGCCTTGTTGTCGTGGCTCACAAACGCTCTGGTAAGTGCTGTGGCATTTATGAGACCGGTTGGAGGGCGATGAGCGATATTTCTACTTTTCTGATGCCGAAGGGCTTCCGCTTTGGCGCGGCGAAGGCCGGCCTCAAGGCCAGCGGCCGCACCGATTTTGCGCTGATTGTGGCCGATGAGCCGGCGAGCGCCACGGCAATGTTTACGGCGAACCGCGTTAGCGCCGCGCCGCTGGCTGTTGACAAGGAGCACCTGCGCGAGACGGGGGGCAAGGTTCGCGTGGTGGCGATCAACGCCGGCAATGCGAACTGTGCCGCGGGGCAGGCGGGCATCGATGCGGCGCGGGCGACGTGCGCGGCGGCGGCGAAGGTCTTCGGCTGCGCGGAGAACGAGGTCTTTCCTTCTTCGACGGGGATTATCGGCGTGCCGCTGCCGGCGGAGAAACTGATTGCCGCCATGCCGGGGCTGGCAGGGCAGCTTGGCGCGGAGAGCGACCATTTTCAGCGGGTGGCGCAGGCGATTCTCACCACCGATACCATGGAAAAGACAGCCTTTGCGCGTATCGAGATCGATGGCAGGGAAGTGCGGATCGCGGCGCTGTGCAAGGGCTCCGGCATGATTCACCCACAGCTTGTGCCGCACGCCACGATGCTTGTTTACGTGCTGACCGATGCGGAGGTTGAGTCGGCTGCGCTTGACAGCTATCTGCGTGGCGCGGTCGAGGTGAGCTTCAACCGCATCTCTGTCGACGGCGACACCTCGACGAACGATACGGTGCTGCTGCTGGCTTCGGGGGCGAGCGGAGCAAAGATTGAGGCGGACGATGCGGAGTTTCAGGCCGCTCTTACGCAGGTTTGCACCTCGTTGGCAAGGCAGGTTGTGGCCGACGGCGAGGGCGTGACACACGTTGTCGAGTTGAGGATTGATGGCGCGGCGAGCGATGCCGACGCGCTGAAGATTGCGAAGGCTATTGCGCACTCGCCGCTCAACAAGACCGCCTGGGCGGGCTGTGACCCGAACTGGGGCCGCCTTGTCGCGGCTATCGGCTACTCGGGCGCGCAGATCGAGCCGGAGAAGATTGACATCTGGTTCGGCGAGTTGCGGATTTGCAGGGATGGAGGGCGCGCGGAGGAGTTTGACGAGGCTGCGGCGCACGCCTATCTCAAGCAGGATGAGTTCAGCATTGCGATTCAACTGCATCAGGGCGCGGGGAAGTGCGTCTTCTGGACGACGGACCTGACAACCGAGTACGTGCACATCAACGCGGATTATTCGACGTAGAACGCGGGCAGGCGCAGGTTACAATCACTGCACCGAGTTTCAATTCTGGCTTACGATTCTGGGCTGCAATTTTCTTACGTTCTGGGGACAATTTCCGGATGGCAAATAAGAGCAAGAAGCCGGGGGCGGAAGCGTCCGCGCCGGCAGAGAAGCAAACATTTTCCCTGATCTCGAATGCAACGCTGCTGGCGCTTTATCGCGACCTGCTCCAGTGCCAACGCGCCGCCGGAAGCGGCGTCTTTGACGCGCTGCCCGCGGGCGTAATGATGGATCTGGGCGACGGGGACGCTGCGGTTTCCGCTGACGCGGAGCCGGCGCTGCGGCTGCGGCGCAAGGGCAAGCCGGCGGTTGTGGCCGCTGCATCTGCGAGCGCGGTTCTCGGCACGGCTCTGCTGGCAAAGACGCGCAAGAGCGGCAAGGTAGGCGTGATCTTTAGCGCAGACGCGAGCGCGCCGGACTGGGCCGATACGCTGGCGTTAGCGCGCGAGCATTGGCTTCCGCTGATCTTTGTGAGCCGGGCTGCGGAGCCCGACGAGAAAGCCCACCTGCGCGAGCTACGCAAGCCGAGGAAGAAGAAACCCTCGGATGATGAGGGCCATCTGCCGCGCGTGCTGGTGGATTCGAACGATGTTGTGGCCGTTTATCGCGTGGCGCATGAGGCGATTGATCGCGCCCGCCGCGGGCGCGGGGCTACGTGGATTGAAGGCATTCCATTTCGTGCCGAAGGCAAGCGCCGCGCGCCGGATGCGGCGACGAATATGGAGCAGTATCTGAGGGGCAAGGGGCTGATTTAGCCGTTAGCTCTTAGCTATTAGCCTTTAGCTTGTTCTTGCCGGGTTGAGGGAAGTGCTATCCCAGGTTCCCAAATGCGAGGGATCCGGGGCACCCGGCATTGAAGGCTAAGAACTTACTTCGCCCTCGGATGTGTGTTGTCGTAGACGCGCTCAAGCTGTGCGACGGTGAGCTGCGTGTAGCGTTGCGTGGTGGAGAGGCGCTCGTGGCCGAGCAGTTCCTGAATGGCGCGCAGGTCGGCGCCTTCTTCCAACAAATGGGTTCCGAAGGCGTGGCGTAGCGTGTGCGGGTGCACGTCGGAGGACAACCCGCGCAGAATTGCCACGCGCTTTACGATGCGGCCCACGCTGCGCGTGGTGAGCCGCGCATCGCCACCGGGTTTGCTGAGGCCGCGCAGTTTCAGGTTCACGAAGACCGCCGGTGTGGAGCGCGGTGTTTCCCCCGCGGTCAGCAGTGCCGCGCGCTCGGCAAGATACGCGCGCAGCGCCTGTGCCGCCGCATCGCCCAGCGGGACGAGGCGC
>JAATFM010000123.1 GCA_015655195.1 Terriglobales bacterium
TATGGCCGAAGGCGAGGAATCCGCGCAGCCCGCCGAAGGCGAAGAAGCAGTGCCTTCCGCCGAGACAGGCGAAGCCGCCGGGGCCGAAACTGGTGAGGCCGCCGGGACCGAGACAGGCGAAGCCGCCGCCGAAGTGGGCGAACCGGAAAAGGGCGCGAGCGAACCGGAAAAAGAGGTGGCTGACCCCGCCGCCGAAGCCAAACTTGCCGCTAGGGCACGCGACCGCGAGGTCAGGGCGATCCTGAAAGATATTCTGGCCGAGCTGATCGAGAACTACGAAGCCGACGACCGGGGCATCGAGATTCGCGAGATTGCCGGCGGCTATCGCATGGCAACGAAACCCGCCTGCCATGACGCCGTGCGGCTCTTTGTGAAGAGCCTCAAGCCGCCGCTCAAGCTTTCGCTGCCGGCGCTCGAAACGCTGGCCGTAATCGCCTACAAGCAGCCGGTCACGGCGCCCGAGGTCTCGGAGATTCGCGGCGTGGAGTCAGGCGGCGTGCTGGGCTCGCTGATGGCTCGCAAGCTTATTGCCACCGCCGGGCGCAAGCAGGTCATCGGCCGGCCGATTCTCTACAAGACCACGAAGGAGTTTCTGCTGCGCTTTGGCCTCAAGGATCTGGCCGAACTGCCTTCGATGGATGAGTTCGAGAAGATGGCCGCGGTAGAGATTGACGAAATGGAGCCTGCCGCGACGGCAGTCTCGGAAGAAAACGCATCGAATGATGCAGAACCAGGCGAAACAGAACCGAGCCCGCAGGCAGAAACAGAGGCCGCACCCGATGGCAGTGAAGAAAGCAGCAGCGAAGAAAGCGCCGTCGAAGAAGTCCACCAAGTCTCCGACGAACAAAACGGCAGCGAAGAAGGTAGCGGCGACCGCGTCGAAGAAGGCTCCGGCGAAAAAGTCGAGCCCGACGCCGAGCCTGAAGGCCAGCCTGAGACCGAAGAAATCCGCTGAGGCGGCAGAGGTTGAGCCAGCGGAGTTTTTTGCCGCGCCTGTGTCGGCCTCTGCTGAGCAGGAAATCGTGACCTCAGCGCAACTCGAAACCGAAGTCGCCTCCGAACTCGATGCGCTGGTCTCAGCCGAGCCCGAAACTGCGCTCAACGCGGAGTTTGAAGCCGAGTCGGACGAGGAAGACGAGGAACTGGACGAGGAGTCGGATGACGATTCTGACGAGGAATCAGACGAAGAATCGTACGGGGAATTGGATGATGAGGCCGACGATGAGACTGAACCTTCTCGCGGGAAATATCCCCACGACGAAGAAAGCGGCGGGGAACGCAACGAGGAGCGCAACGAAGAACGCTTGCAGAAGATTCTCGCCCACGCCGGCATTGCCAGCCGCCGCCACGCTGAGGAGTTGATCGCAGCGGGCCGCGTGCAGGTGAACGGCGAGACCATTACCACCGCCGGCTTCAAAGCCGACCCGGAACGCGACCACATCCGCGTGGACGGCAAGCTGCTGCATGGCTCCGAGCGGCTGCGCTATTTTATGCTCAACAAGCCGCGCGGCTACGTTACCACTGTCAGCGATCCGGAGGGCCGGCCGACCGTGATGCAGTTCTTTTCGCGGCTCGGCGAGCGGCTTTACCCCGTCGGGCGGCTCGATTTTCTGAGCGAAGGGCTGCTGCTCGTTACCAACGACGGCCCGCTGGCCAACAAACTCACCCGCGCTGCCTCAGGCGTGGAAAAGACTTACCTCGTGAAGGTTTCGGGCGAGCCGAGCGAAGAGGAGCTTGACCGGCTCCGCGCCGGCGTTGCGATTCCCAAGGGGCGGACTACCGGCGTGGGCAGAGTTCCGGCGCGCGACCGGGTACGAACGGCCCCGGCACGCATCCGGCAGGTCCGCTCCGGCGCAAATCCCTGGCTCGAAGTCGTTCTCATTGAGGGCCGCAACCGCGAGCTGAGAAAGATGTTCGAGGAGATCGGCCACCATGTCGAGAAGATTCGCCGCGTGGGCTATGGCCCGCTGCACCTCGTCAACCTGGACCCCGGCGCTATCCGCGAATTGACCACCGAGGAGTTGGACCTGCTGCGTCGGGCAGCCGAGGGCCGTTACAAATCGCGTCCCATTGATTTTGGAGTGCTGCTGCCCAAGGAAGCAGGCCGCTCCGTGGATCACGAGGCCGCGAAGGAACGCGGCAAACGGCCCTATGCGCCGCGCTTCAACAAGCCATTCCTTGCCGCGGAAGGCGAGCGCCGCGAGGGCGGAAAGAGCTTTGCCCCGCGTGTGGGCGGGCGGACAGACCAGAGGCCCGGACCGGGCCGCGGTTCCGACCGAGGCCCCAATCGCGGCCCGGTCCGCAGTTTTGACCGCAGCTCGGAACGCGGACCCAATCGCAGTTCCGGCAGCGGCTTTGATCGCAAGCCTGCCGGAAGGTCCTTTGACAAACCGGAGCGCACGGAAAGCCGCCCCTTCGAGCGCCGCGAGGGCAGCAGGCCGTTCGCTGCTCGAACCACCCCTCGAACAGAGGACGGGCGCGGTGCTGGTCGCAGCTCGGACCGAGGCCCCAATCGCACTTTTGACCGCAAGCCTGCCGGAAGGTCTTTCGACAGACCAGAGCGCAGGGAAGACCGGCCCTTCGAGCGCCGCGAAGGCGGCAGACCGTTCGCCGGTCGAACCACTCCGAGAACAGACGATCGGACCGGCCGCGGCAGCGACCGTGGCGCTGGCAGGCCCGCGGAAAGAAAGCCCTTCGGCGGCGGATCAGGCTTCAAATCGGGATTCAAACCGGGCGGAAAGCCGGGGTTTGGCCAGAGATCGGATTCAAGACCAGCCGCAAAATCCGGCTTCGGGCCGCGGTCTGACTTTGCGCCAAAATCCGGCAGGCCGCCTGCGCGCTTCAAGCCGGACGCAGAGCGTAGCGTCCCTTACAAGAGCAGCAATTCCGGCCTGCGAATCGACAATGTGAGTTCCGATGCACCGCGCAGCCGGGAAAGACAGGACCGCGGAGGCTTCAAGCCCGCCGGCGACAGGCCGCGTTTCCAATCGGACAGCAAGCCCGGTTTCAAATCGAGCGGCAGCAGACCGGCCTTCAAGTCGAGCGGTGGCGGATCAGGCTTCAAGTCCGGCAGCAAACCGGGCGCCAAGTCCGGATTTAAGCCGGGATTCAAGTCTGCCGGAGGGGGATCAGGGTTCAAATCCGGTAGCGGTGGATCGGGCTTTAAATCCGGAGGCAAGCCGGGCTTCAAATCGAGCGGCGGCAGGCCAGGGTTCAAATCCGGCGGTAAACCGGGCTTCAAGTCAGGCGGCAAGTCCGGATTCAAACCGGGCGGGCCGCGGACAAACTCGCGACCGCGGCGGGATAAGGACATCGAATAGGTATGAGCCAAGAGACGAATCTCGCCAAAGCCACCTTCGGAGCCGGATGCTTCTGGGGTGTCGAAGCCGCCTTTGCCGCCATGCCGGGCGTAACGGCCACGGCCGTCGGATACGAGGGCGGGGCGCTCGAAAACCCCAGCTACAAGGACGTCTGCGCGCAAGACAGCCAGACCGGCCACGCCAACCAGAGTACCCACGCCGAGGTGGTCGAGATAGACTTCGACCCGGCAAAGATCAGCTACTCGCAGCTCCTCGACGCCTTTTTCGAGCTTCACGACCCCACCACGCTCAACCGCCAGGGGCCGGACTGGGGCACGCAATACCGCTCGGCGGTCTTCTTCCACTCGCCCGAGCAGGAGACCGAGGCAAAGGCCAAGATCGAAGCCCTCACCGCCGGAGGCCGCTACCTGCCTAAACGGATTGTGACGCAGGTTGAGCCGGCGCAGACTTTCTGGCGCGCCGAGGAATACCACCAGCGCTATCTTGAAAAGCGCGGGATGGCAAGCTGCCATATCTAAACAGTGGGCAGTTTACAGGTGACAGGGAACAGCCAACCTGCCGTACTGTCCAACTGTCACCTGTAAACTGTTTTCATGCCTCACGCTTACGCCCACGCCGTGGAGTTTGTGACCACGGCGCTGGCCGTGGCCGGTATCGGCTATTCGCTGGCCTGCCTTGTTGCCGCGTATCTCTATCTGGCACAGCGCCGCAGGCTGCTCGCAGCCCCTGCTATGGGAGCTTCGGGCGCGCCCTCCGTCACGATACTGAAGTCGCTCAAGGGTCTCGACCCCGGCATGATGGATGCCTTCCGTTCCCACTGCTGCCAAAGCTACACAGGTGACTACGAACTGCTCTTCGGTGTCTGGTCCATGGACGACCCGGCAGCCGAAGCGGTAAAGCAGCTTCAGCAGGAGTTTCCGGAACGCGCGATTCGGCTGGTGGAATGTCCGGAGCGGCTCGGCACCAATGGCAAGGTCAGTACGCTGATCCAGCTCCTGCCCCACGCCGCGAACGAGTACCTGCTTATCAACGACTCGGACATTACGGTCTCGCCACGGTATCTGGAGCGGGTGATGGCATCGTTTGCTATCCCACAAAACTCCTCCAAAACCAGCAAAAAATCGGGTGTGGGCAAAGAAATCGGCCTCGTTACGGCGCTTTATCGCGGACAGGCGGAGGGCACGCTCGGCTCGCGGTTCGAATCGATGAGCATTTCCACGGATTTTGTGCCCAGCGTATTGCTGGCCAAAATCCTCGAAGGCGGGATTCACTTCGGCCTCGGCTCCACGCTTGCCGTCACGCGCCCGGCGCTTGCCGCGGCGGGCGGCCTCGAAGGGCTTGTCAACCAGCTCGCGGACGACTATGAGCTCGGCGTGCGGGTCGATCAATCCGGCTTCCGCGTGGCGCTCGCGCCGGAAGCGGTCGAGACCAGCGTGCCGGCCTACGGATGGCATGACTTTGTGGACCACCAGCTCCGCTGGTATCGCACCATCCGCGACGCCCGGCCCGTGGGCTACTGCGGCCTTGTCTTTACCTACACACTGCCCTGGGCGCTGCTCAACGCGCTGGCCAGCGGCCTGAGCCTGCTGAGCCTGTGGCTGCTTGCGCTCAGCTTCTTCCTGCGCCTCACGGTGGCAATGACCGCCGGCGCGAGCGTCCTCCGCGACCACCAGGTGCTGCCCAGCCTGTGGCTGCTGCCGCTGCGCGACGTGGTGGCTTTGGGCCTCTGGGCAGCGTGCTTTGCCAGCAATACGATTGTCTGGCGGGGCGAGCGGTTTGTGGTAAAGAACGGCAGGCTGGAAAAGCTGGTAAACGGTTGACCGTGAACCGTGTACCGTTCCTCCTGGACCGCGGATAGCGGCTCCGGTTGATCTCTCGCGGTTGACGGAAAGATTCGGCTCGGGGGAAGATGAGGAACCTGCTGTTGCATCTAAGCGTTTGAACGGGTTCCGCCGACGCTGGCTGCTTCGCTCGCCGGAACAGGTTTGGAGGAGGTTTCCTCGTGCAGTCTGAGAGTCCCGACGCCCACAGTAACCCGATCCGTGTCCGGGCCAGCAGCCAGGCTCGCAAATGGCCCGGTGTTCTTCTCTCGCTGGGACTCCATGGCGCAGCCTTGAGCTTGCTCCTGATTTCGGCAGCACAGGCAAAGCTGAACGTTGCCGATCCCCGGAAACTCTGCTGTGTCGCCGTGCTTGAGGTGGCAGGGGGCTCGCGCGCACCTCGATTACCGGTGCCGCCTGCCGTCACGCAATCGCATACTTCCGCTCAAAAACCAGCCCACGCCGTCCAACCTGTCCTGAAACCGGCTAAGCAGCCCCGGCAGACCCCGCAGCCAAGGGCCTCGGGAACGGACGCTGCCGCCGCTCATCTTACTGACCACGGGAGCAATGTCGTGGCCGGGAACGGCAGCGACGCCGAGGACAGGACTCCAGCCTTTCCGATCTTCTCGCCGCATCCGCCCGTCCGTGACCGTTCCCTGCTGCCGGCCGCCGAACGGCAGGTTGTGGTGGACGTGCAGTTGAGCGCCGGCGGCGAGGTGATGAGCGAAACCCTTGTGAAAGGGATGGGAAACGCACTCGACCGGAGCGTTCTTGACATCGTAAAAACCTGGCGCTTTCAGCCTGCCACGGTCAACGGCAAACCTGTGCCTTCCGAGGCGGAGGTCATTGTTCCCTTCAGCACGAGCTATCCTGCCGCCAGTATGCTGGGCGGTTAGCGCCCAGTTAGCATCCGCGCCGGGCGGGATGCTATCTTGAGTCCCAAATGCCGCTCGTAACTATTTCCGATACAAGCTCGAATACAAGCGCCGCCAGCCGAGCGCCTCTTCTCGGTCCTTCCGCTACGCTGATCTACGACGACTGGTACCCCGCGCTGCGGACGGACAAGCTCCGCGCCGGCAAGCTCGTAACGGCGATGCTGCTCGATATTCCGCTGGTGCTGGGAAGGCTGAAGAGCGGGAAGCTCTTTGCGATGCGGGATAGCTGCCCGCATCGCGGGATTCCTCTCAGCGTGGGTTGGTTTGACGGCGAGCGCGTCACCTGCCGCTACCACGGCTGGGAGTTCGAGCCATGCGGCGGGCAGTGCCAGTTGATTCCGTCGCTGAGCAGCTACGACAACCTCGACGCCACACGCATTCACGCCTCCGCCTACCCCTGCGAGGAGCGCGACGGCCACGCCTGGGTTTACATCCCCGCACCGGGATCGGGCAAGGCTGCCACGCCCGCCCGCGCCGTGCCGGAGTTGGCCAAATTCGGCACGCGCTACCGAAGCGCGCACTTGGCCGCCGACCTGCCCTGCAACGTGGACCATGGAATCATCGGCCTCATGGACCCGGCGCATGGACCCTTCGTGCACCAGGCGTGGTGGTGGCGGACGCGGGCCTCGATCCGCGAGAAGACAAAGAAGTTTGAGCCGATTCCCGAGGGCTTTCGCATGGCGGCTCACGCGCCCAGCGGCAACTCCGCGCCCTACAAGCTGCTCGGCGTCTACGGCCAGCCGGTCGAGACCACGATCGACTTTGTGCTGCCCAACCGGCGCACGGAGACGATCCGCTGCGGCGACAAGTGGTTCTCTTCACTCACCACCGTCACGCCGGTCACTAGCTCGACCTGCCGCATTGACGTAATCGCCGCGTGGAATGTCTTTTATAGCGTGCCGTTTGTCACGCCGATTGCGAAGTTCTTCGGCGCGAAGTTCGTGAAACAGGATCAGGACACAATGATCCAGCAGGCCGAGGGTCTGAAGCACAATCCCAGCCTGATGCTGATCGATGATGCCGACAAGCCGGCGAAGTGGTACTTCGCGCTGAAGCAGGCGCGGCTGGAAACTCCTGCCGGCACCGCGCCGAAGCATCCCATGGACGGCCCCGTGGATTTGCATTGGCGGAGCTGATGCGCGGTCCAAAAACGAATGCCAATGCGATGCCGGAGACAACTTCCGACGCGAATTTTGACGTAATTGTTCTCGGTGCGGGCGCGGCGGGATTGATGTGCGCCGCCGTGGCCGGGCAGCGCGTGCGGCGCGTCCTGCTGCTGGACCACAACGCTCAGCCGGGGCGAAAAATCCTTATTTCCGGCGGCGGGCGGTGCAATTTCACCAACATTCACACCACGCCGGAGCGGTATCTATCCGAGAATCCGCACTTTGCCAAATCCGCGCTGGCACTCTACGAGCCGGGGCATTTTCTGGAGCTGGTGGAACGGTACGGAATTGCCTGGCATGAGAAAACGTTGGGCCAGCTTTTCTGCGACGGCTCCTCGCGGCAGATTCTCGATATGCTGCTGGCGGAGTGCGCTCGCGGCAAAGTTGAAATTTTCCTGAGCGCTCACGAAATTGCGGTCGAGCGGGATGTGGCAGGATTCCGAGTCGAGTGTTCCCAAGGCGGTTCGCGGCGGGAGTTTCGGGCCGACGCGCTGGTAGTTGCCACGGGCGGGCTTTCGATTCCCAAGCTCGGCGCGACCGGTCTGGCTTATGAACTGGCCCGGCAGTTCGGGTTGCGGATTGTGACGCCGCGTTCGGCGCTGGTTCCGCTGGTGCTGGGTGGCAGCGAAGCTGGCTGGACAGGGCTGGCCGGGGTTTCAGCGGAAGTTGTAGCGTGGTCCGGAAAAGCGAGCGGCAGGCAGACGCTTCCGCGCTTTCCGGAGAAGATGCTGATAACGCATCGGGGGCTGAGCGGCCCGGCGATTTTACAGGCCTCGTCCTACTGGCAGCCCGGCGAGCCGGTGTGGCTGGATTTTGCGCCCGCCCTGGCAAAAGGCGAGCGGCTATTGGCTCCGCTGCTCGAAAAAGGCGCGCGGCGGGACGAGTTGGCCTTTCGGCAGGCGCTGCGGGCGGCGCTGCCAGCAAGGCTGGCGGGCTTTCTGGCCGAGGCGGCAGCGCCTTCTGGCTGGACAAATGCCGCTCTGGACGAGGCCGAGCAGCGGCTCCGGCGCTATCCGTTCCACCCTGCCTGCACGGAGGGCTTCGAGAAGGCCGAAGTGACTGCCGGCGGCATCGATACGCGCGACTTGAACGCGAAAACCATGGAGGCGCGGGAAGTCTCCGGCCTCTATTTCATCGGCGAGGCCGTGGACGTGACCGGCCACCTGGGCGGGTTCAACTTCCAGTGGGCCTGGGCCTCGGCAGTGGCGGCGGGGAAGAACGTATAGCTGTTACTGCTGCGGGGCTTGCGGATATTGCTGTGGCTGTTGTGGGTAGGGTTGCTGCTGTTGCGGCGGATACGGCTGCTGTTGCTGGCCGGGCGCGGGATATTGCTGCTGGCCGGGGGCATATTGCTGGTCCTGCTGCGCCGGTTGCGCGGGCGCGGCTCCGGGAGTCTTGGGCGGCGTCAGCACAAAGCCCGTGCGGACCAGCGCGAAGCCTGCTTCGGGCAGCTCGGCTTGCAGAAGCTCATTCTTCGTGCCGGCAAAAAGCTCCAGCTTGCCACCGGCGACCGTTACCGTGAGGTGCTGGACGGCGATTGCCTTACCGTCGAGAGTTCCCTGTTCCTGCGCGTCAGTGGCAATGGTGATGGGCTCAATCGACCCGGTTTTCTTGGGAATTACGGCCCACAGGTCGCGGCCATTCTGCGTCACGTTGAGCGCGAGCAGGGTTTGCAGCGCGCCGGGGTCGAAGTCCGGCAGGAAGACGGCGGCGTGGTGCCCGGCGAGGCGCGCGGTGGAAGCACGGCCGTTGGCGGAGATGTTGAGCAGAAGCTGCGCCGGGTTCGGAGTGGGATCGGGCTTGGCGATGATGTTGACGGCCGAGCCGTTCACGATGCCGCTGGCCAGCACGTGCTGGAGGTGATTGGCGGAGTTGAGCTGCTCGGTCTTGGAAAGCTCGTAGTTCAGGCCTTGCATGGAGATGTGGACCAGCGATTCGGAGTCATAGCCGGCGGCGCGGGCGGTGAACTTGTAGCTGGCCGTGCCGACGGAGTGGCCGTTCTGGCTGACGGCAAAGCTGGCAGATTGGGCCGCTCCCAGTACCGAACCGAAAGCGATAACCAAAGTAACGAGGGCCACGAAGGCCGGAGTGGTGCGGAAAGGCTTCATCACTTGGTATAGACACGGATTTTGCGGGGGAGTTGCAGAAAGGCAGAGGGCAGGAAATAGAAAACCGCAGGGGAAGGTTTGTGCTATCCCACCCTTGCGGCAGAAAAAAACCGCAAGGATGGGGCACGGAGTGTTTCGGTTGGGCGAACAAAAGACGATTGCAAATCTTTCGACTACGCTTCGCTCAGGATGACAGCACGAAGCTGTGCGCCCTGGTTCTGCTGCCTCGGTTCTGCCGCTTTAGCTTTACTTCTTCGCCAGTTCGAAGCGTTTGCTCACTTCGGCCCAGTTGACGACGTTCCACCATGCGGCAAGGTATTCGGGGCGGCGGTTCTGGTACTTGAGGTAGTAGGCGTGCTCCCATACGTCGTTGCCGAGGATGGGGTGGAGCCCCTGCGAGAGCGGCGAATCCTGGTTCGGCGTGGTGACGATGGCGAGCTTGCCGCCCTGCCAGACCAGCCAGCCCCAGCCGGAGCCGAACTGCTTGGCCGTGGTCTCGTTGAAGGTCTTCTTGAAGGCTTCGAAGCCGCCGAAGTCCTTCGTGATCTGCTCGCCGAGCGGGCCGGTGGGGTCGCCGCCCACGCCGGGCGCGCCATGCGGGCCCATGATGGTCCAGAACATCGAGTGGTTGGAGTGGCCGCCGCCGTTGTTGCGCACGGCGCCGCGGATGTCTTCGGGGATGGCGGCAAGATCGGCGATCAGCTCGTCGGCGGTCTTCGAGCCGAGTGCAGGGTGCTTTTCGATGGCCGCGTTCAGGTTGGTCACATAAGCCTGATGGTGCTTGTCGTGGTGGAGCTTCATCGTTTCGGCATCGATGAAGGGCTCAAGGGCCGAGTAGTCGTAGGGAAGGGCGGGAACTTCGTAAGCCATAGTCGATTCTCCTCAGTTGAAGATTGTAGCGGGTTGACTTTACGGCAGGATGAGCATTATGAAACGCCGCTCGAACTTCCAGGCCGAGTCAGCCCCGCACGTTCAGCACGGCCGCAAGTTATGCAACTTTCACTTGCGCACCGACATCAACACGTTACGATAGATAGCGCGCTTGTACTCCCCGATTCAGCTTTTCTTTTTCCTATGAGTGAGCAGTCCCTTTACCGATGGCTTGAGCAGCAGGGCGAGGCTTTTGGCGCGCCCGGCCTGCCGCCGCGCTGGACCTCGGCGGTGAAGGATGCCATTGGCACGGCCTACTCGGCTTCCAGCCGCATGTGGTTCACCTGCTCGCACGGCATCGTGAACGAGATTTACCACCCCTCCATCGATAAGCCGCAGACGCGCGATTTCGAGTTCCTTGTCACCGACGGCGAGAGCTTCGTCCACGAGGAAAAGCGCGACCTGATCTCCGAGTTCGAGTACATTCACCCCGAAGCGATGGGTGTCCGCTACACCAACCGCGACCCGGACGGCCGCTACACACTGACCAAGGAAGTGATCTGCGACCCGCACTACTCGGTGCTGCTGGTGCATGTGCGGATCGACGGGCATCACGATCTGGTGCCGCGGCTCAAGGTTTACGCGCTGTTGGCGCCGCATCTGAACGGCGGCGGCGCGAGCAACTCAGGCCGCGTGGTGGACGTGGCAGGCTACAAAATGCTTGTCGCCTATAAGGACAACTGGTCGCTGGCAATGGGCGCGACCTGCGGCTTTTCGCGTGTGAGCTGCGGTTTTGTGGGCCAGAGCGACGGCTGGCGCGACCTCAAGGAAAACTTCCACATGGACTGGGAGTATGGGTCGGCCACGAATGGCAATATCGCGCTCTTCGGCGAGTTGAATATGGGCGCTGCCGGCGAGGACGGCTCGCGGGCCTTTACGTTGGCCATCGGCATTGGCGACACCCTGCACGCCACGCTGAGGAAGACTCTCTCCGGCCTCGTGATGCCGTACGACCTGAACCGGACGCGGTATATCGACCAGTGGAAGCGCGCCGCGAACCCGGAGTGGCTGGCCGAAAAAGCACAGGATGGCGGCCTGCTGATGCGCGCCAGCCACAACGTTCTGCTGGCGCACGAGGACAAGAAATATACCGGCGCGTTTGTCGCTTCGGCTTCGATTCCCTGGGGCCAGGCCAAGGGCGACGACGACCTGGGCGGCTACCACCTCGTCTGGACGCGCGACATGGTGCAGACGGCCGGCGCGCTGCTGGCCTGCGGACGCGCGGAGACGGCGCGGCGGGCTCTCGTCTATCTGGCCTGCACGCAGGAGCCGGACGGCGGCTTCGCGCAGAACTTCTGGGTCGATGGCCGGCCTTACTGGTCGGGAATGCAACTCGACGAGGTGGCGTTTCCGGCGATCCTGGCCTGGCGGCTGTGGAAGGCCGACGGCCTTGGCGAGCTGAACATTATTCCCTTTGTAGAGCGGGCTGCGGCCTTCCTCGTGCGCCATGCGCCGATCACGCAGCAGGAGCGCTGGGAAGAGAATTCGGGCTACTCGCCCTCGACGCTGGCGGTGGTGATCTCGGCGCTGATCTGCGCGGGAGAGATTCTGCGTGCGCATGACGCGGACGAGCTGGCGGGCTTCTTCGAAGAATATGCCGACTGGATCGAAGGGCACCTCGAAGACTGGACGGTGACGAATGACGGCGTGCTGCTGGAAGGCGTCAAGCGGCATTACATGCGGATTCGGCCACCCGAAACTGGCGCTGCCTACGACTCACCCGGCGACGGCACGGAGCGGATTCACCTCAACAACCGCCCGCCGGAAACGCGGTATAACTTCGAGGCGCGGGAAATTATCGACGCCGGGTTTCTGGAGCTGGTCCGCTACGGCATTCGGCGGGCGGATTCGCCGTTGATAGCGGATTCGCTCAAGGTCGTCGATGCCGTTCTGAAGCGCGACCTGCCGCAAGGCCCCGGCTGGCTGCGCTACAACTGGGACGGCTACGGCAACGGAGCCGACGGCAAGGCATTCACCGGCTATGGACAGGGCCGCGTGTGGCCGCTGCTGACTGGGGAGCGAGCGCACTACGAGCTGGCCGCCGGAAACGACATTACCTCGCTCATCGAGGCCTACGAGGGCTTTGCCACCAGCGGCCAGATGATGCCGGAGCAGGTCTGGGACGAGGAAGACATTCCCCGGCGCGGGCTGCGCTTCGGCGGGCCAGCGGGCTCGGCCACACCGCTCGTCTGGGCGCACGCCGAATACCTGAAGCTGCTGCGCTCGGCCCACGATGGCAAGGTCTTTGACCGCGTGGATGCGGTTTACGAGCGATATTCGACCGATTCCGGATACAAACCGCGGAGGAATATCGAGATTTTTACCTTCCGGCGGCCGATTTCGCGCATCCTAGTCAAAAATGGGGTCGGAAAAACGCCGCGGATTCCGGTTTTGCGGATTCTCGACGAGCGACGCTTCGAGGCATCCTGGTCCACCGACAACTGGAAGACGGTTCACACAGCCGTGAGCGTGCATCGGGGAGACAGCGGCTATAGCCTCGACATTCCCGCCGATGCCGGCGCGGACAACGGCAAGATTGCATGGACGCTACGCTGGTGCGATACCGGCCAGTGGCTTGGATACAATGTAGAGGTAGAGATCGTCTCCTCGACCCCCTCCGAATGAGCCGTTTTTCGTGCTTTTCCGAGCGGATGCGGCGGATTCCCCGACGAAAGGATTAGTAACTGCAATGACTACCAGCCCTGCCACCCTCTCCTCCACCAAACTAGATCAGTTGTCGATCGACACCCTCCGGCTGCTCGCCGTTGACGCGGTGCAAAAGGCCAACAGCGGCCATCCGGGCGCTCCGCTGGGATGCGCGCCAATTGCCTATCTGCTCTTTCACAAGCTGATGAAGCACAATCCGGCACATGCCAAGTGGGCGGACAGGGATCGCTTTGTGCTTTCGAACGGCCATGCCTCGGCGCTGCTCTACTCCGTGCTGCACCTGACCGGCTACAAGGTCTCGCTGGACGATCTCAAGAGCTTCCGCCAGTGGCATTCGATCACGCCCGGCCATCCGGAGTCGATTGACACCGAGGGCGTGGAAGTGACGACCGGGCCGCTGGGTCAGGGCATTGCAATGTCCGTGGGCCTGGCGATGGCCGAGAAGCACCTGGCTGCGGTTTACAACAAGCCGGGTCACAACGTCGTCGATCATTACACCTACGCGCTCTGCGGCGACGGCGACCTGATGGAAGGCATCTCGCATGAGACGGCCTCGCTGGCCGGCACGCTGGGCCTGGGCAAGCTGATCTGGTTCTACGACGACAACCTGATCTCGCTCGATGGCCCCACGGAGCTGAGCTTTACCGAGGACGTTCTCAAGCGCTTCGAGGCTTACCACTGGCACGTGCAGATCGTGGAGGACGGCAACGACCTTGCCGCCATTGAGGCTGCGGTTGCCGCGGCGAAGGCCGAGACATCGAAGCCTTCTTTCATCGCTGTCCGTACCGTGATCGGCTACGGCAGCCCGCTGGCCGGCACCAACAAGGTTCACGGCGAAGCGATGGGCCCGGCGAACGTTGCCGCAACGAAAAAGTTCTTCGGCTTCCCCGAAGATCAGAGCTTTTACGAGCCGGAAGAAGCGCTCGCCAACTGGCGCTCGGCGATTGACAAGGGCAAAACCGCAGAAGCCGAGTGGACGAAGCTCTTCGATGCCTATGCGAAGGAGTTCCCGGAGCTTGCGGCTGAGTTTACGCGCGTCTTCAAGAACGAGCGCAAGGCCGGATGGGAGAAGGTAATTCCGAGCTTCCCGACAGAGAAGAAAGTGGCTACGCGCAACGCCGGCCAGATCGTGATGAACGCGATTGCCAACGAGGTGCCGGAACTCTTCGGCGGCGCGGCTGACCTGACCGCTTCGACCAAGACGATCTTCAAGCCGGGCGCGAACTTCCATGTCGATCCGGCGGGCCGCAACGTCTTCTTCGGCGTGCGCGAGTTTGCCATGTGCGCCGCGGTGAACGGCATCGCGCAGCACGGCGGGCTGATTCCCTTCGGCTCGACCTTCTTTACCTTCTCCGATTACGCGAAGTCTGCGATTCGCATGGCGGCGCTGATGAAGGCGCATTCGCTGTTCATCTTTACGCACGATTCGATCGGACTTGGCGAAGACGGCCCCACGCACCAGCCCATCGAGCAACTCACCATGCTGCGCGCGATTCCGGGACTCACGGATTATCGCCCGGCCGACGCGAACGAGACCGCCGCGGCATGGCGGCTGGCGCTTGAGCGCAGTGAGCCTTCCTTCTTCGCGCTCAGCCGTCAGGATCTGCCGGTTATCGACACCGAAAAGGTGGATGTTTACGCGAGCGTAAGCAAGGGCGCGTACATTCTGGAAGATGCGCCAAACGCGAAGGTCATTCTCATCGGCACGGGCTCCGAGGTCTGGTTCTGCGTCGAAGCGAAGAAGCTGCTCGATGCCGAAGGGATTCCGGCGCGCGTGGTGAGCTTCCCGAGCTGGGAGCTTTTTGAGGCACAGTCTGCCGAGTACAAGGCGAGCGTGCTGCCCGCCGGCGTGCCGAAGCTGGCCGTCGAAGCCGGCTCGCCTATCGCATGGTGGAAGTATGTCGGCTCGGATGGCGACGTGCTCGGCCTCGACCGCTTCGGCGCGTCGGCTCCGGGTCCGATTGTTTACGAACACCTCGGCTTCAGCGCGGCGAATGTCGCGGAGAAGGCGAAGAAACTGGTTAAGTAAAGCAGGGAATAGGAAGTAGAGGGGAAGATTCGTGCTATCCCACCCTAGCGGCAAAAACAAAGACGCCGCGAGGGTGGGGCACCCGGCGCGCAATTGTTTTTCTTAGTCCCTGGTCCCTGCGTCCCTAACTCCGAAGGAGTTTCCATGAAGCTCGTTATCAGTGCCGATCACGCCGGGTTCCCTCTCAAGGAGGACGTCCGGGCGTATCTGGCCACGAAAGGCCATGAGGTCGTCGATCTCGGCGCCTACAGCGGCGATCAGCCGGACGATTATCCCGACTTTGCCGAGAAGGTAGGCGATGCGATTCGCGCCGGAGTTGCCGCGCGGGGAATTCTCATCTGCGGCTCGGGCGTGGGAGTGTGCGTGGCGGCGAACAAGATTCCCGGCATCCGCGCCGGCATGTGCCACGACACCTACTCCGCGCATCAGGGCGTGGAGCATGACGACATGAACGTCGTGGTGCTGGGCGCGCGCATCATCGGCGCGTCGCTGGCTTATGAAGTGGTCGATGCCTTCATCGGCGCAAAGTTTATCGCGAACGAAGAGCGCTTCAAGCGACGTTTCCAGAAGGTTCTGGCCATCGAGGCAAAGTATCAGTGCGGAGACGGCTCGGCGAGCAAGGCATAGTGAGCCGGGCGCAGGGAGGTCTGCGCCCGGCTCGAAGGCAACAAACAGCAACCAGCAGCAAAGGGATCATTTTCAGCACGACGCAATAACCCGCGAAACAGTCTCGTGAAACAAGGAGAACCGCGTTGTCTTCCCCCTGCGACGTCATCCTCTTCGATGTGGGTGGAGTTCTGCTCACCAACGGCTGGGACCACAAGGAACGCGCCGAGGTTCTCGACCGCTTCCAACTGGACAGCGAGAAGTTTGAAGCCCTGCATCCCAGCCCATACGATGACTGGGAGAAGGACCTGATTGACGCCCGGAAATACCTGGACGCGACGGTCTTTTATGAGCCGCGTCCTTTTACGCACGAGGATTTTTTGAACGCGATTTTTGCCGAGTCGGTTCTGCTGGAAGACAGCGCTCTGCCGGTGCTTCAAGAAGTTGCTGCAGGCGGAAAATACCTGGTCGGGTCGCTGAACAACGAGGCCCGTGAGCCGAATGACTATCGTTTTGCGAAGTTCGGCCTGAGGAAATATTTCAAGGTCGCTTTCAGCTCCTGCTATGTTGGCCTTCGCAAGCCGGGGCCGGAGATTTACAAGCGGGCAATTGACATTCTGGGCGCGCCGGCGGAGCGGATTCTCTTCATCGACGACCGCCAGGGCAACGTGGACGCGGCCATCGAGGCCGGAATGAAGTCGATTCGGTTTACGGGCGAGAAGCAGTTGCGCGCCGATCTTGCGGCGCTGGAAATTCTCGAAATTTCCGAACCCGAATGCGGCGTAACGTATCAATAAGAAAAGCGAAAGGACACAAGCATCATGCAACTCGGTTTGATTGGACTGGGAAAGATGGGCGGCAACATGGCGGAGCGTCTTCGCCTGGGCGGCCACGAGGTAATCGGGTTCGACTTCAACGCGGAAGCGGTGGCGAAGCTGACGGCCTCGGGCAATGTGGGCGTTTCGTCGCTCGAAGATATGGCCGCAAAGTTTACCGGCCGCAAGGCGATCTGGCTCATGGTGCCTTCGGGCAAGCCCGTCGATGACACGATTGCCAAGCTTGAGCCGCTGCTCAAGCCCGGCGACATTCTCATCGACGGCGGCAATTCGAATTACAAGGATTCGCAGCGCCGTTACAAGGAAGCTACGGCCAAGGGTTTCCAGTTCGTCGATGTCGGCACTTCGGGCGGCGTATGGGGTCTCAAGGAGGGTTACAGCCTCATGTTCGGCGGCGACAAGGAGCCGGTCGAATACCTCACGCCGATCTTCGAGACGCTCGCGCCTTCCAAGACCACGGGCTGGGGCCACATGGGCCCAGCCGGCTCGGGCCACTTCGTCAAGATGGTTCACAACGGCATCGAGTACGGCATGATGCAGGCCTTTGCCGAGGGCTTCTCCATCTTCCAGGCGAAGGAAGAGTTCCACCTTGACCTTGCGCAGATTGCCGAAGTCTGGCGCTACGGCTCGGTCGTCCGCTCATGGCTGCTGGACCTGACGGCGGAGGCGCTGGCGAAGAACCCCTCGCTCGACGGCCTCGAAGCCTACGTTGCCGACTCCGGCGAAGGCCGCTGGACTGTCTTTGAGGCCATCGACCTCAACGTCTCCGCGCCGATCATTACCGAGTCGCTGATTCGCCGCATCCGCTCCCGCGAGGAAAACAACTTCACCGACCGTATGCTGGCAATCATGCGCAACGCCTTCGGCGGACACGCAGTGAAAAAAGACTAGTGACATAGGGACGTAGGGACCAGGGACTAGGAAAACGGCTCGTGCCTCATCGCACTAGTCCCTAGCCTCTATGTCCCTGGTCCCTAATCGACCGGAGGTCGAAATCAATGGCTACTGTACAGATGAACGTCAACCCCGTGGACCTGACCAACGTTCCTACCGGCGGCGAAAAAATTCCAGCGCCGGGGATCATGGTCATCTTTGGTGCATCGGGAGACCTGACTAAACGCAAGCTCCTTCCCGCGCTCTTCCATCTTGAGCAATCGGGGCTGTTGCCCAAGAACTTCGCCATCGTCGGCGTGGCGCGCCGGCCACTCGGCAACGAGTTTGCCGAGGACATGAAGGACGGCATCCTGAAATACGGCAGTGTAGACTCGACCGACCCCAGGCTCGACGATTTCGTCAGCAAGGTCAGCTACTACGCGCTGCAGTTTGACGACGCGAGCGGCTATGCCGGCCTCAAGGCCGAACTGGACCGCATCTCCACCGAGAAAAACATCGGCCACGACCGGCTCTTCTACCTCGCCACCGCGCCCGAGTACTTCGCGCCGATCATTGAAAACCTCGGCGCGCAGGGCATGGCGCAGCCGGAGCAAGGCAAAGTCGCCGTCGTTATCGAGAAGCCTTTCGGCCACGATCTCGATTCGGCGCGCGAGCTGAACCACCAGGTCAACGCCGCCTTCCACGAAAGTCAGGTCTTCCGCATCGACCACTACCTCGGCAAAGAGACGGTCCAGAACATCCTGGTCTTCCGCTTCGCCAACGGCATCTTTGAGCCGGTGTGGAACCGCAATTACATCGACCACGTGCAGATCACGGCGGCCGAGGACATCGGCATCGAGGGCCGCGGGCCGTTTTACGAGAAGGCCGGCGCGCTGCGCGACATCATCCAGAACCACATGATGGAGCTGCTCGGCTTCGTCACCATGGAGCCGCCTTCGGGCTTCGAGGCCGAGTCCGTGCGCCGCGAAAAGGTGAAGGTCTGGCAGGCCATTCCGAACATCCCGATCCTCAACGCTGTCCGCGGCCAGTATGGCCCCGGCATCGTCGGCGGCCAGAAGGTCATCGGCTATCGCGAAGAGGAGCGCGTCAACCCAGAGTCCGGAACGGAGACCTACGCCGCGGTCAAGCTTCAAATCGAGAACTGGCGCTGGGCGGGCGTACCGTTTTATCTGCGCGCCGGCAAGCGCATGAAGAAGCGGGCAACGGAAATCACCATCCAGTTCAAGCAGCCGCCGCTGCTGATCTTTAACCGGATGCAGAACCAGACCGGTCCCTGTCCGGAGATTCAGCCCAACATTATCTCGATCCGCATCCAGCCGGATGACGGCATCGCGTTGCGCTTCGGCACCAAGGTTCCTAACACGCCGGGCATGAGCGTTTGCCCGGTCAACATGGACTTCAACTATGCGCAGGCCTTTGGCCAGCAGCGCGCCAACGGCTATGAGCGGCTATTGCTCGACGCCATGCTCGGCGACCAGACGCTCTTCTCGCACCGTGACGGCGTAGAGATCAACTGGTCGCTTTACAACCCCATCCTGCAGGCCTGGGCGGCGAAGGCTCCTGAAGTCTTCCCCAACTACTTTGCCGGAAGCTGGGGGCCGGATTGCTCCGACCGCCTGCTTGAAAAAGACGGCCATAGGTGGAAGAACTCGCTGGGCAAGCCGGAATAAAGCAGGTTTCAGGTAACAGGTTGCAGAAACGGGCCGCATCGCAACGATGCGGCCCGTTTTCATTCCTCGCTTATCTCCACGCTCACTTTCCCAATGGCGGTGTCATCCTGAACGTGGCCTTTTTTCAGGCGGAGTGAAGGA
>JAATFM010000310.1 GCA_015655195.1 Terriglobales bacterium
CGAATATGGCGAGATGATCGGAGGCTGGTTTGATCAGCATCCGTGGGGCACCTTTGACGCGCCAATCATCAACGAAGAGCCGGGTTCTCCGATCGTGAAGCAGTTTCCGAAAGCATTCACCAAGCGCGATGAGATTTATCAACCAACGGACTGGTCGCGCGACAAGGTAAATGTGTTGCTGAGCCTGGACCCGGCGAAGCTCAACTATGCGAACAACGACCGCGTGCATCGCGCCGACCACGACTTTGCCGTGGCGTGGACGAAGATGTACGGCAAGGGGAGGGTCTTTTACTCCACGCTCGGCCATACTACCGAGTCATGGGACGACCCCGACATTCGCACGATGTACTTTGAGGGCATCAAGTGGGCGCTGGGATTGACGGAGGGCAGCACGGTCTCGCATCCGCGGCCCGCGCTTCCGTAATTGGACACATAAAAGCCCCGTGCCCCATCCTTGCGCCTTTTTTCTGGCGCAAGGGTGGGATCGCACAAATCTTCGCCAGTAACTCTCATCCGGCTTTCAGTCCCTGCGCGGCGAAAAAGTAAACGTATCGTCATCGCAAAGCAATGCGTCGCCCGGCTTCCAGTCCGCCACCTTGACCGATGAGCCAAGCAGTTCGGCAAGCTGCGCCGGCGTTCCGGTGAGCGGCGGGAAGGTTCCAAAGTGCAGCGGCAGCACTGTCTTTACGCCGACGAACTGCGCGGCAATCGCAGCCTCTTTCGGCCCCATCGTGTAGTGCCCGCCAATGGGCAGCAGGGCAATCTCCGGCTGGTAAAGCTCGCCGATGAGGCGCATGTCGCCGAAGACAGCCGTGTCTCCGGCGGCGTAAATCACCGGGCCGCCATCCAGTGTGAGAACGTAGCCGGCAGCGATGCCGACGTAATGCGTTCCCTCCCCGTCCTGCGCGCCGGCGGAGTGCTTGGCCTCGACCATTGTTGCGGCCACGTCGCCGAGATGCACCGTCCCGCCCAGGTTCATGCCAATGGTTTTCTCCACGCCCTGCCCGGCGACAAACCCGGCCAGCTCGTGAATTGCGACAACCGTCGATCCGTGCTTCGCGGCGACGGGCGCAGCATCCGAGATGTGGTCGCCGTGGCCGTGGGTCAGCAAAATGTAGTCGATCTTTTCGGGCAGCGCGAAGCCCTTGGGATATTTGGGGTTGTTCTCAATAAAGGGGTCGATGAGGAGGGTGGTTCCCTTTGCCGTCTCAACTAGGACGGTCGCGTGCCCCAGCCACGTAATCTTTACTGCCTGCGATGAAGCCATATCGTCTCCTTTGAACCGATTTCAGAATGGGGCTTGACGGCTGCCAAACGCAAGGGTACTGTATCGACAAAGGCGAATATATGGCGAAAATTGAAGAAGACTTAATGAACGCTTCCCTCTTCCCGATTCTCGGACAGCCCGGCAAGAAGATCGGCCCGCTTGCGCGCCGGGCCGCTGAGGCTCCGCTGGCCGATACGGGCTGCCTCACCGAATACCGCCCCCTGCCGTCGCGGTCGATCATCGGCAAGGTCACGTCGAAGCGCGGCGTGCCGTTCAGCCACGCCATCAACCCCTACCGCGGCTGCGAGTTCGGCTGCCGGTACTGCTATGCGCGCTACACGCACGAGTTTCTCGAAATGCACGACCCGGAAGAGTTCGAGCGCAAAATTTACTTCAAGGAAAACGCCGCGTGGCTGCTTCGGCAGGAACTGAAGCGGCTCAAGCCCGGCACGATGATCGGCATCGGCACGGCAACGGACCCCTACCAGCCGCTCGAACGGCGGCAGCGGATTACGCGCTCGCTGCTCGAAGTTTTTGCTGAGATCGGCGGTTACAGGCTTGGCCTGATTACGAAATCCGCGCTGATTCTCCGCGATCAGGAGCTGCTTCAGGCCGTGGCGAGACGCAATCACCTCGGCATTCACCTGACGATCACCACAATGAACGCAAAGCTGGCGCGAGTTCTGGAGCCGCGTGCACCACGGCCCGACCTGCGAATCCACGCTGTGGCAAGGCTGCGGCGGGCCGGGCTGCGCGTAGGCGTGATGTGTTCGCCGCTGATGCCGGGAATCACCGACTCGCGGGCCTCGATTGCTGCCGTGGCGCGGGCCGCAGCGGAGGCCGATGCAAACTTCTTCCACGCCGGAGCGCTTTTTCTCAAGCCATGCTCGCAGCCGACATTTTTCCGTTTCGTGCACGATAATTTTCCCGCGCTGGAAAAAAGCTATGAGCAGCGCTACGGGCAGAATGGCTTCGTCTCGGCGGAATACCGCAAGCGGGTCGGCGACGTAGTGGAAAGTGTCCGGCAGGAGTTCCGACTGGGCCAGCGATTCGGCCCTGTAATCGCCGCGCCGGAGCCGCTACCCATGCAGCCGTGGCTGCCGTTTGCCGGGTAATAGATCAGTTTGAAGGGCAGCAACTCCTCCGTTTCCTGATCGAGGCAAAGTCAACTGACTAGCTGCCAAAAGTACAGGAGAGCGGACTGCGGTGGTATCCCGGGTCCCAAAACTAGGGATCTGGGACACCCGGCAAAACCATCCCTCAGGAGCTAAAGCCCGGAGTGTTTTTGCTGCTTTTCGGCACGGCTAAAGCCGTGCCCTTTCAAAACATTTGATCCTGAAAATTCATCAGTGAGGGCCTGGTTCCCGAGGGATTGCTCCCTTTCAAACTGACCACGGCCCACCTTCGCGGCCTTTACCTCAATCCTCCACGCCAGCATCAGTAGCGCCGTGCCGCAGTAGGCGCACAGGCCCCACTCCCAGAAGGCAAGGCCGCTGAATAGATGGCTGTTGTCGTACTCCACCGGCAGGTAGCCCATGCACGCCACCACAACGACTACCGCCCACTGCACGACGAGCAGGACGGGCGCGGCCCGTGCGGCCGTCAGGTCAAATGCCGTGCCCACGCAGATGCCGAGAAACACGGTGGCCGCCAACTGATCGTGGAGTAGTGAATAGCCGTGCGTAAAGGGCGCAAGAATGCCAATCAGCATTTCCGCAGCCAGACCCACCGCAAAGAAAAGCGTCCCGGCAAGCGCAAACACCGGACGCACCCGGCGCAATTGCTGATACAAGAAGGCCACGACAGGAACGAGAAGAATTGCAGAGCCAACGATGCACGCCGCCAGCAGCGCATAGCCGTGCGGGTTATCGTCCGGAGATTCGAGGTCGGAGACAATCGCCGCCTTCGCATCGAAGGCTCTGCCGTGATAGAAGATCGCGCCTGAGACCAGCGCGCCGCCGAGAAAGACCAGATAGCTTGCCGGAAGAAGAATGCGGAATGCAAATCGTGGAGTGAGCTTCGGCATTCGTCTCCGCTCAGCGCGTCATAATGACTTCCGAAACGCTGTCCTTGGCGAGGAATTGCCGGTGGCCACTCCAACCGGCAAAGAGCCGCTCGATGCTGCGGTTGGTAAAGGCACGCTGAATGGGAAACTGCTCGCTGAGCTGTACCTCGACATCATCTGTGGGCGTCACGTGGAAGCGGCAGTGGACGGTCTCTTCGCCCTGCGTGCGGGTGTGGAAGAAGGCCAGCACCGCGCCGCCGGGATTCATCACGTCCGCGAGGCGCTGCACAACCGGAGCCACAAATGCCTCGGGAAGATAATCGAGCGTGGTCCAGAGAAGCACGATGTCGAATTTCTTTTCGCTGAAGTCGAGCGTCGCGTTGAGATAGCTCTCGATGTCGTAGATCGGCTTGCCATCCTCGTCGGTCCCGCTCTTCCAGTCGCCGGTGCAGGCGTCGTGCACCAGGTCGGCCATGTAGATACTGTGGCCGAGGCTGGTGAGGTAGTTGATATTGGCGGGCGAGGTGTAGCCAGTGTCGAGCACGCGCAGGCCCGGCTCGGCTTCGAGGCGCTTGCGCAAAGCGGCCCATCCGCCGGAGTGGCGGCCAACTTTCGGACCGGTAACGCCCCGGATGGGAGCGGCGGACTCGCGGCCGTGACGCTTATCCAACCAACGCAGCATGGGTTCCAAAATCCTTTGCGGCCCTGTTCGTCATAATTGACGCGCCGCGGCGAAGGAAAAAACAGTTGGTGCTAAATGCCAAGGCTGGCCTGGGTAGGAGCCGGAACCGAATTCGGAGCCGAATTTGGCTCTGGCACAGACTTGCCAACGCCCTGGGTGAGATCGACCTTGCCGTGGAAGCCGGCATTGTCCTCGATGGCAAGGCGAAGGGCGCGCACATCGCCTTCGACGAGGCAGCCGGCGCGCAGCTCCACGCGGCCCGTGGCGATGATGTTGCCCTGCACCTGGCCCATAACCAGAATGTCCTTGGCGGTGAGGTCGGCTGCGACATTGGCGTTGGGGCCGATGGTGAGGCGGTTCTCGCCCAGTTGCACGGTTCCCTCGACGCGTCCGTCGATGATGAGATCCTCCGCGCCTTTCACTTCGCCGCGAATTACGATGGTCTTGCCGATGCGCGCGGGGGTGGTATCGATGGCCATGTTTGGAGATCCTTCCGGTGAGTGGATGAAAGACTCCCAATCAGTTTAGCCGCTTTAGCGGCTTTGGCGCATAGGTTTGCGCCGGGAGGACATCAATTTGGCACGGCAGCATCCGGTTCCCATTGCGGCAACTGCGTTTGCGGCGCGCAGAAGGATTCTGAAACGCGAGCCGTCAGGAAATCGTCTAATGTGGGACAGGGCCAATAGCGCCGCTTGATGTGCAGAGCGGATGCAAGGCCAAACAGAGTTGGACTTGACTGAACTGTGCTGGGATTGAGGACGTGGGGCCGGATGCGCGATTTTGCGGGCAAAATAAATTTTGCAAGCAGGATGACTGGATTTTTGCTGGCCTCATCGCTGGCTTATATAGCGACATGCGCCGCTCTGCTGCGGGCGCAGCAACCAGCCGCGCCGCCTCTGGTGAGCCAGGCGCTGTCAAACGAGCTTTCGGCCTCGCAGGATGACTCGCACCCCATGCGCTACCTGCTCCGCAAGTCGAGCCCGCGGCTGACGACGACCAAGGAGATGATCGAGACCCGCGACGGGCTGGTGGCGCATCTGGTGTCGGTGAACGACGCGCCGCCGAGCGCAGAGGACGCCGCAAAAGAGCAGGCGCGGCTCGATGCGCTCGCCGCCGATCCCGGCAAGCAGCGCCACCGCAAACAGTCTGAGGATGCGGACATGGAACGGGCCATGAAAGTGCTACGCGCTCTGCCCGCGGCCTTTCTGTATCAGGATGCCGGGCCGGTAACGACGCCCACTGGTACAGCGGAAAAGTTCTCCTTTACGCCAAATCCCAACTTCAACTCGCCGAGTCTCGAAACGCAGGCGCTGACACAAATGACGGGCGAACTCTGGATCGACCTCTCGCATCAGCGCGTGGTGCATCTCGAAGGTCGTCTGCGCAACGATGTGGACTTTGGCTGGGGCGTACTGGGGCGGCTCTATAAAGGCGGCTGGATCACGATTGACCAGGCGGATGTGGGCGGCGGCGTGTGGCACATTGTGCGCTTCAAGATGGGGATGAACGGCCGCGTGCTCTTCAGAACGCGAAACTTCGACACCACTGAGGAAGAGTCTCACTTTACGCCGGTGCCGGCAGGGCTGGATTATCGCAAGGCAATCGAGATGCTGCGCGCGGGGCAGAAGGCGGCGGCTTCGGGAACCCGATAGAAGGCAGAAAAAGCGGTTCCGTCCAGATGGACGGAACCGCTTTTGTTGTGTGCGCTCTTCTTAGTTGACCTTGGCGAAGATGATGACGAGCGTGAAGAGGGTGAGCGACTCGATGAAGGCGAGGCCAAGCACCAGCAGGAGCTGAATGCCGGCGCGCGCGCCGGGGTTGCGGGCGAGCGCCTCGGTGGCCGAAGCGGTGGCCTTGCCCTGGCCGAGACCGCAGAGACCGGCGGCAATCGCCATGCCGATGCCGGCGCCGATGGGAACAAGGTTGATCGACGAGCCGCCGGTGGACTGCGCGAAGAGCGGCGTGGCGAGGAACATCGCGGCCAGCGCCATAAACATGTACTGAAGCTTCTTCATAGTTCTCCTGCTTCCCTGAAATTAGCCGCCAGTGGGTGGTTGAGGCTCACCGTGCCGGCAATCCCTTGTGGAATTGCCTTTGGCCCCCTCACGCTATGCGGCCCTCTGTTTGTCCGGAGCGGAAGCACGCTCTCCGGCAGAATCTTTAAGAACAGCTTTTAGCTGTTGGCTATTAGCTTTTAGCCCATTGTGCAAGTTCGTAGCTCCGAGAACAGCTAAGAGCTAACGGCTAAAAGCTAATAGCTGCTTTTTAGTGCTCGTGCGAAACGGCGCCGGTCAGATAAATCATCGCCAACAGCATGAAGACATACGCCTGAATAAGCGAAACCGCCGCGTGCAGCCCGAGAAACGCCGCCGGAATCGCCACCGGAATCATCGAGAAGAAGACGAGCGTCACAAGGTCGCTGGCGAACATGTTCGCGTAAAGACGGATGGTGAGCGACATGACGCGCGCGCAGTGCGAGATGATCTCGATGGGAAAGAGCAGCGGCGCAATCCACCAGACCGGGCCGGCAAAGTGCTTCATGTAGCCGACGGCGCCCTGCTCCTTGAAGCCATAAAAGTTGTAGTAGACGAAGGTGCACAGCGCGATGCCAAGCGGCACAACCGGCTGGCTGGTGGGCGTAACGATGCCGGGGATGAGGCCGAGCAGGTTGTTCAGAACCACGAAGAGGAAGATGCAGGTGACGAACGCCTGAAAGCGCTCGTAGCCGTGGCCGATGATCTGGTCCGCCTGCCCGCCGGAGAACTCGTGAATCATCTCGGCGATCTGCTGGGCTGGATTTGGCTTTTCCACGGAGAGCGTGAGCCGCACCAACAGGAAGAAGGCGATGAGAACAGCCGCGACGAGTAGTTCCATCGCATAGGCGTTGCTGATGGGCGCGGCGGCATCGGCCGGGTGCACGCCGACAAGATTCATCAGCGCAGCGATGGCCGGACCGAAGAGAGCATTCAACAGGCGAGTGACAGCGTAGCTTTCCATCGGGCGGGAACGAGTCTTTCTGTTTTCGGGCGATTGTGCAGCGAGGAGATGAAACTAGTCTCGCAGCAGCCGGAGCGCCTGCCAGGCAAGGACCAGCATTGCCAGCCCAAGACCGCAGAGTAGTGCGACCGGAGAACCCTGCAAACATCTTAGGCTACCATAGATAACCGCCGCATATACCAGCAGCCGGGCCAGAAAAAACATGACTACCGTGACGGCGCCGCGCGGCGTCTTCTGCTGGTCGAGCTTGGCGTTGAAGAGCCGGATCAGCCGCTGCCACTCGAAGATGCTGGCTGCGGAGATCACCGCGCCAACGGCGAGCATGGCGGCGTTGCGCCAGCCGGTGGAAATCCACACGCCGAGGGCACCGACCACGCCGAGAACGAGAGTGGCAAGAATGGCGCGGCGCAGGACGGCCTGAAGTGCGTCATCGGTAAGGTTTGCGATGGGCGGGGTGGTTTCGGTCATTACTTGTCGTGATTGTCCTTTGGTTTGCTTTCAGTCCCGCTGCCCGGCCTGCTCTTCGCCTTGCCGTCCATCTCAGCGCCTGCGGTCAACACGAGGCGGATGACGTACACGAGGCCCGAAATGCCGCCGAAGACGATGCCGGCAATGCCGATCCAGCCCGTATGGAGCTTCGAGTCTAGCCACATGCCAGCCAGCCAGCCGACAAAGGCCGCCGAAGGCAGCAGAATGGCTATCTGCATCAGCTTTTCTGCCTGCACGAGCGTTGCGATGCCGCCCGAGTCCTTATGCTTGCGCTCGCCGTCCGGGATGGGTCTGTTGTATGCCATTCATGGCTGGTTATACACGTTTAGGGCTGACGTTTGCTCAGCCGCTATACTTACGGTTGGGCATTTTCACTACGCAAAAAGGATTTCCTGTGCATTTTGAATCGGAGTTTGAGCGCGATCTCTTTGCCTTGCGGCAGGATAAGCTGCAACAGATTGAGGCGCTCGGTCAGGCGAAGTACCCGAACCAGTTCGAGTTCACGCATACCATTGCCGAGGTTCGCGGCAAGTGGGGCGAGACGGCCGCCGAAGCGCTCGAAGCTGAAAAACCGCTGGTAGCGATTGCCGGCCGCATCATGGCGATTCGCGCGCAGGGCAAGGCGGGCTTTGCCACGCTCCAGCAGGAGGGCCAGCGGCTCCAGATTTATGTGCGCCTCGACGCGGTGGGCGAACAGGCATTCGCACTCTACAAGCTGCTCGACCTCGGCGATTTTATTGGCGTGAGCGGCTATCTCTTCCGCACGCGCACCGGCGAGCTGACCGTGCACGTCGAGAGCCTCAAGTTTCTCGCCAAGGCAATGCTTTCGCTGCCGGAAAAATTTCACGGCCTCTCCGATGTCGAAATGCGCTACCGGCAGCGGTATGTGGACCTCTTCACGAATCTCGACAGCCGCGAGGTCTTCGTCAAGCGCGCCAAGGTGCTGCGCGCCATCCGGCAGTTTTTCGATACGCGCGGCTACCTTGAAGTCGAGACGCCGATGATGCAGCCCATCGCCGGTGGCGCGGCGGCGCGGCCCTTCGTTACGCATCACAATACGCTCGACATGGACCTCTTCCTGCGAATCGCTCCGGAGTTGTACTTGAAGCGGCTCGTTGTCGGCGGCCTAGATCGCGTTTATGAAATCAACCGCAACTTCCGTAACGAAGGTGTAAGCACACAGCACAATCCCGAGTTCACGATGCTTGAGTTCTATCAGGCTTACGCAAACTTCAAAGACCTGATGGACCTGACGGAAGAGTTGCTTGCGTTTGTAGCACAGGAAGTGAACGGCACCACCGTAGCCGAGTTCAACGGGTACACGATTGACCTCGGCAAGGGCAAGTGGGATCGGTTAAGGATGCTAGATGCAATCATCAAATATTGGAAGGAAGACGCAGGCCCAGCACCGACGTTGATCGATCTTAGCAACACCAAGTCATTGCTCTCTTGGATCGAACGAGTACTCGAAGGAAAGTTGGAACGCAGGCCGGTTGCTGTATTGAATGCACTTGGAATCCCACCGAGCAGTCCCCCAAACCCGAGCCCGTACGACCCGCTGTACGTGACTTTAAATTTCGTATCCACTGATCTCAAACTTGAGAGGGTCGGACTCGGCAGAGCTGTTTACTCGGTATTCGAGGCCGTCGTTGAGTCGAATCTCTTTCAACCGACGATCATCTACGACTATCCAACTGAAGTCTCGCCGCTCTCGAAAGCCAAGCCCGACGACCCGGAACACGTCGAACGCTTCGAGTTCTTCGCCGGCGGCTTCGAGCTTGGCAATGCCTTCAGCGAGTTGAACGATCCCGTCGAGCAGCACAAACGATTCGAGGAGCAGCTTGCCGAGCGCGGTCGCGGCGACGACGAGGCGCACCAGATGGACGAGGATTACGTCCGCGCGCTAGCCTATGGCCTGCCGCCGACAGGCGGCGAAGGCATCGGCATCGATCGGCTCACCATGCTGCTGACCGGTTCCAAATCAATTCGTGATGTGATTCTGTTTCCATTGATGCGCGCGCAGAGCGCGGGAAGCAAGGAATAGGAACAACGCGGTTTCAGTTCCCACCCTAGCCACAAAAACAAAGACGTGGCAAGGGTGGGGCACCCGATCCATAGTCTTTGCACCAACAGGCTAAAGGCTGAAAGCTAATAGCTGAGGGCTGTCTTTTGAACATTCTTTTTGTCGGCGACATCTTCGGCAGCGCGGGACGCAGGATCGTCGCCGAGCACATTGGGCACCTGCGCGAAACGCATCAGGTCGAGCTGACGATTATGAATGCGGAGAATGCCGCAGGCGGCTTTGGCGTAACGCCGGGCATCGCCGATGACCTCTTCGACCTCGGCGCGGATGTGCTGACAACCGGCAACCATGTCTGGGACAAGCGCGAACTGATCGATTACTTCAACTCCGGCGCGGCGAATACGACTTCGCGGGCACGGCGCGTGATTCGGCCGGCGAATCTGCTGCCGGGGCTACCGGGATTCGGCGTCTACGAGGGCGTGACGGAAAGCGGCATCCCCTACGCCGTGGTGAACCTGATGGGCAAGGTCTTTATGGCCGGGACGAATGATCCGTTCCACGCTGCGAACGATCTGCTGAAGACCATCTCCGCAAAAGTCATCATCGTCGATTTTCACGGCGAGGCGACGAGCGAAAAAGTCGCGATGGGCTGGCATCTGGACGGGCGCGTAACCGCCGTTCTCGGCACGCACACGCACATTCCCACGGCCGACGAGCGCATTCTGCATCACGGCACCGCCTTCCAGACCGATGTCGGCATGAGCGGGCCGTATGACAGCGTGATCGGCGTCGAAAAGGAACTGGTGCTGAACCGTTTCCTGACAGGAATGCCGGGGAAATTTGAAGCCGCCAAGGGCAATCCTAAGCTCTGCGCCGCGCTGGTTACCTGCGACCCGGCAACGGGACGCGCTACGGCGATTCAACGGATTATGCTCGGCGAGTAGACGCCATCCATAAAAAGCTAAATCCCGGGGAGGCTGGAGCCCCCAAATCAATTTGTGCCATTGATGGCATGGCGAAAGCCATGCCCTTTCAAATCAGATTCAATATGCGGCGCAAGCCGTTGGATTCGGTTTTTAGCGAGTTAGCCGCGCTATGCGCGATTGCAGGTTAGCAAGTCAGCGGATGTAGTTCGCGCCATAAAAACGAGGCTGACCTGTTACGGTCAGCCTCGTGTGTTGTTAGTTCGAGCCGCAGAGTTACTTGGCGGCTTTCCTGTGGTGGTGCTTCTCGGCCAGCGGCTTGCGGGAGATCGGCTTCACCGTCGTCTCGTCCACAG
>JAATFM010000047.1 GCA_015655195.1 Terriglobales bacterium
ACCATTTCGTGGGCGTGGGCGAAGAACTCTTCCGTTGCAATCTTGCCTGCGTCTACATCGGCGAGGATGGCTTTCTGTGCTACGTACTCGCGGTTTACGATGCCGGCTTTGGACTGCAACATGCGCCATGCCTTGCGGCGCTCTACGCAGAACATTACTAGCTGGCGGCTGAGGGCGTAATAGGTTTTCTTGCCTTCATTCTCGACTTCGATGTAGACGCCGAAGTCGGGGATGAAGGAGCGGTGTCCGGGCGTCAGGTAGCGGCGGTAAACCACATCCTGTTGCGTGATGCGGACGAGCATGTTGTCGAGGGTAATCAGCTTCGCGACCGCATCCGGCTTGATCTTCTTCAAGTGGTTGCGGAAGCGGGCTTCCGTGGTGCACCAGTGGGCAACGGTGTAGCGGCGGGTTTCGCCGGTCGCCTTGTCCTTGGTCTCGTACCAGTCGAGATCCTTGCTCGGGTTGCCGTTGATGTCGAGCGCTTCCTGGTAGCTCTCGCCCTTGCGCGGGTCAAAGACGAATTCCGGCACGCCGCGTGAGTCGCGGACGCGCTGGGCTTGGAAGAGCGCCATGTCGTCCGGCACGCCGTGCTCCGGCTGGCAGGTGGTGAAAGCCTGCAGGAACATGGTGCCGCGGTATTCGAGGCCGTCGAGAATCGCCCGGTAGAGCTTGGGGGCGTTGGCCATCGAGACCTGCGCGACGAACGGCGAGCCGTGGCCGGCAAGGAAGGTTTCGGCAACCGTCTTCTTCTCGGTGGCCTTGCCCTGCGTGGCCGCGCCGAAGACGTTCATATCGCCGCCGCCGAGCATGGGGGTCGAGTCGGAGTTCTGGCCGCCGGTGTTCGAGTAGACCTGCGTGTCGAGCATCAGTACCTTCATGTTCGGCCGGTTCTGCAGGATGACCTTCGACATGTTCTGGTAGCCGATGTCGCCCATGCCACCGTCGCCGCCGACCGCCCATACCTTGGGCAGCTCGACGATCTCCTGGTCGGTCATCAGAGCGTCAGTGAAGTGCGTGAAGTGGTAGTAATCTTCCGCTCCAAGTCCCTTGCCGGCAAGGATGGTGTCGGCAAGCCGCTCGGGCAGCACGCTGCGCCGCGCGTGATCCACGATGAAGCTCTCGCCCGTGAGCCAGCCGACAGTGACGCCGTCCTGGAAGAGCGAGTTCATCCACGGGTAGGCGTGGGGGTTGTTCGGGGTCGTCGAGCCGTAGACGGTGTTGCAGCCGGTGTGCGCTGTCATTGCCATCACAGACATGCCATTCGCAAGGCGGCCATCGATGGCCTGAAGGCTCTTGTGGTTGAAGGCTTCTGTGAGCAGCACCGCGGCGATGGCCTCGATGAGCTGCGCGTCGGTGATTTCGCCATGCTCCTTTTCGTAGGCCGCAATGCGCTTCTTCGTGTCCTTTTCATCTTCGCCGCCCAGGCCGAGGATGAGGTGCTGAATGGCCTGGCGCAGAGTGGCGTACTCGGCAGGGCTCGATTCCTTGAGTGCAGCCAACTGTGCGGGGCCGTTCTTTTCGAGATCGCCGGCCTTGGCCACGAAACGGTCGCTCTTGGCGTGGAAGACGGGGCGCATGTACGCCTCCGTCACCGCGGAGATGGAGCGCAGGACGGACTTTTCACCGCAGCCGGCGCAGGCGCCGTCGCCGGAGACCAGCGCGTCGTAGTTCGTCCGCACCATCAGCATGTTGCGGAGGGTCGCGGTCTTCGAGTCCGCCGGGTTGGCGGCGTTGAAGAGGCCGAGGTACTTCTGCGCGGTGTCGGGCAGCAGGTCAAGGAAGGCCGTTCCCGACTCGTGCTCGGCGTTGACGGTCTCGGTCTCGGGAACCATCTTCAGAGCCTCGTGGTCGCCGCAGGCGGTGACGCAGGCGGCGCAGCCCTTGCAAAGATCGCTGACGAAGATGGAGAAGATGCCGCCGGAGCCGGGAGTCTTGCGCTCGGGCGAGGAGAAGATGGCGTTGACCTTCTGATAGGCCATCGGCACCTTCTCAATAATGTTGTAGAACTGCGTCTTGGATTCGATGCTGAAGCCGTCGACCGTCTCCGTCACTTCGCGGATGATGGTCGGCAGCGGCGTGCCGGTCTTCATTTCGGCGACCATGCGGGTGCGGGTGAGCTTCTCGATCTCGGGCAGCTTGGCAATCATCTTGCGGCGCTCGTTCGTATCGGAAACGTAACGGGTGATTGCTGTCGAGAGCATCGTGGAAAGATCCTGCGAAGTGTTGGGCAGGGCCGTATCCGGGCAGACCGAGATGCACTCCATGCACTGCGTGCAGTTTTCCGGAATGTAGAGTGGAGTCTCGCGGCGGGCGACGTACTTGGAAGCCGTGTCTCCGGTGGCCGCGGCGATAATACCGAGCGCGGAAAGCGGCGTGGCCGGCTGGTCGTAGCCGTAGTTGGAGCGGAACTCGGCGTCAAAGGCCGCAACGCTTGCCACCGGCGCGCGATGCTCCTGGCCCGCCGGCATCGGCGTGGAACGGCGGCCGTTGCCGCAGCTTGTGCCGGCTTCCGCAAACGCGGGAACCTGTTCAAGGATGGGCAACAGAGCCTGGCCGCGCAGCGACGAGTGATCGGCGGCGGCAAGTGCGCCGATCGTGATCTCCTTGACCTGCTCGAAGCCCTGAATCATCACTTCCATGTTCGACTGCACAACGGCATCGCCGAACTTGCCGAACTTCTTTACATACTGCTTGTGCACTACTTCGCGGAACTGCTCCTGCGTGATGCCGAACTCCTGCAGGAGGCTCGAAACCGCGAAGAATGCGCCGAGGAAGGCATTGCCCTGCATACGAAGCTGCAGGTCGCCGCGGTCGGTTGCCTTGCGGGCAATGTTGAAGCCGGGCAGGGTAAAGACGCGGATATTCTTCTCAATGATCTGCTTACGCGCCCAGGTGGGAAGATTCTCCCACGCGCGCTCGCCGTCCACATCGCTCTCCCACACCAGCGCGCCGCCCTCCTGAATGCCGTCGAGCGGGTTGGTGTGTGTGAATGCCTTGGGGTCGCAGCAGAGAACCGTCGTCACATGGCGCAGATCGCAGTTGACGCGAATGCGCTCCTTGGCGGCGACCATGAAGTAGCTGGTCGGCGCGCCCTTCTTCTCCGAACCATACTTGGGATTGGCGCTGACGTGAATGACTTCCTTGGGATTGCCCAACTCGTCGCGCTCGCCATCGCGCTCAAAGATAAGGTCGTTGAGATCGCCGAGGATGGCGCCGAGGTTCTTGCCCGTCGTGATGGCGCCCCAGCCGCCGATCGAGTGGAAGCGGACGGCGACCGCGCCTTCCGGCAGCAGTGAAGGCGTCTCATCGCCGATGACCGAGTAAGGATGGTCCACGCCGAGGACGAAGAAGGTCGCGCCGTCGGCTGCCGTCTTGCCGTCCTTACGGGCGCGGCCCGCGGTGGCAAATTCATACGCGCCGATAACGTGCTCGGGGCGGAAGTCGCGCGAGCCGAGTCCGTAGCTGGCGCCGTAAATCTTCGGTACTTCGGCCAGCGTGATGTGCGGAAGGCCCTCGGAACCCTGCACTGCCTTCGAAAGCGCGGTGCGAATGTCGCGGTTCATCGGGTTGTCGCCGCTCAGGGCTTCGTCGGTGCGTTCCAGAATGATGACATTCTTCTTGCTGCGCAGAGCCTCGACGACGGCAGCCTCGGGGAAGGGACGAATCACATTCAGATGAATTGATCCCACGCTTGCGCCGCGTGTCTTGCGCAGGTAATCGACGGCGGCTTCGATGTTTTCCGCAGCCGAGCCAAGCGCGACGAAGACGGTCTCCGCATCCTCGGTCTTGTGCTTTGTCACCAGACCGTAGTAGCGGCCGGTCAGGTCGCCGAAGTCCTTGTATGCGGCCTCAAGGAAGCCGAGAATCGGCTCGGCGAAGTTGTTGCGCCGCGCCGTGATGCCCTGCATGTAGTGCTCTTGATTCTGCACCGGGCCGAGCAGGATGGGGTTGGCGAGGTCCACCATCTTCGGCACGCGGCGGCGCGTGGGTCCAAATAGGACGCGCTGCGCTTCCGTCGGGCTCTCGATGATGTCTTCCGGCGCGCCGAGGTATTCGCGGATCAGCTCCGACTCGTGCTTGTAAAAGGTGCGCTCCAGGTGGCTCGTCAAAAAGCCGTCCATGATGTTCATGCCCGGCGTGAGCGAGAGCTCGGTGACGCGGCGCAGAATCAGCGCCTGGTCGGCGGCCTGCTGCGCGTCCTTGCCAAAGGTCATGATCCAGCCGGTGTCGAGCGCGGCGTAAATATCGTCGTGGCCGCAGTGCACGTTCAGCGCGTGCTTGGTCAACGCGCGCGCGCCGACTTCGAGCACCATCGTGGAGCCCTTGCCGGGCGCGTGGAAGTACTGTTCCACGCCGTAGACGACGCCCTGGCCGGAGGTGAAGTTCACCACGCGCTTGCCGCAGACCGAGTGCGCGATGGCTCCGCCCTGCGCGGCATGTTCGCCTTCCGTCTCAATGGCAATCGTGTTGTGGCCGAATACGTTCATATGGCCTTCGGCATAAGCCTGCTGGAAAAGCTCGCCGCCCTCGGTCGAAGGGGTAATAGGGTAAAAGACGCCGGCGTCGGCAATGCGGGTCTCCGTATGGTAGGAGACGAGCTGGTTGCCGTTGGCGGTGACGCGAATTCCAGGATAGCGAGCTTTCATTGGGTTCCCCCTTGTTTCAATTCCAGTGTTAAAGCCTGTGTTTCAATCCAGTTGTTGCCGCTGCCGAGGCTGGTGTCACTGCCAGGGCTGCTGCTGTGTGAGCGAACTTCTTCTCTTGCAAAGAACTCTTTCATCTGCCCGCGGTACACCCGGCGACGGTTCCGGCCGGACGGTACTCGAACCCACGAGTGTAAGCCGGCCGCGAGGCAGATTCTGTGACGTGGCCCACCGAAGTTTGCGCCTCGTCTGAACAGTCTAGTGGCCGCCGTCAACGGGCGGGAAGCACTCGGCGAGTTCCTTTCCCGCAATGCAGGCCAAGTATCAGTATGCACCCATAATAGTGGGACGGTGTACCGCAATGTGGGAAAATGAGGAGTGCACCCCGAAGTCTGCGAGATGGCCGCGGTTTCGGGCGCGGGCGCCGTTCTTATGGCGCTTCCGCGAGGGCGGGGAGCGAGGCAAAGAGAGGTTCGAGAGCAGCGCGGTCGAGATGGCCCATGGTGGCAATCTGGCCCCAGTTGCGCTCGCGGAGATAGTCGCTCTCATGGGCGATTCGTAAGCCTGCGCGGAGGCATTGGCGCGGGAAATCCGGGGATGGGAGCGCGAAGGTGGCGATGGTAGGAGCGGCGTCAGGCTCCGCGGCCAGAGACGTGAGGCCAAGCGACTCCATCTGCGCGCGCATCCAGCGCCCCAGCGTCCGGTGGTGCTCGTAGCGCTCATGGCAGGCAGACGCGCTCGAAAAATTCCGCCGCAGCGCCTCGCAGGCAGCGACGACGAGCGGCGAGGAGAGCGTAGACGCCGGGCCGGAGTGGCGCGTGGATTCCGCCAGGTCGAAGCTCGGGCAGAGGGATGCGCCATCGGCGCGCCGGATTGCTTCCGGCGAGGCAAAGACGAAGGCCAGCCCGGCGTAGGAGCCGAGCGCCTTGCCTGAGACGCTGGAGGCCAGGAAGAGCTCGCCGGCGTGGGGAATCTCGACTGCGCCGAGACTGCTGACGCAATCGGCGGCGACGGGGATGCAGGCGGGCGCGCAGAGCCCGATTAGCCGCGAGAGATCGTTGAGAACTCCAGTGCTGGTTTCCAGATGTACGGCCCAGAGCCATGCCGGTTTGCTTTCAAGCGCCTGCGCGATCTGCCGGAAGCTCCACGGACGGCCCCATGCGGAGCGCAGAATGCGAAACCGCAAACCGGCGCGCGTGGCTTGCCGGATGAGCCGCTCTCCGAACTCGCCGTTCGAGAGAACAAGCCCCTCCGATGCGCCGAAGGCGGCGCGGAGATTGGCCGCGACGGCATCATTGGCCAGCGTGCCGGAGCCGCCGAGCGCCACGCAGTGCATTCCGCTCATGAGCAGGCCCAGATGGCAGTGCATCTCTTCGTAAACTGCAAGGAATTGCCGGGAGCGATGCGAAATGGGCGGCGCGTGAAAGGCGCGCGTTACCTCTGGAGCGATTTCCACGGGACCGGGCAGCAGGCTGACGGCGTGGCTGCTCCTGTTGCGGGATTCGTAAAGCCGCGCCAGGCGGAGAAACTCAGGGGACGGCGCGTCCAGTGACAGTGCCATGGGCACAAACGAGGCCGCGCCGCTGGGCACAGCCGGCCCAAGAGCGCGGAAGCCCATCTTTTCATACATGGGAACGCGCTCCACGATGCCGGAGATCAGCAGATGCGAGCATCGGCTGCGTGTGGCATAGCGGTAAAGCTCATAAAGCAGTCCGGGAAGGAGCAGCGAGTTACGGTATTCGGGCAGGATGGCGAGCAGACGCACTTCCAGCGGCGAGCGGAACTGGCCTGGAAGCGACGCATCCGGCAGGCGGCTTGTGACGGAGAATTCCGGGCCGGCGTGGACGGAGATCATGCCGGCAAGCTGCTCGCCGTCCAGCGCGATAAAGTAGCGGTTGGCGGAGTGAAAGCGGTCGATGAGCCGCCGGTCGCCTGTCTGCGGATGCTGGCCGATCTCTTCGGCGAAGGTGCGGTGGTTGAGCCGGTGAATCTGGTCGAACTCTTCAGAGGTTTCGGCCTCTTTGAAGCGGATTCCAACCATAGAGAGAACTCGTTGCTGAAGTTCACACAACTGTAACAGGTAGATTTGACGCGGCGAGCGGATTGAGACGGGGATCGTAACGTTACGGAGGATGCAACTGGCGCAGCGGAGGCAGGCCGGCGACGCTGTGCGGTTTCCGCTGCCCTATGCCTTAGTATTTCGGGGAAGGACATTCGCAGGAAAGGTATATCGATGCGTGGAATGAGTTGGCGGGTTGGCGGTTGGCGGTTTGGGGCCCTGGTTTTGGCCTTTGTTATGGGTTATGGTGTCGTTGCCGAGGCGCAGTCGGAGCAGGAGGCGGCGCAGATTGACGCGAAGCTGCCGGATGCGTCAAAGACGGTGATTGCGCGGCTTTCCACGCTGCGCGAGCTGCCGGACGGCGCATGGAAGATGCACGCGGGCGATTTGGCGCATGGCGAGGCCGTCGATCTCGACGAATCCGGCTGGATGGCCGTGAAACCAAACGACAAGGCGCCGAATGAGGCCGTCTGGCTGCGGCAGACCTATACCGTTCCGCAGACGCTGAACGGCTATGACCTGACCGGTGCGCGCATCTGGTTCCAGTTTCACGCATGGGCCAACGGGCCGATACCGGAGATTCTCTACTTCAACGGCCGGCGCGTGGCGCTGGGCGATGACTTAGAGCCGGTGGTGCTTTTTGACAAGGCCAAGCCGGGCGACAAGGTGACGGTGGCCGTCAAGCTGCTGCACACCGTGGACGAAAAGCACCTCCAGAGCGCGGAGCTGAAGATCGACTACGCCGACGGTCGGCCCAATCCCGAGGACCTGCGCGAAGAGTTCCTGATCGGCACGCTGCTCGTGCCCTCGATCAAGCCAAACGATCCGGCGCAGATGAAAACGTTAACCGACGCCATTGCCGCCGTGGACCTGAAGGCGCTGGATGCGAAGGAGCAGGCGGCTTTTGATGCGAGTTTGAAGGCTTCGCACACGAAGCTCGAAGCCCTGCTGCCGCTGATGAACACGCTCGACTTCCACCTTACCGGCAACTCGCACATTGACGCGGCATGGCTCTGGCCATGGACTGAGACGGTGGACGCGGTAAAGCGCACCTTCGGCACGGCATTGCAGCTCATGTACGAGTACCCGCAGTACACCTACACGCAGTCTGCCGCACAGTACAACGAGTGGCTGGCCGACAAGTACCCGGAGATGAACGACGAGATCAAGCAGCGGATCAAGGAAGGCCGCTGGGAGGTCGTAGGCGGCATGTGGATCGAGCCGGACCTCAACATGCCGGACGGCGAATCGCTCGTGCGGCAGCTTCTCGTCGGCAAGCGCTGGTACAAGCAGAACTACGGCGTCGATGTCCGCATCGGCTGGAACCCGGACTCCTTCGGCTACACCTGGCAGTTGCCGCAGATTTACAAGAAGTCCGGCGTGGACTATTTCGTCACGCAGAAGATGGCGTGGAACGACACGAACCAGTTGCCGCTCAAGCTCTTCTGGTGGGAGTCGCCGGACGGCTCCAAGGTGCTGTCCTACTTTCCCCACGATTACGCCAACGACAACCTGAGCCCGGTGCGTCTGGCCCAGGACATGAAGCGCGCCCGCGAGCAGGCGCCGGGCATCACGAACATGATGGACCTCTATGGCGTCGGCGACCATGGCGGCGGCCCGACGCGCGCGATTCTCGACCAGGGCACGCACTGGTCCACACCTTCGATGCCGGCGAAGGTTGTGCCGCAGATGCCCTTCGGCACAGCGCTCACTTTCTTCTCCGATGTCGAGAGCAAGATTGCGTCGGAAAGTCCCGAGTGGAATTACCAGTCGATTGCAAAGGGCTACACGCCGCCCGCCCCCGTCGAGGGCAAGATCGCAATTCCCACGTGGAAGAGCGATCTATATCTCGAATTCCATCGCGGTGTGTTTACCACCCAGGCCAATCACAAAAAGAACATGCGCGAGAGCGAGGAAGAAGTCATCAACGCCGAAAAGTGGGCCTCGCTCGCCTGGCTGGATGGCCGCGCCTATCCGGGCAACGAGCTGACCGAGGACTGGAAGAAGGTTCTCTTCAACCAGTTCCATGATCTGGCTGCGGGCTCCGGCATTGGCATCATCTACAAGGACGCGCAGAAGGACTACGACTACGTGCGGTTCTCGACGAATGAGATTTCCGACAAGTCGATTGCGCTCGTGGACGAGAAGATCAACACTGAGGGCGCGGGCGCTCCGGTTGTCGTCTACAACCCGTTGGGTTGGGAGCGTTCGGGCGATGTAAAGGTTCGCATGCAGGACGGCGCGGCTGGCGCCCGCGAAGTTACGCTGCACGTCGATAAGGTGCCTGCGCTGGGCTACAAGGTCGTACGTGTGACAGGTGCGAAAACCGAAACGGTCAAAGCTTCTGTCACGACCGGCACGATTGCTCTCGACAACGACCGCGTGCACGTTGCCGTCGATAAGTCCACAGGCTGCATCACGAGCCTGACGGAAAAAGCTACGAAGTTCGAGACGATTGCCGGCAGCGGTTGTGGCAATCAGCTCCAGCTCTTCAAAGACACGCCGAAGAACTACGATGCGTGGAACATCGATCCTGGCACCTATGATGTTGCGCCCACGACTCTGGCTCAGGCTGATTCTGTCGAGTCCACCAAGCAGGCCAATGGCGCACCGGCCATCAAAGTCACGTATCACTGGCAGAGCTCGAAGTTCGTACAAACGATCTCGCTGCCGGAAGGCAAGGATTACGTCGATGTCGAAAGCGACATCGACTGGCACGAGTCGCACGTGCTGCTGAAGGCGTCGTTTCCTGTGGCCGCAACGAGCGATTTTGCCACCTACGAGATTCCCTACGGATCGATCGACCGGCCCACCACGCGCAACAACTCGTGGGAAAAGGCGCAGCTTGAGGTTCCGGCCATGCGCTGGGCTGATCTCGGCGACGGCAAGCACGGCCTGAGCATTCTCAACAAGGACAAATACGGCTACGACGCCGTTGGCAACCAGTTGCGAATCTCGCTTCTGCGCTCGACCAAGTGGCCCGACCCCGAAGCTGATATGGGCCGCCAGCACTTCCACTACGCCATCTATCCGCACGCCGGCACGTGGAAGGACGCGATGACCGTTCGCCACGGATGGGAGTACGACTATCCGCTTCAGGCAGTCGTAACGACGGCCCACGCGGGCTCGTTGCCCGCCGAGCATTCGTTCGCCTCTGTCTCGCCCGACAACGTGGTGCTGACGGCGGTGAAGAAGGCCGAAGACGCGAATGGCCTTATCTTCCGCGTCTATGAGTGGGCAGGGAAGGCCGCGACGGCTGAGTTCCACGTGCCGCCGGGCGCGAAATCCGCCACGGTAACGAACCTGATGGAAGCGCCGGAGGGCCAGCCGCTCAGCGTTACGGGCGACGTGGTGAAGGCGCCAATCAAGCCGTATGAAATCCTGACCGTCCGCGTGGATTATTAGCGAGTCAGCGAGTGGCGGGAGTGCTATCCCAGGTCCGAAATCCGGACCTGGGGCACCCGATTCATGAATTGGTAGGCCGGGGCTTCAGCCCCGGCGCAGGTGGCGCAAAATCAACGGGGCCTTTAGGCCCTGAGGTTTAGCTTTTTCAAACCGCCCCATAACCTAATTCCTCGATTGTGGCGCTATTCTGGTACGCTGAAAGTCAAGGAGTGAGCCGGAGATGGATATTACTTCGCCGTTTTTTGTGATCCCCGTGATCGTAGTGGTATTTCTTGCCTCGATTCTGTTTTCGACCAGCTCAAAGGAAGACGGGCACGAGGATCACTCGTCCCACTAAGGCCATGCGCCGCGTAAAGGCAAGGCCGCCGCGATTCGTTCGCAGCGGCCTTTTGCCTTTCGTGCCGCCGCGCTGGAACCAACCGGCCCGCCGCCGCGTACATTGGTTCAACGGAGTGAATGACATATGGGACGCAACCTTCTGCGCATCGGGATTGCACTGGCTGCCGCCGCCGCCTTGGCTGGTTGCCGCGTGAACGTGGACAAGGACAAGAACGGCGACGAGAAGCGCGTGCAGATCGATACGCCCTTTGGCGGCCTGCATGTGAATACCGACCAGACGACGGCAGCCGATCTCGGCCTGCCGGTCTATCCCGGCGCGCAGGCCTTCAAAGACAACGACAAGCACCAGTCGGCCGACGTGCACATGGGCTTTGGCGAGTGGCAGCTCCGGGTGAAGGCCGTTTCGTACTCCACGCCCGACTCAGAGGACAAGGTTCTGGCCTTTTACAAGAAGGCGCTGGGCCGCTACGGCGACGTGCTGACCTGCAAGGGCAAGCAGCCGATAGGCTCGCCGACGGTGACCGCCGAAGGGCTCACCTGTGCCGACGACAGCGGCAAGCACACGGATGGCAATGTGGACTCAGACGAGAAGAAGAAGAGCTTTCACTACGGCGTGAGCGAGGGATTGGAGCTGAAGGCAGGCTCAAAGAAGCACCAGCATATTGTGGGCATCGAGGACAAGAAGGAAGACAGCAAGACGGTTTTTGCACTGGTGGCGCTGGACCTGCCGATTACATCGGGCAAGGAAGACTGAGGGCTGGAAGCGGTCTCATCCATACCGCTTATCGGGCAGCTCTCTCTTCGTAGTTCCGGTGAATCCAATCCCGATATGCGCCGGTACGGACGTGCTCCAGCCATTCCGTGTGTTCGAGGTACCATTCCACTGTCTTTCTCAAGCCTGTTTCAAGCGTGAGAGATGGCCGCCAGCCTATCTCCCGCATGATTTTGCTCGCATCCATTGCATAGCGGCGATCGTGGCCGGGCCTGTCGGGAACAAATCGGATGAGATTGCTTCGATCGCCGATCGTTTTACTCGGCGCCAGCTCGTCCACAAGGCCGCATATCATTCTTACGATCTGCAAATTGCTTCGCTCGTTGTTGCCGCCGATGTTATACGTCTCGCCGATTCGGCCTTTCGCAAGCACCTGGGCGATTGCGGAGCAATGATCCTCGACAAATAGCCAGTCGCGAATGTTGCCTCCGTCCCCGTACACGGGCAGCGGCTTCTCTTCCAGCGCATTCAGAATCATGAGCGGAATCAGCTTCTCCGGGAGCTGAAACGGGCCATAGTTGTTCGAGCAGTTGGTTGTCAGGGTTGGCAGTTTGTAGGTGTGAAAGTAGGCGCGGACCAGATGATCGGATGCGGCCTTTGACGCGGCGTACAGATTATTGGGCGCATACGGTGTGGTTTCGGAAAAGGGAGGTGCATCGGGCTCCAGGGTTCCGTAGACTTCGTCCGTAGAAACATGAAGAAAGCGAAATGCCTCCTTTTCCTCCCCGGTCAGAGAGGACCAATAGTGCCTGGCCTGCTTCAGCAGGGTAAAGGTGCCTTGAACGTTGGTTCGAATGAATTCATCGGGAGAAGCGATGGAGCGGTCTACATGGCTTTCCGCGGCGAAGTGAAGAATTGCGCTCGGGCGATATTCGCGTAGAAGCTCTGCGACCAGTGATCCATCGCATATATCCCCATGCACCAGTTCATGCTCCGGATTTCCTTTGAGCGCCAGGAGATTCTCAAGATTACCCGCATAGGTATAAAGGTCCAAATTGACAATGGAGCCTCCCGCCTGGACCCACTGCAGGACGAAATTGGACCCAATGAACCCGGCCCCGCCGGTGATGAGAATTGGCTTATTGTTCATTATGTGGCGTTTAAGGCCTCAATTTTTCGGGACGTCAGAGGAAATAAGACTTCAACTCTGATTCCAAATCTTACCCGATCTCAAGAGGGAAGGAAGGGAATCGCTCTTAGGGAATTGTCACGTTCGATATGTTGGATGGGACGCTGAGGTTTCCTTCCCCATCGACACTTTTTACCATGTAGTCGTAATTCTGGCCAACCACTACTGTCGGGTCTTCGTAGATTGTTCCGGAGTCCGGGGACGAATTCAGAAGTTGATAGGTCGCGGCGCCGCCTGGTGAGCGATAGATATTATAGCCGACGACAGGATCTGTCGGGCTGCTCGGCGCATCCCATGTGACTTGGACCGTATAGGATGCCGCAATCCCGGTGCCGGTCAGGCTGACCTTTGCGCTGGGATTTGTGGAAGAGTTGCTGGTAATGGTTACTGTTCCCGTTGCGGCTCCAGTCGCGGTGGGATCGAACTCGATATTCAGTATGGTGGTCTGTCCAGGGCTGAGAGTGAGCGGGAAGGCCGCTCCTGAGACGGAGAAGCCGGCGCCTGAGACGTTGGCGGAGTTGATGGTGAGGGCGGCGGTTCCTGTGGAGCTGAGGGTGAGCGTCTGAGTGGAGGCGTTGTTTACGGTGACGCTTCCGAAGGCGATGCTTGCGGAGCTGACGGAGAGTGTGGGGGTGGCTGCTCCGAGCTGGATGGCGAAGCTCATCGAAGCCCCGCCGGCGGTAGCGGTGAGGGTGGCGGTCTGTGCGGAGCCGACGGCGGTAACGGTAGCGGTAAAGGTTGCGGCGGTGGCTCCCGCGGCCACGGTGACGGAGGGCGGAACGGTGACGGCGCTGTTGCTGCTGGCGAGGGTGACGGGTTCCCCGCCGGCGGGAGCGGCTGCGCTGAGCGTGATGGTGCAGACGTCGGTTCCGGCCCCGGTGATCGATCCGTTGGCGCAGGAGAGGCCGCTCGGCGCGGGGGCTATGCCGGTGCCGCTGAGGGCGATGACGGTCGAGGGGCTGGTGGAAGAGTTGCTGGCCAGGGTGAGGGTACCGGAGGCGGCTCCGGCCGAGGCGGGATCGAACTTGACGCTGAGTGCGGCGGTCTTGCCAGGGCTGAGGGTGAGCGGGAAGGCCGCTCCTGCGACGGAGAAGCCGGCGCCTGAGACGTTGGCGGAGTTGATGGTGAGGGCGGCGGTTCCTGTGGAGCTGAGAGTGAGCGTCTGGGTGGACGCGTTGTTTACGGTGACGCTTCCGATGGCGATGCTTGCGGAGCTGACCGAGAGTGTGGGGGTGGCTGCTCCGAGCTGGATGGCGAAGCTCATCGAAGCCCCGCCGGTGGTAGCGGTGAGGGTGGCGGTCTGTGCGGAGCCGACGGCGGTAACGGTAGTGGTGAAGGTTGCGGCGGTGG
>JAATFM010000179.1 GCA_015655195.1 Terriglobales bacterium
GCGGTGGCTGTCGATTCGCTCGGCAATGTCTGGTATGACGCCAACAGCACCACGACAGGGCAGAACCTGCATGAGCTGGCGCTGAGCAATGGTACTTATGCCGAGGCTACCTTCCCTGTACCGCCGTTTTCGAGCGCGTTGACTCTGCTACAGCTTCGTCCGGACAGCAGCAACAACATCTGGGTTGCGGGTTACGGCTCCAGCGCCTCGCAGACTGTCGTGTTTCCGAACACGGGAACGGCAGCAGCGCCGACTTATACTGCGGGGCTGCTGACTTCCACGCTTCCCGGCACAACGACGTATGGCATCACCGTTGATGCGGCGGGTAATGGCTGGTCCGTGCCGAACGGATCGAGCGGCGGCATTTTCGAGACGACGATGACCGGCACGGGCGCTTCGGCCACGCTGCAATCCACCAACGTAGCCGCGAACGGCGCGACCACCTCGCGCTATCTCGACACCGACGGCGTGGGAACGATCTGGTATCCGGACTCCTCGACGGGCACGTTGCTCTATCAGTACATTCCCTCGTCGAACACGACCAATGCCTACTATCCCTGCTACAACGCGGGAACGACAACAGGCACCAACAACACCTCGCAGACCTGCGCGACCGGTATCAGCACGCGGCAGAGCCTGGCGATTGACTCGACCGGATCGATCTGGGTGGGCAGCTACGGCAACTCGGGCGGCGGGCGCATGGTGCAGATTCTCGGCCTGGCCGCGCCCACCATTCCGCTCAAGGCCATGGGCAAGCCCGGCCTGATGCCGTAAGGGAAGAGCAGGCAAGCGATGTTGAGGACAGTTATGAATTCCTATTGCACTGCGCGGGCGGAAGCTACGCGCCCGGCAACAAAGAGAGAGGTCCGCCGAATGTATCGCAAGGTTCGCAGCGCGGCATCCGTTCTGAAGTCCGTGCTCGGCGCTTTTCTGCCGATGGCCGCACTCCTGCTTGCAGCAAGCAGCGCATCCGCCCAGTTTGAAACGGCCTCGCTGGTCGGCCGCGTTTCGGACACCTCCGGCGCGGTGGTGGTTGGCGCGCAGGTGACGGCAACCAATCTGGACACGAACGTTGCCATTACCCGCATCACGAATAAGGACGGCGAATACACGCTGCCCGCGCTCAGCCCCGGCCACTACCGAATCACCACGTCGGCGGAGGGCTTCAAGGACGCGAACACCGACAACGTCCAGCTTTCCGTCGGCACCACGCAGCGCGTCGACATGAAGCTGAGTGTTGGCGCCACGGAGACCGTGGAGGTCAAGGACAACGAGCTCGCGCTGGAAACGGAAACCAGTCAGAAGCAGCAGGTCGTCACCGGCGAGCAGATCGAGGCTTTCCCGCTGCTCAACATGGACTATACCGATCTGCTCACGCTCTCAGCGGGTGTGACGCAGGATGCGGGCGGCCAGGATCTCGGCACAAGCAGCGTGGTGCGCGAGGGATCGTACAACATCAACGGCATGAGGCCGACTTATAACAACTATCTGCTCGACGGCCTCGACAACAACGCCCACGGCACATCGAACCAGGGCTTCTCAAACCAGATCATTCTTCCTCCGCAGTACAGCCACACGGAGTTTTCCATCGTCACCACGCTCCCGCCGGCCGAATACGGCCGCGCCGCGGGTGGCATGATTAACGTTGCCTTTAAGCAGGGCACGAACAAATATCATGCCATGCTGTACGAGTCGATCCGCAATACAATCTTCGATTCGAACGGCTACTTCAAGGCGGCGGCCAACTCCGGCGCTTCTTCGCGCACCACGCTCCAACGCAACCAGTTCGGCGGCAATGCCGGCGGTCCCATCCTGCGCGGCAAGTTCTTCGCATTCGCGGATTACGAGGGCCTGCGCCAGTCGCGCCAGGTGGTGAACCAGTCCAATATCTTCGACTTTGCGGCGCACCAGCTTATCGTTTCTCCCCAGGCCGGGTCGAATACGACGAGCGTGGTCGATCCTTATACCGGCGTGACTTATCCTTCGGACCGCCCGCTGCCACGCAGTATTCTTTCGCCCATCGCGCTGGCGATTCTGGATTCATACCCGCTGCCCAACAACAACGGCGCGGGCTCGACCTCGGTCTCAAGCAACTGGTCTGTGCTGCAGCACTTCGTTAACAGTTATGACAAGGAAGACCTGCGCATCGATGGACAGTTCAACGAGCGCACGAATGGCTTCCTGCGCCTGAGCCAATCGAAGGAGCACGACCTGGACGGCCCTGCCATACCCGGAAGCATCGGCGGCGGCAACGGATACTTCCGTACCATCAATCAGCAGCTTGCGACTGGCGTGAACCGCCAGATCGGCCACGCGCAACTGGTGGAAGCGCGCCTTGGAATCTCGTACACCAAGGGCGGCAAGGACCCTTACACACTGGGCGACACCAATACCTACGGCGTGCAGGGACTGCCCACGGACCCGAAGGTGTGGGGCGGCCTGACCTCGATCAGCCTGAGCGGCTACAGCGCCATCGGCCGCCAGTCCACCAACCCGCAGTGGCAGTATCCCTTCTATCTGAATCCGAAGGTCACATATTCGTGGCTCATGGGACGGCACAACTTCAAAGCCGGATACGAGTTCAGCTACTTGCGCCAGATCATCCAGGATGTGAATCCGATTTACGGCCAGATGAGCTTCGACAGTTCGTTTACCGGCTATGTGCTCAGCGACTTCCTCTTCGGCGCGCCGAACGAGATCGACATGACGAACCTCTTCGTCGCGCACGTGCGCCAGGGCGGCCACTCGCTCTTCGCGCAGGATGACTGGAAGATCTTTCGCAACCTGACGCTGAACCTCGGCGTGCGCTACGAGTACGCTTCGCACTTCTACGACAAGGACGGCATGTTGTCGAACTTCGATCCGACGATTACGCCAGCCACCGGGCAGTTGGTACGGGCCAGCACCTCCGGCTCAGCGTACCAGCGCCAACTCATCGACCCGGACCTCAACGACTTCATGCCGCGTGCCGGCTTTGCGTGGTCACCCGCTTCACGCATCGTGGTTCATGGCGGTTATGGCGTCGGCTACATGCACTACACGCGCTCCGGCGAGGACGACAACCTGGCCATCAACGGGCCGCAGGTTAACGCGGCGGTCTATAACCAGGTGCCGCAGTACTTCAAGAGCAGCCTGGGCCTGAAGTCGACACCGACCTTCTTCTCGCTGGACGACGGCTATCCGGATAAGATGTCCGACCCGTCGAACTTCAACCTCTTTACCTCGGCGGTCAAGTGGATTCCGCGCAGCTACCGCGACCCCTACGTGCAGAGTTGGTTCATCGGCTTCCAGTCGCGCATTACCAAGTCCGCCCTCTTTGACCTGGCTTACGTTGGCAACCATGCGCTCAAGATTCAGGAGGCAGGCGATTACAACCAGCGTAATCCCGCGCTCGGCAGGGACCCGGTGACGGGCTACTTCCAGCGGCCGCATAGCAACATCGGCGATGTGCTCGAAACCTTCAACGGCGGCTACAGCAAGTACAACGGCCTGCAGGCGCGCTTCCAGGAGCAGGGCTTCCACGGTCTCTGGCTGCTCGATGCTTTCACATGGTCACGCGACTTCGGCAACGTCAGCGATCCGCTCTCGGCCACGCACGGCTTCTCCGGCAGCCCGCAGGACAACTACAACCTGCAAGGCGATTACGGCCCGTTGCAGTACGATACGCCGATCGTGAATGTGACGGCGGCGATCTGGACGCTTCCCGTGGGCCGCGGCAAGCTGCTGCTGCACAATGCCAACCACAAGCTGAACGAGATCGTCGGCGGCTGGCAGTTGACGGCCTACAATCAGTACCACTCCGGGCCGGCGCTGACGCCGAACTTCACGCCCTCCGGCACGCAGGAGCTATCGAACTCCGGCGGCGTGATGTATCGTCCCTTCATTACGGACTACAAGGCTGCCGTAACGCGCCTGCATGTTCCCGGCCATCCGGAAGAGGCCTTCTGCGACAGCGTGTATGCCACTCTCGGCCAGGCCAACTACAACGGCTGCAAGCAGGGCTTTGCGACAACCAATCCAAACGCGGTCCCGGAGCCGGGCAGCTCCACGGCAGACTGGTCCAATACGGACCTCGACCCGCGCGGTGATGCAAGGAACGGCATGTTGCGCGCCGACTCGTTCTGGGAGCTTGACGCCGGCCTGAACAAAAAGTTCGCGCTGCCATGGGAGCATTCCACGCTCGAATTCCGCGCGCAGTATTACAACGTGCTGAACAAGACCAACTTCACCGTGCCGGGCATGACGTGCTGCTCCACGTCGTTCGGACGCATTACCAGCACATACGGACCGGGGCGCATCGGGCAGTTCCAGGCGCGGCTCTGGTTCTAGCTTCAGCGTCTGTTCGCCGCATCGGCCAAGGCTCTGCGCTGCAATACATGGCGCAGGGCCTTGCCGCTTCAGGTGCTTCCCCTGACAATGCAATAGAACTTACTGGATGGTTTACCAATGAAGGAGATGGAAATGCTGCTGAAACGCTCGATTGTTGCTCTTGTCATGCTGGCCTGCGCCTTTTATGCGCGCGCCGGGCAGGCTCCCAAGCCGCATGTTTTGATGATCTCCATTGACGGAATGAAGCCGGAGTATGTGACCCATGCCGACGAGCATGGCCTCAAGGTTCCCACGCTGCGCCGCTTTCTTGCCGAAGGCGCTTATGCCGAAGGCGTCGAGGGCGTGATTCCAACGGTGACGTATCCGAGCCACACCACAATGGTGACCGGCGTGTGGCCGGTCGAGCATGGCATCTATGCCAACACGCTCTTCGATCCGTTGCTGGAGCATAAGGGTGAGTGGTACTGGTACTTCCGCGAGCTGAAGTCGCAGACGCTTTATCAGGCCGCCGACAAGGCCGGTTTGACTACGGCGGCAGTTGGCTGGCCGGTAACGGTCGGTGCGCCGATCGACTACCTGATTGCGGAGTTTGGTCAGTCGGAAAAGGTGCAGCTTCCTCCGGATCAGGAGGTGCATCCCACCGATCTCAAGGACAAGCTGGATGTAAAGCTCTCCGCCGATGCGAGCGGCGACGAAAAGAAGACGGCATGGACGGTCGCCATCATCCGCAAGTACAACCCGAATTTTGTGCTGGCGCATCTGACGGACCTCGATCACCAGGAGCATGGCCACGGTCCCTTCAGCCCGGAGGCGAACAAGACCATCGAGGTGATTGACGGCCAAGTGGCACAGATTATTGACGCCGAGCTCTCCATGAATCCCGACGCGAAGATTGTCATCGTCTCCGACCACGGGTTTGTCCGCGTGGACCATCACGTGGCGCTCAATGTCTTGTTTGCCCGCGCCGGGCTTATCAAGCTGGCGGCCAAGGGCAGCGACAGCGATTCGCAGGTGCTTTCGTGGGATGCGCAGGCGTGGGAGTCCGGCGGAACGGCGGCGATTGTTCTACACGATCCTGCTAATGCCGACGTGAAGAAGTGCGTCGAGGCTGTGCTGGCACAGGCTCTCAAAGATCCTGCTTATGGTGTGGACCGCGTCATCGGGCACGACGAGGTGGTGAAGCGCGGCGGCAATCCCGATGCGGCCTTCGTAGTCGATTTCAAGCCGGGATGGTCTGCCATAGGGGCCATGCGAGGCGCTGCGCTCAAGGATGCGCCGGGCACCGGCACGCACGGCTATCTGCCCGATCATCCCGAGCTGCGCTCGACCTTCATGGCTATGGGCAAGGGCATAGCAAAAGGCAAGGATCTCGGCCTGATCGATATGCGCCAGATTGCGCCGACAGTGGCGCAGATGCTCGGCGTCAGCCTGCCCGCGGCAAAGCTGCCTCCTGTCGAATATCGCAAGTAGCCGTTTACTCTGCCGGCTTCGGCTTGAAAACCCAGTCGGTCTGGAGCGTTACCGGCGTGAGCAGACCGGAGGGCAATAGAGGCGAGTCCTTCGTGTAGGCGCGCACATTGGTGTGGGTGTAGCGCGCCGCTGCCGATGGCTGCAAGTCGCCGATGATGCGGTTCGGCCAGAGATTCGTCACCTGAATCTCGATTGTGTTCTCGCCGGCGTGAAGGAAGGGATCGATCCGCACAAGGAATGGCGCTTTCCAGAGCGTTTGCACGGGAGTGCCGTTCACAACCACGGAAGCGACCTCTCGCACATCGCCCAGATTCAACCAGAGTTGGCGCTGCGCGAGTGCGTTCTGCGCGGGAATCCGCACGGTTGTGTGGTAGGTGGCAGTGCCGGAGAAGTAGCGAATACCCGCGTCCTGCATCTCCGTCCAGGACTGGAATCGATCGACGGGTATCGAAGCCGGCGTGCCCCAACCGGAGGGAAAGGAAAGCGTCCACGTACCGATCTCTGCCGGACCCGATTCCGTGGCGGATGAATCGGAATGCGCCGCGAATGTCATGCTTTTGCCATTGCTATCTGTCGCAACATAATCTCCGGCTTCGTGTGCGGCGAATGCGGAGTTACCTGCTGCATACACTCCCGCGCCTTGCTGGATGGAAGGGAAGATCACGCTGCCATTGCGTTGCAGGCTTACAAAATGCGGAGTTGCGCCGCGCTCGAAGACGACGAAGACCGATCCCTTTGCGGAAAAGCGCAAAGGGATTTCGGTGCGGCCGTCGCTTGTCTCGCGATACACGAGTGCGGGTGCGGTGACACCGCTCTCCGGAGTCCACAACTCGGGCGCGCGTCCCTTCACACGAAACGAGAGCGTTGCGGAAACCTCCGCGGATGTCGTATTGCGAACGAAATAGATTTCGGCTGCGTCCGTGCGGCGATGAATGTAGTCGAAGCTCGCTGCGGAATCGGAGGCCGTATGGTCTCCGCCGAGCTGCCACGAAAAATCCGCGCCTACGCCGAGAGATGTAAAGCTCTGCCGCGCATCGGCGGTGCAGAGAACCAGTCCCTTGCCGTAATGCGCTTCGATTGTCCCGCCGGTTTTGCACCCGCCCCACATCTCTTCGACGGTGCGGCGAAAGTGGCTGGCCGTATCCTCGGGCACAATGCCGGTTGCGTACAGCGGCTGCGGTCCGATTGCCGCACCACCCTGCTGCACGAACTCGCTGATCCACGCGAGCGCTGTGGGAGATAGCTTGCGCGATGCGGGAAGTACCAATGCGTGATAGTGCGCGCCTTCCGGCGTGAAGAGGTCGCTGCCCGAGTAGCGGATGCGATGCAGAAGCGCGTCTTCGCTCACTGTGTCATAGTCGTATCCGGGCAGGATATGGGCAGGGTCTTCGCTCTTGACGCGCACGAAGCTGGGAACGTCGTTGCCATAAAAATACAGCGCGTCAGAGACCGGCACGCCCTGCTGCAACAGAAACTGTGCGCGGCTGAAAGCAGTGAGCAGAGCTGGAGCCTGATTCCACCAGGTCACATTGGGATTCATGTGCGTGCCGGCGAAGTATTCCTGTCCGGGCAGGCCATAGGCCGTGGGCGACGAAGTGAACTCATGCCAGAAGAGCAGGTTCAGGCCCTCGGTGAGCGCCTGGTCGAAGGCCGGCTGAAGGTTGCGGCCCGGCGACTCCGACCATGGCTCAGTCGTCATGCTGGTCAGTCCCTCGGCGGCTACGAAGGGCTTGCCGTAAATATGCGCGGCGCTTGCACCCTCTTTAATAAAGTAGCGGTCGCTATCGGTGGTGCGATGCGATGCCGAGGAGGCCCAGAACTCCGTCTGCGGAAAGGACGCGCCGCGGAAGTTTTCGAGTGCATCAATCGGCGCGCCGTGCGGGCCGCCAGCCTCGGGATGCGTGCCAAGCCCGTAGCGCTGTGCGTGCTCGGCAAAGCGGTCGTAGTAGTTCTCCGCAATCAGATCCGCCACGGTGCGGCGCAGATCGAAGAGAAAGCGGTCGCTGGTCTCGCGGCTGCTGAGAATGCGGCCGGCGACGATGGGCAGATACGGAACCGGATCATAGCCGCGCCGCCGCCGGAACTCCTCGCGGAATCCATCGGTCCAGTTCGTTCCGCCGGCCTCCCAACTATCCGTGACGAGGTAGCGCAGGCTCTTGCCAAGATACGGCTTTGCGGCGTCGAGCAGCGGCTGCACAGCTTTGCCCCAATAGTCGTCGAAGGCTGTGGCGCTCATTGCGTCCAGCGGAAGCCCGAGTGGCGTGCCGTGAAAGTCGCGGAGGTGCCTGTCCGTATCTGTATAGCCGATGGTGAGAATCTCCCATGTGCCGGATGGGGGATTCCAATCGAGCGTGCGGCCGTTGCGGAGATGCGTGCTGAGGTCGATCACTTCGCCGAGGTCGGCATCCTGCTCGCCGGCTACGGAATCGGCATTCCGCGGAGACTTGTTGATAAGCTGCATGGAAATTCCTGTCTCGACAGATGCCTTCTTCGCCGCCAGATCGGAAATCGCGGTGCGGTCGTTTCCTTTCGTGCCAGCCAGCGGTGCGCCGTGATGCAGCGGATACGCGAGCGTTGCGATGGGCCGATAGAAGCCATTCTCAATGGGAGGCGCGGGCAGTTCGATGGTGCGCTGTGTGCCGCCCTCGACCACAAGGCGCGACCAGGTGAGCTTTTTGAGCGCGTCTTCCGGAGTCACTGTAGAGCCGCCGATGATTCCCACATCCCAGCGGCTCGTGACATTCAGGCTGATCTCAAGGCCGAGCCGCTGCGCCACATCGAGCGCGTGAACGTAGAGCGCAATCCATTTGGGGCTGCCGATTGCGGGACCGACAGGCACTTCGGCGTTGCCTTCCTGCCCGGAGCCGTCGGCATCCACCAGAATCGCTCCGGCAAAGCCGTGGCTCTTCATCCCTTCGAGGTCGCGGGTGATGGTTTCCTCGGTGGTGTTGCCGTTCAGCCACCACCAGTAGCAGCGCGGCTTTGCCGATGCAGGCGGATGCGCGAAGCCGTCGCGCAGGCTGTCAGCCGGCGCTGCCTGGGCGGCGGCTGGTGGAACTACGGCAAAGAGCGCTGAGAAGGAAGAGAGTAATGCAAAGCCCAGAGAGAGGCGAGTCAAAGACATGAAGGTTCCCGGCAAATCGCGGCTTGAGTGGTGGGGCAGTCCCGCTTGCCGCGAACGCTGCCCTGTTCATTGTAATGACCGGCCTGGAAGTCGATGCGCGCCGTCAACGGATGATCGGATGCGGATTCCCAGGCTCTTCTTTCACGATGTGTGATTCTTGAATACGCATTCCGGGGCAGGCAAGTTAATTCACTGGAAGGTAATTGTCCTTAACCTGTTAAAAGACGGTTGGGCTTCTGTTTTCAATGCTTTTCACGGCGTGTAAAGACTCCCTGCATGGCTTCCGGATAGCTCAGAGAGGGTGCGGATTCCCATACGATTCCCGTACACGGTCTGCGCTCGCTTCTACGTGCGGACAACTTTCCCTGTTTTGAAGTTCTGCTCAAAACCTCGCGCCGGCGCTGATGCCGAGCCGATTGCCTGGAGAACGTACCGCGAACCCGCATTGAGCCGCATTGCAATCCAAGCCGCAATCTGGACCGTCGCGCCCCCGATGTGATAGTCGTCACTTGTATTTCTCGGGCTGGCTCTCATCCTTGGAGTGCAACCGTTTTTCGCGCCTCACCTAAGGAGGAACGGAATGGCTATGTACACGACCCATCCTGCAGCGCCAAGCCAGGACAAGCGCTGGAAACTCGTGGATGCAACCATGCGGCGCACTGGCAAGACCTCCCGCGGCCTCATCGAGACGCTGCACAAAGTGCAGGAGGCCTTTGGTTACATCGACGAAGAGGCGTTGCGCTATGTTGCCATGTCGTTGCGCGTGCCGCTGAGCCGCGCTTATGGCGTGGTTACCTTCTACCATTTCTTCACGCTTAAGCCGCCGGGCAAGCACACCTGCGTCATCTGCCTGGGCACGGCCTGCTACATCAAGGGCGCAGACAAGCTGATAGCCGAGGCGGAGAAGCTGCTGAACGTGAAGGCAGGACAGACCACGCCGAATGGAGAGGTTTCCCTGGTGACGGCGCGCTGTGTCGGAGCCTGCGGACGTGCTCCGGTTGCGCTTTTCGATGGCGAGCTTTCCGGACAGATCGAAGTACCGCAACTGCTTGAGCAACTGCAAGGGTGGAGTGCGCAATGAACGGAGAAGAACTCCAGCGGATTGCTTCTGCTGCGCTCGATGAGCGGAAAAAGTTCGATTATGAAGTCAACGTCTGTATGGGCACTGGCTGCCTCTCGCAGCATAGTGATCATGTGCGGGACTCGCTCACAAAGGCAGCGGAAGCAAGCGGGAAAAGCTGTCATGTGCGCCGGACCGGATGTATGGGACTATGTGCCGCCGGACCGATGGTGCTGATCGAGCCACCCCTGACCGAGCAAGCCGAGGTCCGTTACGGTCATGTCCACGAGAGCGATGCCACGGAGATTGTGGATTCGCTGGGCGGTGAGCCGATTGCGCGGTTGAATCCCCAGCTTGAAGGCTATTTTAAGGGCCAGCACCATGTGGTGCTGGAAAACTCTGGCCACATTGATCCGGAGAAGCTCGACGAGTACGTCGAGCACGACGGCTACAAAGCGCTTATCCGGGCGCTCACCGAGATGACGCCGCGACAGGTAATTGCGGAGATTGCGGCCAGTGGTCTGCGCGGCCGCGGGGGCGGCGGGTATCCGACCGGACTGAAGTGGGATACGGTGGCGAAAGCCAATGGCGCGCAAAAATGCGTGATCTGCAATGGGGACGAGGGCGATCCGGGCGCATTTATGGATCGCAGCGTCCTCGAAAGCGATCCCCATCGTGTCATTGAGGGGATGCTGATTGCGGCCTATGCTGTCGGCGCGCAGGAAGGCTATATCTATGTCCGCGCCGAGTATCCGCTGGCCGTGCAGCGGCTCACCGCTGCGCTGCGCGAGGCGCGACGCCGGGGATTCATAGGCAAAGGAATCTGCGAGACAACCTTTAACTTCGACATCGATATTCGGCTGGGCGCCGGTGCGTTCGTATGCGGGGAAGAGACGGCATTGATTGCCTCAATCGAAGGCCAGCGCGGAACGCCTCGCCCGCGCCCTCCTTATCCTGCGGTCCGCGGCCTGTGGGGTGAGCCGACGCTCATCAACAACGTTGAGACCTATGCCAACATCGCGCCCATCATCCGGAAAGGGGCACAGTGGTTTTCCTCGATGGGTACAGAGCGCAGTAAAGGAACCAAGGTCTTTGCGCTGACGGGTAAGGTCCGGCGCACCGGGCTGGTCGAGGTTCCAATGGGCATCACACTGCGGCAGGTCGTTTTCGATATTGGTGGCGGAGTTCCGGACGGAAAGAAGTTCAAGGCAGTTCAAACGGGCGGGCCGTCGGGAGGATGTATACCGGAAGAGTACCTTGATCTGTCGATCAGCTACGACGCTCTGATCAGCGCCGGGTCCATGATGGGGTCGGGCGGAATGATCGTCATGGACGAAACCTCCTGCATGGTCGATGTGGCCAAATACTTCATGGATTTCTGCATGACCGAGTCGTGCGGCAAGTGCGTTCCATGCCGCGTAGGCACCTACCAGATGCACAGAATCCTGAACGCCATTACCACGATGAACGGCACGGCAAAGGACCTGGCAATGCTTGAGGAGCTATGCGATCTGGTCAAGCACACCAGCCTCTGCGGGTTAGGGCAGTCGTCGCCCAATCCAGTGTTGAGCACGCTGCGGTATTTCAAGCACGAGTATCTGGCGCATATTGAAGAGCACAGATGCCCGGCCGGCGTATGCAAGGCCATTGCGGAAGGAGAGCGCGTATGACGCAGTCCGGCGATGTAAAGACGCTGAAGATCGATGGCCGCGATTTGAGCGCTCGCGCCGATGAGACCATTCTCGATATTGCGCGTGAGAACGGAATCTCCATTCCCACCATGTGCGAGCTGGAAGGGCTCTCCTCGCCCGGCGCGTGCCGGCTGTGCCTTGTGGAAGTGAAAGGCTCGAATAAGCTGCTGCCCGCGTGCATCACCCGCGCCGAAGAAGGCATGGAAGTGACCACGAACTCTGAGCGGCTGGTGAATTACCGTCGCATGATCGTGGAGCTCTTGTTCACGGAGCGCAATCACGTTTGCTCTGTCTGCGTCTCGAACGGCAACTGTGAGTTGCAGGCGTTGGGGCAGCAGGTTGGGCTCACGCACGTGCACTTCCCGTATCGCTTTCCCAAAGAAGAAGTCGATGCCTCACAGGATCGCTTCATCGCCGATCACAACCGCTGCATTCTTTGTACGCGCTGCGTTCGTGTCTGCGACGAGATCGAGGGCGCGCACACATGGGATGTGATGGGCCGCGGAATTGAATCGCATGTTGTTACGGATTTACACGACGCATGGGGCGACTCGGCTTCTTGCACGAGCTGTGGCAAGTGCGTGCAGGTCTGCCCCACCGGAGCGCTGTCTGAAAAAGGCCGCTCGGTAGCCGAGATGCACAAGCGGCGGCAGTTTCTGCCTTATCTGACGATGATGCGCGAAGGACACGAGTGAGGGAGCAGAAATGAGCAGAAAGAAGCTGGCAACGGTTTGGCTCGATGGCTGCTCCGGCTGTCACATGTCGTTTCTCGACATGGACGAGCGGCTAATTGAACTCGTCGGCAAGGCGGAGCTTGTCTATAGCCCGCTTGTCGATAACAAGGAGTTTCCGCCGGATGTGGACGTGACGCTGGTGGAAGGCGCGGTGAGCAGCGAAGAAGACCTGCACAAGATCCGGGCGATTCGCGCCCGCACCAAGTGCCTGGTCTCGCTCGGCGATTGCTCCGTGACGGCGAATGTGCCGGGAATGCGGAATCCCTTTCCGGTGATTGCCGTCTATGATCGCGCCTATCGCGAAACCGCCACGCTCGACCCTGGCGTGCCGAACGAAGTGGTGCCGCGGCTGTTGCCTCATGCGCGCCCGGTGCATGAAGTTGTTGCGGTGGATGTATTTGTTCCCGGCTGCCCGCCTTCCGCGGATGTGATTTATGAGGCGGTAACGGCGCTGCTTGAGGGCAGGCATCCTGAGTTGAGCGCGATGACGCGCTTTGGAGCGTGAGCGATGGCGGCAACGAAGACAATTACGATTGATCCGGTAACGCGCATCGAGGGCCACTCGAAGATCACGCTGCATCTGGATGAAACGGGCCGCGTGACCGATGCGCGTTTTCATGTCACGCAATTCCGCGGCTTTGAAAAATTCTGCGAGGGCCGCCCATTTGCGGAGATGCCGTCGCTGATGGCGCGCATCTGCGGCATCTGCCCGGTCAGCCATCTCATTGCCTCGGCCAAGGCATGCGACGAGCTGCTCGCGGTGCGGATTCCTCCGACGGCGGAGAAGCTGCGGCGCATCATCGGCATCGCGCAGGTGGTGCAGTCTCATGCACTGAGCCTCTTTCATCTTTCGTCGCCGGATCTGCTTCTCGGCATGGACGCCGATCCCGCAACCCGCAATATCTTCGGCGTCCTCGAAGCCGAGCCGCAGCTTGCCCGCGACGGCATCGCGCTGCGGAAATTCGGCCAGCAGATTATCGAGCGGCTCGGCGGCAAGCGGATTCATCCCGGCTGGGTTGTGCCCGGCGGCGTCAACAATCCTCTCTCGCAGCAGGACCGCGACGCGATCCTCGCTGCAATTCCCGATGCGCTTGCGATTGCGCTGCGCAGCCTGGCGTGGTTCAAAGGCGTTGCGGAAAAATTCGCCGATGAGGCCGAGAGCTTCGGCAGCTTTCCCTCGCTCTTCATGGGAATCGTGAACGACGACGGCAACCTTGCCTTCTACGATGGCAAGCTGCGCTTTGTGGATGGAGATGGCGAGACGGTTGCCGACGGACTCGACGGAGCGGATTACGCGGAATTTCTCGGCGAAAAGGTCGAGCCGTGGAGCTATCTCAAGTCCGCGTATTACACGCCGAAGGGCTATCCGGGCGGCATCTATAGGGTAGGGCCGCTGGCGCGCCTGAACGTGGCGCAAAATTGCGGCACGCCGCTAGCGGATGAGGAGCTACGTGTCTTTCGTATGCTGCATGGCAGAACGCCGGCGAGTTCCTTCCACTATCATCATGCGCGGCTGATCGAAATTCTGCATTGCGTCGAGCGTATGGAAGAGCTGCTGAACGATTCGGAGATTCTCTCCACGCATGTGCGTGCGGAAGCCAAACCAAATGCGCTCGAAGGCGTTGGCATCGCGGAGGCTCCGCGCGGCACGCTGCTGCATCACTACAAAATCGACGAGCAGGGGCTGATTATCTGGGCGAATCTCATCATCGCCACGGGGCAGAACAATCTCGCCATGAATCGCAGCGTGTTGCAGGTAGCGCAGCGCTATGTGCGCGGCGAACACATTACGCACGGAATGCTGAATCGCGTCGAGGCGGTGATTCGCGCCTACGATCCTTGCCTTAGCTGCTCCACGCACGCCGCCGGACAGATGGCGCTGCAGGTTCAGCTTCTCGGCCCGGATGGCGCAGTGCTGGACGAGGCAGTTCGTTAATGCAGCATGCGCTCGTCATCGCGTACGGCAATCCGCTGCGCGGTGATGACGGGCTCGCGTGGCGCGTGGCGGATGAGTTGCGCCACAACGCACCGGAGCTGGCGCGCATTCTCTGCGTGCATCAGCTTACGCCGGAACTGGCGGAGGAGGCAAGCGATGCCGAGCTTGTCATCTTTCTCGATGCCGCGGCAGAGGGCAGCGCGGGGGAAGTGCTCTGCCGGCCTGTCGAAGCGCAGACGGAGCCCGCGCGCTTCTGGCATCACATCGCACCGGCTGAAATTCTTTCGCTGTGCGAGCGGTTGTATGCAGCCAAACCTCGCGGATTTCTGCTGACAGTCTGCGGCGAGCACTTCAAACATGGAGACACACTCTCCCCTGTTGCGATCGGTGCGATTCCGCGCGCCGTGGCCGCGCTATGTGCGTTGACTGAGCGGGAATTTTACGCAGCGTAAGGGATTGTAGAAAACACCTTGCATGGCAGGCATTCTGCCGAGCCATCATTTCCCATCGATTGTGCCGCTGCGCCAGCAGCGGTTTGGATGATTCCTTCTTGCCTTCGCTGGGAGCTTCAGACGGCTGCATGGAAGCGTAATGCGACTCTCCAGTTACGCGAGTTCCCCCTCGCGATTACTTTTGAGCGCAACGCCGAACATCAGAATCTCCCCCCCCTTGCGGCCCTCAATTTATTGCGAAGTTCTGGAAGCGTATACATCGAAGACTTATTCCGATCTGGAGCGGCTTTTGGTCTGTGACGACTTGGTCGCTTATGAGCGAGTATGGCTCTCGTGCCCAAGAAAAGGGATTTACCTGATAAATAAGATTGAATTTTTTTCTTGACAACTGTTAGTTCGACACCAAAACATAGCTGGCGAATTTGAGAGAGAGATTTACGTTCATGGAATAGGCGCGGCTGGGGGCCGCACCAAAAAGTGAATAGTGCGTCTCCAAGATTTGAGAACTGTAGCTGACTGGGGGAACCAAAATGGGGCTCAACTTGAGGTTCAGGCCAAGTGTGCGACTACTGATGTTGCTTTTAGTCCTGGGAGGGATGCCCGCGGTGCGGCTGATGGCGCAAGCCACCGGTACAGTGACAGGCACAGTCACGGACACGACAGGCGGATTGATTCCGGGCGCCGCTGTAACGCTCACCAACGGGTCGACGGGCATCGTCGCGCATGGTGAGAGCAACAGCGACGGCACCTTTTCTTTTGCGGCCGTGCTGCCCGGCCTTAGCTATAAGATCAACGTCAGCGCGCCCGGCTTCCGGCCTTGGGAGTCGCAACCGTTTCCCGTGCGGCCCGGCGACGAGCCCGGATTCAAGGTGAAGCTGCAGGTCGCATCGGTCAATGCATCGGTTACCGTCGAGGCCACGAACGACGCGCTGCAAGCCAATCTCGACAACGGTGAGCGCAGTGATGTCATCTCCGCGAAGGATCTCGATCAGTTGTCGATCGTGGGCCGCGACGCGACCGAACTGGTGCGCACGCTGCCCGGCTTCGCGATGTCAACCGGCGATCAGGGGCTTTTCAACCGGCCGGGTTACAACGCCGCAGTGGTGGGCCTGAGCGGCCCGACGGGCTCATTCTCCGCCAACGGCTCCGGCCCGACCGGCATTGCGGTGCTGATCGACGGCATTTCACTCACCGACATCGCGAGCAATTCCGGGTCGGTGCAGCAGATTAACGCCGAGATGGTTTCGGAGGTAAAGGCGGACAGCTCCTCGTTTAACGCCACCAGCGCCAAAGGCCCGGCATTCATCAGCGCGATCAGCAAGAGTGGCGGCAAGGGGTTTCACGGCGAGGCGTATTTCATCGGCCGTGACACAGTGCTGAACTCCAACGACTGGTACGACAACTACCTGAGGCAGTCACGGCCGGATGGCAGCTACTTCTTCCCCGGCGCGCAGCTTAGCGGGCCGCTGTTGCTCCCCTTTACGAGCTACAACCGCAACCGCGACAAGCTGTTCTTCTTCTTCGGCTACGAATACTCCAACCAGAGCTTTGAAGCGAATCAGCAGGCGATGGCCTCCTGGGTACCGACGCTCGCCGAGCGCCAGGGCGATTTTAGCCGGGATACGCTCAACGCGCAGCTTTGCGGCACGCGTCCGGACGGCTTGCAGAATCCGAACTCCATCCTGCCGATGTGCTATACGGCAAACTATCTTGGCAATGGCGCCATAGCTCCCAATAGCAACGTTGCAGCGTATGCGGTGGACGGCGGCCCGGCGCTGGTGAACTGGCTTCCGCAGCCCAACGCGGATCCCTTCACCAACATCTTTGGCTACAACTACATCGAACAGGTGATCCAACACCAGAACGTCAACCAGTTACACGCCAGTCTCCAGGCCAACATTAACGACAACAATACGCTGTTCTTCGTCTACGGCCTGCAGCGCGAGATCGACGAGGATCCGGCTGCGCTGGGTTATTTCCCCACGGGCTCAATGCCTTATCCGGGACAGATAACGACAGGCGACATCTCGAGCATTCTGGCGGCGCACTGGACTCACAACTTCACGCAAAACATTACCAACCAGGCGTCCGCCGCCATGTCGCTGGTCAGCCTGCCCGGCAGGATGGGCAATCCTGAGGCGGCAAGCCGCTTTTATATGAATAACTACAACGGCGGCAACGGTAACTTCGACTATCTGGGAATGTATAAGAACGGTGGCGATTATTCGGTGCCGGCCTTGCAGGACTACTCGAATCTGGGCTACCCGAACATGCTGATGGTGGGCGGCTTCTATAACAACCAGGTACACACCAGGAAGACCGATCCGATCTTCCAGGACGACCTGACCTGGCAATACAAAAACCACACCTTCCAATTCGGAGCCTACTACGAAGAAGGTGTGTACAACGGCATCGCCGATACCTCGGCCGCGTACCCGCAGGGCATGTTCACCTTCAACCCCGGCAACGGGTACTTTGAGTACGGCAGCAACGTGGGTAAGACAGCGAACTACGTCGGCTGCACAACGGACGATCCCAACGGGAACAACCGGCTTGGCGGCGCGTCCTACCTGGGAGAGTGCATCAACCCCGTCTCCATGATGTATACCGGCTACGCGGACAGCTTTACGCAGACCAATTTCACGCCAACGGTCGATATGCGCTACCGCACCATTTCCGGCTATGCGAACGATCACTGGAAATTCCGCCGCCTCACGCTGGACTTCGGCGCGCGCATTGAGCATCTCGGACCCTGGACGGATAAGCACAACAATGGCCTTGCGGCCTTTGATGACTCGAAATTCAACACGGACTGCGGCGGCTACACGCGCAACTGCGCCAGCGGCGTGGAGCCCGGACTGGTTTGGTATGGCAGTAATACGGCGATTAAGAATTCAGTGAACTCACCGTCAACGGTGTACTTCTCTCCACGCGCCGGTTTCTCGCTCGACCTTTACGGCGATGGCAAGTCCACCCTGCGCGGTGGCGGCGGTGTCTACAGGAATCAGGAGCAGTTCAATCCCTATGCGCTGGCAGCGGCCACCGCGCAGGGATACCAGACCACGCAATTGCTGGGAACGCTGACCTACCAGAGCATCGACAGCCAGACGCCGGTCATTCCGCCGGACTTCAGCGCCTATACGATCAATCCGAAAGATAGCAACCGCCCGGTTTATTACCAGTACAACTTTGCCGTGGACCAGGTGGTCGGCGGACCTGGCAAGTGGAACTCGATCGTTGAGATCGCTTACGTCGGCAGTCACAACGTGAATCTCGGTTCGTACAACAACAGCTCGTACAACACGGCCTCAGACCTGAACGTGATGTGCGGCATCGAGACCGGATGCGCGCCGAACAACAACCCCCAGAATCCTCAGGACAACCTCTTTTTCGTGGAGCTGGGCGCCAACGTGCCTTCGCAGATGACGGACATCCAGGGCATCAGCACCGGCATCTCGTCTCTCGACACGCAGGAGCAGGATTTCTTCCGCCGCTACCCGTTCTACCAGCACGTCTACCAGCTTCATCACAACTTCTACTCGAACTACAACAGCCTGCAGATCAAGTGGGAGAAGAACGCCGGCTTCCTCAGCTACCGCGCGAACTATACCTTCGCCAAGAATCTGGCCACGGCTGCCTCCTACAACAACAACATCGTGGATCCGGTGAACCTGCGTAACGATTACAACCCGGTTCCCTACGACCGCACGCAGGTCTTCAATATCAGCTATACCTTCGATCCATCGCAGAAGTGGTCGTACAAGGGAGGCAGCCGAATCCTCAGGCAGGTGGCCAACCAGTGGCTGATTACCGGTATCACCTCGGTGGAGAGCGGCTTCCCGCTGGCGTCGGAAAACGGCGAAAATTTCAGCTTCGGTTACGGCGGTATCTACCCGGTCGAAGTGGCGCACGACAACCAGTACAATCCGCAACTGCAGAGCCAGTGCCTGAACACCTACAACATTCAGAGCGGAAGATGCGTAAACAACATGAACCCGGTGGTATGGCTGGGCACACCGGATGTGCAGTTGATGCCGACGGTGCTTTGCAACCCGGCGCATAAGACCGGCAACGCGAACCAGTACATCGATCCGACCTGCTTTGGGCTGCCCTACCCGGAGACGAATGGCACGTACCGTATGCCATACATCCGCGGGCCGCATTACATCGATCACGACATCACGGTGATAAAGAATTTCCCGATGGGCGAGAGCAGACGTCTGCAGTTGCGGATGGCGGCATTCAACTTCCTGAACCATCCGCTGGTTTCGTTCAACCAGGAGAACACCAACAACCTGCAGCTTTCGTTCCAGAACGCGGTGGTGGGGCAGCCGCTGAGCACGAGTGTGCTTACGCAGCAGAGTTTCGGCATAGCAAACATCAAGGTGGGCAGCCGATTGGTGGAGCTGGGCGCGAAGTTCTTTTTCTGAGTCGCGGGAGCAGGTTTGCCGGGCGTGCAATGTGCGCGTCCGGACGAGGAAGGACAGGCCGCGGGATGCGCCGCAGGCCGATACAAAAAGCGGTTTGAGAATGTTTTTGGAGGAGTATTTCGATGGCCATCGAGTCTGTTGAATTGGTTCGCCGGGCGGTGCGGAAGATGTGGGGGATTGCAATCGCCGGCCTGTTATCGGCCTGTGCGGCAGTGGCGCAGGCGCCTCTCACCCCGCAGCAGGTGACAGTCACGTCCGGATCGGTGGTCCCCTTCAGCCACGGCAGCACCGGGGCATGGGGCCAGATATACGCCCTCAAGATCGCGCACAACGGCAGTGTGCTCTTTCTGGACAGCTCTTTGAGCGAGCTCTATCAACTGGCTCCCGGCGCGACGGCGGCCAATCTTGTCATTGGCTCCGCGGCCGCCGGGAAACAATCCAATGGCTCCACGCTTGAGGCCTCCGGCTCTTACTACAATGCCGGCATCGCTCTCGACGCTCAGGACACGCTATACGTGACTGACCGCTACGGCTCTGCCGTGCAATTCCAGTGCGTTTCCTACAGCGCCTCGGCAGGGACCTGGGTTTTCGACTCCAGCTCAACCTGGGCGACTCCGCCGTCCATTGTCTCAGGCAGCTCCAGCAGCATCATCCATCCCCAGGACATCTTCATCGGGGACGACCAAACCTTTTATGTCTCGCAGTCGGAGACCAACGAAATCGATATGTTCACGGTGAGCGGGCCTTGCGGAACTCCGCAGAACGTGAGGCAGATTGTCACGGGGCTGAAGACATTCATCAGCAACGTGGCAGTGGATCACGCCGGCAACCTCTACTTTCTTGAGAACGTCTACACGCAAACCACGAAGCGCGCCAACGGTGTCCTGATGATTCCCGCGGCCACGGTCAAAAGCGGGACGACCCTCGTTGGCGCCTCCGATGGCAGTTCGGAGACGACCTGGCTACAGAATGGGACGATGAAGCGCATCGATCCGGCCTCGGCGGGCTACAACTTCAAGGCCATGACCTTCGACGCGCAAGGCGACCTGTATCTCTCCAGCGAGAATGACCAGGGCAATTACGGCGGCAACGTGGATATGGTGCTGATGGTTCCGAACGAAGGCACGCCAACCGCGCCGAACCTTGTATGGAACGACGCAGTGGAAGTGGCGCCGGTTGCCTCGGGCTTCCCGATCGCGGTCGATCAGCGCGGATTCCTGTGGATTCCAACGGGCCAGGGCGGAAGCAACTGGGTACCGCCTGGAACCCTGGCGCCGACGTGCAATGCGGCCAGCAACGCCACCATTGCCGCTACCTGCACCTCCTCCGCAATTACGCTGTGGGAGCCGGGCGTGGCCAACTTGCCCGCTTCCGCGACGGGCACGGCGGGAACGGCTGGAACCGTCTACTACAGCTTCAGCAAGCAAACCACGCTTGGCGGCGTTGCTATTGCCAAGCCAGCCGCGAACAGCTTTACGATTTCCCCCACCAACCCGAATGCCGATCCGACGACGAACCCGGCCATTCCGCCTTGCGCCGCGGGCGCGACCTACCCGGCATTTTCCGGCACGGAAACCAGCAGCTCCGAGTACAGTTGGTGCGCGGTTTATCCGTCGCTGAACGCTACCACGGTGGGAAGCGTATCGGGGGCCCTGCAACTGCTCGATTCCAGCAATAAGGTGATTGCCGGCAGCAACGCCTATGTGAACGGTGTGGGCCAGGGCGCGGCGATTTCGGTTCTCTCGCCGGCCAATCAGACGCCGATCGCATCGGGCCTGACTGGGCCCGACCAGGTGGCCTCTGACCCGTGGGGCAACACTTACGTTGCCGACCCGACCCTTGGAGCGGTGGAGATGTATCCCTCCGGCCAGGCGGCGCCCATAGCCGGAACAGCCGTCGGAACCGGGTTGACCAAGCCCACCGGCGTGGCTGTGGATGGAGCCGGAGACCTGTTTATTGGTGACTCGGGTAGCGTCTACATGATTCCGTTCGTCAACGGCGCGCTTGCTGCCGGCGGGCAGGTAACGCTTCGCACCGGCTTCGGCGACCATCTCAATCTGGCTGCCGACGGCATCGGAAACGTGTACGTGGCTGACGCGGACAACAAGCAGGTGGTGAAGATTCCCAATACTGGCGCTTCGATCCTGCTGGGCAACGCCGCGACCTACCAGTTCGGCTCGACCCTCGGTCTTACCGGCCCGTCGGCGGTTGCAGTTGACAACTCAGGCGATGTATTTGTGGCCGACGGCTCGACCCTCTACGAATTCACCGAGTTGGGCGGCTCAACCAAAATTACCAGTTCGCTTGCTGCTCCGGTTACCGGTCTGGCCGTCGATCCATCGGGTTCCGTCTACGTTGCCGAAACCGGCGGCGTGATCTGGATTCCGTACAGCACCTCAACCGGCGGCTTCAACGTCAACGGCGCCGTGCAGGTGGCTACAACGCTGGGCGGCGACGGCGCTCCCTTCGGAGTGGCCCTGGATAGTGCGCAGAACGCGTACATCTCCTACGGTTCCGGCGAGACCGCCGGGCTGGCGCAGGTCGGCCTTGCGGGTTCCATCAACTGGGGCACCATTGTGCCGAACGTCGAGAACGACCTGGAGGCGCAGGTTTACAACCTCGGCAATGCGCCGCTGACCCTCACGGCTTTTGCCAGCGACATTTTCACCGGCGCCAACGCCGCCGACTACGCAATTGGAACACCGTTTGACAGCCCGGCCTGCGACCCCTCCACGGCGCTTGGCCCCGGCTCCGGCTGCTACCTCGATGTGGCTCTGACGCCTTCGAATCTGAGCGGCGCGAACTCCGCAACGCTCGGCTTGCTGAGCAATGCCGCGAACGCGCCGACGGTCAGCGTGGCGCTTGCGGCCAACATCGTACCCGATGATCGCAACGCGACTACGACCACCATCGCGGTCCAACCCGCGAGCGGAAGCACGAGCATCATCTATCCCGGTGCGGCCACCATTACGGCGACCGTCGCTTCGAGCGCAGGCGTTCCCAATGACGGTACGGTCACGCTGATCGTTTCCGGCGAGCCGGAGCAGACGGTGACGGTGCAGAACGGCGTGGCAACCTTCAACGTTACCAATATGTCCGGCGGAACCAAAACGGTCCGCGCCACTTACGGCGGCTCCGGCGTTGCGGGCACGGCTCCGGACTTTGCCGGCAGCGCAGCCAAGAGCACCCTTACCGTCAACACGGCAGCGCCCGCCGGAGCCATCACGATGCCAGCCGCGGCAGCTAACGTCACGCTCTGGACAGGCACTCTCTACGTTGCCCAGGGACAACCCGCCAGCATCACCGCCACCATTACATCGAGCGTAGGAACGCCGACCGGCACTGTGATTTTTGAGATCAATGGTCAGATCGCCGACCCGGCACAGCCTTCCACGCCGCTCGACGCGAACGGAAACGCGGTGTTCACCACGGGGAATCTGCCGGTTGGCACTTACAGTCTCGTGGCCGTCTATAGCGGAGACCAGAACTACTCGCAGGCAAACATTTCAGTTCCGTCATTCCGGGTCATCCAGCCGAGCATTCAGATCACCTCCACCCCGGCCACGCTCAGCACCCCGGCGGGCACGCCGGCTACGGCCACGCTGAGCCTCGAACCGTTGGTCGGCTTCAACCAGGACGTGGGCATCGGATGCGTCGCGGCGAGTATGCCGCAGTACTCCGAGTGCACCTTCACTTATCCGGTTTCGGGTACTCCAACCATCCCCGTGGGCGGAAGCGGAGCTGTTGCAGTGCCCATCGCCGTCACCATCAGCACCAACGTGCCGGTCAACGGCCCAACCTCGGGATCCACTGTGAAGGCCGCGCGGCTGGCAATGGCGGGAATCCTCGGTCTGCTTATCGGCCTGGCGGCTGCACGCCGGCGCGCCCATCGATACCTCACGATGCTTTCAATGGCCTTTGTTCTGGCAGGAGTGCTGGGCGGCATCACGGCCTGCACCAATATCGGCTACTCGAACCCGCCGCCGCCCATCAACGTGATAACGCCGGCGGGCACCTACAACATTCAAATCATCACCTACAACACGAGCAACAGCGCGCAGAACTCACTCACGACGCCCGTGTTCACGCTCCCGTTCACCGTGTCGTCGTCGGGATCCACGTCCACAGCAGCCACAATTTCACGGCCGGCAGCCGTGACAAAGAAGTAAGGCCGCTTCGCCATGCGGCGCGACGTAGAAATGGCTTTCCGGGAGCACGAGGCAGCTCCCGGAGAGCAGCAGGGAATAAATGCCTCAACCCGCGCCTGGCGTGTCAGCCAGTGCGGAGAGTTTGAAACAAGTTTTCGGAGGATTGTTATGGTCGCCACACCGCCTAATGCCTTGCGCCGCATCGCTGGTTTTGCCTTTGCCCTGATGTTGTTCAATCTTTGCCTTGCCGGGCAAGCCATGGGCCAGAGCACGCCGCCGCC
>JAATFM010000057.1 GCA_015655195.1 Terriglobales bacterium
CACTTCGATCTGGCCAACAACTATGGGCCTCCCTATGGCTCCGCAGAAGAGAACTTCGGCGCGATTCTTCGCAAGGACTTTGGCAATCTGCGCAACGAGCTTGTCATCTCCACCAAGGCAGGCTGGGATATGTGGCCGGGGCCTTACGGCATTGGCGGTTCGCGCAAGTATCTGCGGGCCTCGCTCGACGACAGCCTGAAGCGCATGGGCCTTGAATACGTCGATATTTTCTATGCGCATCGACCCTGGGATAATGCACCACTCGAAGAGACGATGGGCGCGCTTGCGACGGCCGTGCAGCAGGGCAAGGCGCTTTATGTCGGCATCTCGTCGTACAGTCCGGAGCGGACACGCGAGGCTGCCGCGATTCTCAAATCTCTCGGAGTCCCGCTGCTGATTCATCAGCCTTCGTACTCCATGCTGAATCGCTGGATCGAGGATGGTCTGCTGGCGGCGCTCGACGAGGTTGGCGCGGGCTGCATCGCATTTTCTCCGCTGGGCCAGGGGTTGCTGACCGAGAAATACCTGAGCGGCGTGCCGGAGAATTCACGTGCCGTGGCGGAGCAGTCTTCGCTACGTTCGCAGTTCCTGAGCGATGAGAACATTGAGAGGGCTCGCGCCTTGAATGCAATCGCAAAGAGCCGCGGGCAGTCCCTGGCGCAGATGGCGATTGCATGGGTGTTGCGTGACAAGCGCGTTACTTCGGCGCTGATCGGCGCGCGCAATGTCGCGCAACTCGACAACTCCCTCGACGCACTCCACAAGCTCGATTTCACGCCAGCCGAGTTGGCCGAGATCGACAAGCACGCCGTCGATTCCGGCATCGATTTGTGGAAGAATGCGCGCGAGACGATGGTGTAGCAATTTCGCCTCGGCACAAAAGAAATGGCCGGAGCGAATTCTGCTCCGGCCATTTCTTTTGTAATTCCTGATTGGAGTTATCGTCTCCGCGTCTCCATCACATCGCGTAGCGCGAAGCTGGTTTCAATGCGCGTGACGCCGGGCAGGCGTGAGAGATCGTTCTGGTGCAGGCGACCGTAGTCGTCGATGTCGGCCACGCGCGCCACGAGCATGTAATCGTACTGCCCGGCCATCAGGTGACAGCTCACAATGCCCTGGATACGGCGCACTGCTGCCTCGAAGGCTCCGAGCACCGCGGCCGACTGCCGCTCCAGCGTGACGCGAACGAAGACCGTCATCTGCCTGCCAAGCAGGCTGTCGTCCACCACGGCGCGGTAGCCGCGGATGGCTCCCATCTCTTCGAGCGCCTGAATGCGGCGCGAGGCCGCCGATGCGGAGAGCCCCACGGCCTCGCCCACTTCGTAATTCGTGGCGCGGCCATTGCCTTCGAGCAGCCGCAAAATCGACGCATCGAGCGCATCAAGACCGAGGGATGTTACATCTGTGCTTAATTTATGCAAAACAGTGCGAGATTTGGCACGTTTCGTTCCCATAGGAAGGTTTTATCACGAAATTTGCATACATTGGCATCCCGTTTCGCATTAGGATTCATCTCATCGAACACAGAGTTCGTGCGCCGCGCCGATACAGCCCTCCCCGAATCAATGAATTCCGGCGCGGCGGCAATCGTAGAAGAATCTTTGCCCGCCTCAACCCACAGGAGCACAGCAGATGATTATCGGAGTTCCCAGAGAGATTAAGGATCACGAGTCGCGCGTAGGCGTTACGCCCGCCGCAGTGAAGGCGCTGACCGAGGCCGGCCACAAGGTGTTGGTCGAAACCAATGCCGGCGCGAAGTCGAGTTTTCACGATGCCGAATATCAGGAAGCCGGCGCGGAGATTGTCGGCGATGCCGGCTACGTGTGGGGCAAGAGCGAGATCGTCGTCAAGGTGAAGGAGCCCGTCGAGAGCGAGTACGCGTACTTCCGCGAGGGGCTGGTGCTGTTCACGTATCTGCATCTTGCGCCGGTGCCGGAACTGACGCAGAAGCTGCTCGATGCGAAGGTCATCGGCATTGCGTATGAAACTGTGCGCGACCGCAACAACACGCTGCCGCTGCTCACGCCGATGAGCGAAGTTGCGGGCCGCATGAGCGTGCAGGTGGGCGCGGCGTATCTGGAGCAGGAAAAGGGCGGACGTGGGATTCTGCTGGGCGGCGTGCCGGGCGTGCCTCCGGCGCATGTCACCGTGATCGGTGGCGGCGTGGTGGGAACCAATGCGGCGCGCATCGCGCTGGGCATTGGCGCAAAGGTCACGCTCGTTGACCTGAATCTGAACCGCCTGCGCGAGATTGACGACATCTTTAACGGCCGCGTCTACACGCTGGCCTCGAACAGCTACAACGTTGCCCAGGCCACGCGCGAGGCCGATCTCGTTATCGGCGGCGTTCTGATTCCCGGAGCTACCGCGCCGAAGATTGTCACGAAAGAGATGGTCTCGCGGATGAAGAAGGGCTCGGTGATTGTGGACGTTGCCATCGACCAAGGCGGATGCGTGGAGACGGCGCGGCCCACCTCGCACTCGAACCCCAGCTACACCGTGGACGGCGTGGTGCACTACTGTGTCACGAACATGCCCGGCGCGGTGCCGCACACCTCCACGCTGGCGCTGACCAATGCAACCTTCCCGTACCTGTTGCGGCTTGCGAACCTCGGTCCGCGCGAAGCGCTGAAGCAGGACGCAGGTCTGGCCGAGGGGCTGAACACCTATCTCGGCACGCTGACCTATCGCGGCGTAGCAGAGAGCCAGAAGCGTGAGTGGAAGCCGACGGCAACTATTCTCGCGTAGTGGCAAGTGACTAAGAACGAACGACGAAGGACGAGCGACGAAAAGGCGCAATGGAGCGTACCGATTCGTCCCTCGCCCTTCGTTCTTAGTCCCTCTCGCTCTATAATCCCCCCATGCTCTCGGAGCGCAATTCGCGGTTGCGGCTGGTCTACCTGCTTGCGGGTGGTGTGTTGGTGCTCTTTGCGCTGCTCGGTGCGTTGCAGTGGTGGAACACCTCGAATGTCAGCTTCCTGAATCCCGACACCGCGGGCGAGACGCTGGCCTTCGCATCCTTCACCGTAGTGCTTTTCCTGCTGCTGCTCATGCTGTTGATGCTGCTGCTCAGGAACCTGCTCAAGCTTTATGCCGACCAGGGATCGAGCGCGCTCGGCGCGCGGCTGCGCACGCGCATGATCCTCGGCGCGGCGCTGATTGCGCTCACGCCCGCCGTGCTGATGTACCTCTTCAGCTTCGAGTTCATGAACCGGGCCATCGACCGATGGTTTTCGCCAAACACTTCGCAGTTGCACGACGATTCGACGCGGGTGGTGCTGGAGCTGGCGCAGTATGTGACGAGCAATGCGCGCGTCGAGGCGGAGTCGATTGCGTCCTCCGGCGCACCGGATCGCGCCGCTGCCGAGTTGCAGGATGTGCTGGACTCGCACCGCATCACGCTGGCCGGCGGCCTGGCCATTGTGTATGGCAAAGATTTGCGCGCTATTGCCAGCTATCAGGCCCCCCCGGAGACGACTCGCGTCAGTGTACTTCCGTGGCTCGACGAAGAGCACGATGGGCGGGCCGTGCAACTTGGCGGGTCGCTCTCCGCCAGCCTGATTGCCGCGGCGCGGCGCGGCGACGAGACGATGGTCGAGATCGCGGGCCAGCAGTATGCGCTTGGCATGTCTGCCACCGGCTCGGGCAAAGTGGTGCTGGTAGCGCTGCCTTTGCCGGAGGGCCTGAGCGGAACCGTCATGCGCATTCGCTCCGGTGCGGATCAGTATTGGAAGCTCTTTCGAATGCGCAGACTCCTGCGCGCCAATTTCTTTCTGCTGCTGCTGCTCATCACGGTCTTCACCTTTTTTTCGAGCGTATGGCTCGCGGTCTTTCTCTCGCGGCAGATTACGCGTCCCGTGGAGGCGCTTGCCGACGCGATGAACGAGATTGCGGCGGGCAAGTACGAGCAGCGCGTGGACGTGGCCGTCGCCGGCGAGATGGGCGAGCTGGTGCGCTCGTTCAACCGCATGGCTGCCGATCTTGAGACCAGCCGCCAGGTGGCGCAGAGTTCTTCGGCGCAGTTGACAGCGGCGAACCAGGCGATTGAAGAGCGGCGCCGCGAGCTGGAAACGATTGTCGAGACGATTCCGAGCGGTGTGGTGACGCTGGACGGCGCGGGCCGTGTTCTGCTGGCCAACCGCGCCTTTGCCGCTCTCATCGCGCCCAGAACCGAGTCCAGCGAAGAGGCTTCACTGCGTGGCCGCAGGATCGAATCGCTTTTGCCGGCGGAATACGCGGGCGAGCTTGCCGCAGTGATTCGCCGCGGGCAGCGCATGGGCGCGGCTTCCACGGAGATCGAGCTTCA
>JAATFM010000151.1 GCA_015655195.1 Terriglobales bacterium
CGGTTCAGCGAATCGTAGCAGTATCCGATGGCCTGGGTCTGAGAGTTGCCACTTCCGGCAGGAAAGTTCACTGCAGGCGACGTTTTCTGTATCAGATTTCCGTTTCCATCGTAAGTATATGTGGCTGTTCCCGTCTCCGGATTCGTTGCGCTGCGTAGCTGGGACAACCCATCGTATGAGAAAGTTCGTACCCTCGCTGTGTCTCCGCTGGCCCCGGTCTGGGTTGCCGACGTCAGGTTCCCCAGGGGATCATAAAGATAAGCGGTTTGCAGAGTTGGAGCGGCGCTGACTCCATTGGGCTCCCACACGAATGTGGTCTGTCCGAATGCATTTGCCTGCAACTGCCGTTGGTTATTCCGCTCATCTGTAAATAGCGTCGTGTTACCTGTGTAGCTCCATTTTTCCGTTCCGTATGAACTAGGTCTAGCTAAGGACTTTATCCGACCAAGGCCATCGTAAGTGTATGTGGTCAAGCCATAGGTTGGGTCTCCGGTAGTTTCATACGGGCTAGAAACCCGATACACCTGCCCCATACCGTCGTACGATGTCGTCGTGTACACGGGTTTCACTGACGAGTCTGTTGTCGATGAAACTTCCTTCATAACAACATGCCCGATTCCGTCCATAGTCTGAGTAACGGACTCCTTTGCACCGGAGGCGTTCAACACCGACTCGGTCGTAATGCTTGGCGACAATCCCGTGTCGGAATAATAATAGCTTGTTGTAGGTCTCTGACCATTGTTATCTGGATCCGTCGGTCCCTGGACTTCGGTGAGCCGACCCATCGGGTCAATGCTCTGGTCGTAGGTATAAGTAGAAGTCTGGGAATTCTCGTCCTCTGCTGAGATCAGGTTGCTGCGCGTGTAGTCGTAGGTGTAGTTCTTGGCATGGGAAACGCCATTTACTTGAGGAGTAGAGACCTGAGTGAGATAGGCATTCGACTCGCCAGCGGCATTTGCGCCAGTCGGTGAATCGGCATAGCTCAATGAGGTCGTATTATGGTTGGAGTCGGTAATCGTCCTCACCTGTCCGGTGGCGTCATAAGTGTACTGCGTGACCGAGTCCGAACACCCGGCTGGCACAATACACCTCTTTGTAGCCGTGGTGAGATTGCCCCGTGTACCTGTATAACTCGATCCAAAGCCGGAATTATCATGTTGCGTGGCTGTCGCCGGTAAAACAGAATACTGGTCATAGAGATAGTCGGTTTCTGCTATTACTGCATTACTGTGATTGGGGTCAGTAACGATTACACTTTGTGGTTTATAGAATGGAACCGGAACCCCAGGAAAACTCTGATGGATGGGAGCAGGGAAAATCTGGTAATTGTAATGTGTGATTTTAGTGGGAGATGAAGCGCCGTAATCGTATTCGTCTTTTTCGCTAACCACACTGCCATTATATGAATATACGGTTTGCGATATTGGCCCACTCTGCCCGAGAGCCTCCGATTCGGATGCCAGCGGGAGGTCCGGGAGCGTCTCGTTCCAGTTCTTTGTTACGGTCTTTAGCAACGAACCGTCTGTGTCGTAATATTTTACAATGTTTTCGGTAAATGAGGTTGTTGAGGCAGGCCTTAACGAATTGGTGTTGTCAGGAACGCTCGTAAGTATATAGGAGGTATTATAATTTGTACCGCGAATATTGTCCGTGGTTGTGACATCCGTTTCAGGGATGGCTCCTGGTGCTCTTGGTGAGTAGGAAAACTGCTGCGTCAACGCCTCGGTGGATCCATCATAGCTCACGTGACGGGCTTTCACGACCACTGCTCCATAAAAGTAGTAGCATTGCCGTGGTTGGATATATCCACCCTCCCACCCTATTGAAGTAAAAGCCGTAAACGCCCCATCGTTTACGTTATCGAGAGTCTCCCAATCGTATTTAACCCATGCACCATTAGGGTATGTTATCTGGCTAAGTAGTCCAAAGACACCATCGTAGGAGAATTTATAACTCGATCCATTAGGCAACTGGATACTGCTAATTGCCCGATCCACAGGCGATATATGAAGTGGTCCAAAGCTGGCACAGTAATCCGGCACTGGGTCTGCAGTGAGACTAAAATTCATCGAAGAACCGCTGGCGTTTTGGCCAATTTCCTGCCAAGTAACTACATATGGATTGGTTAATCCGGATACGGATATGTTATTTGTCAGGGTCTGGTTGGCGCCGAGTCCCGAGTTGAGTGGCGTTCCAGTGATCTTCAAGAGCGATCTGCCGAGAGTATCTTGATAAATTGTTCCGTCGCCACCGAACGTTCCATTACTGGTAATGGGTAGGCTGATGATATTTCCGTTGGTGTCCTCGATTGAATCTGGATAGGAGAATATGGCCACCATATTATTTCCAAGAGCCCCGGAATAAAGGCCTTGAGTGAATTTGTATACAGTTCCGTCGACATTTCTTGCAACTATTGTCTCGGTAAAGTATTGTCCAGACGTGATTTGTTCCGCATTCGCCCGGTAGCTCATGCCACCGTTAGCAAGAACGTTATTTGTAGGACATACTGTTGAGTCTGCGGAGTCATTTGTGGCTTGAAGCGGGTTGATATTCAGATTGTCGGATACTCCGTTCGGGTCGTGAAAAATATAGCCGTCGTTCCAAGTGCAAGAGACATAGCCTTGAGTTGGATTCGAAGGCGAACTGGAGAGGTTCACTTGGTTATTGATCGCGGAAATGTAAGGAACCGAGTAGGACCACGTGGAATGGGTGTAGGCCGCCCATATCGGGTATTGCTGCATCGGACCGGCACTGCCGGAATCAACGATTTGATAGGCAAGCTTGGAGTTGTAGTTGATTGAGAAAGGAATATTGAGACCGCGACCCTTCGGCAGGTCAATTCCTATCTTGACACTTAAAGACCCCGTTGCCGGATCGACTGTCTCATTGAGCAGACCGATATAATCATGGCCAGTTCCGGGTTGCGGTTCGGAGTTGGCTCCGCTGACATTCATGACCTGCGCCTGCAGATGTGGCCCAGCGATAACTCCGATGAGGAGACACATGCTCCATATTGCGAACACCCGTTCCTGAAGACTATAAATACCGCATATATGATGCGTTCTACGTTCCACAGTTGTTCCCTTTATTGAGTGGTTGTTCGACTCGAATAGGATCGTCAGTTTCGGCGGTCGCATGATTCAAAAGCCGCCTCTATGATGTGCCGACCGGTAGAAAAGCAGAATTACATTTGGTGCCGGAGTGCTGTTCAGTTGTGGTTGGTATCCAAGCCTTTCGTGCAGGGCAGCTAATGGATCGCCCGGCGCGGTACGGAATTGCCTCGCAACGTGGATCTCGTTCGATCTTAAGAACCGGACCGGAGTCTATATTGCCGCCACTGAATGCGCTGTTTGCAGGTAGTCCTCGTTCTCCTGAGGTAGTCAAATGTCCCATCAGCGATATGGGGAAAAGAAGAAGAAATATCGCAATCGCTACCCTATTCAGAAACCCGTAGTTGGTGGACTTACTATGACTACGCGCAACCAAGAACAAACCGATGAAAACTTTCATCATTCCTCGCGTGTCCGTAGAAGCGGGACTACCTGCGCTGTAGAACCAGGCAATACCTTCGGTTCAGAGCAAAGGCGTATGAGCAAAGTGAAGAGATCGAGGGGATGCACACGTCTTACAGCATTCGAGGCAGTACCCAAGTCACTGCCGCACCAATACAGGGCCCAATCCTGAGCTTGCCCGCTGCTTTTATTTGCAGCAGGTCTCTGAAATTGCAAAGCGAGGATGGAATCATTTATTGCAGTCGGCGGAAGCGTTGTCAAGCAGGTTTGGGTGAATAAGTGACGCGCATCACAAAACGCCCCAAACGCCCCACGGCTGATGCAGTGGTATTGGCTTGCACGGCACCACGCAGACCTTAGCCCAGCCGGATTGAACCCCACAGAAACAACAGGAGGCAATCAGACGAAGGTCCAGCCCGAGGATGCGGATAATGTCTGCATGGCAACCAGGCAGGAGGGTCCGATCAAGCGCCCCAGGCGGCGGTGCTACAAGCTCGCCACGTTCGGCGGTGGGCTTCGTGCCTGGAAGCGCCAGGTGGGAGCAGATGCGCCGCCGCTCTCCGCAGAGCGGGCAGCGGACAACAATGTCTCTATAAGGTCATTTCGTCACACCCGCTGGCAGGTCCCAATGGCAGCGGGCAAGCGTTCGGTGGTCTGTGCAGCTTCTTATGAGGCGCGGCGCTACAGTGTCCATTCGGCGATGCCGGCGGTACAAGCAGAACGGCTCTGTCCGGAAGCGGTCTTCATCCCACCTGACTTCACGCGCTATAAGGCAGTTTCCCAGGCAGTGCGGAAGATACCATCGCCAACTGAGTGGTTGTTGTCCTTGGCCTCGATCAGCGCGATGGGGATGTTGGGCTTGTAGTAGAGCCATGGGTGACGAGTTTGCCGCGAACGATGATCCGGCCCTTCGTAAACGAGACTTCTTCCCGGATCTGGGCCATGGGGTCCCAGCCGACATTTTGCACTGCAGGTGTGATGAACTTCGTGCAAATATCCCGTTCGCTTAAGCTTTTCTTGTTCAAGGCAAGCCGCCTGAAAGCCACCCAAGGTAGAAGGTTGTTGCTGTTAACCTTCCCATACTAAACCGGATAACGCGATCTCCTACCGATTTTGCATACTTCAGGCAGCAGCCAATTCCTTTCGTAGGCAACTTGCCATCCGGCCAAATGTTCGGGACAGAATTGAGCAAAAAGTGCCTAATCTCAGCGCTCTACGAAAAAGTTCTGCCTGACGAGATCTGGAATACTTTGGGCCGAGGATAACCATTAACCATTTCTGTTTGTATGACATAGGTGCTTGTTAATAGTTAACAGAATTGCCTGACGATTTGTCTTGTTAACAAAATAATTGTCCCGATCCACAGAATTTGAAGCATTCGAGATTAGCTTAGACCTCGATGACAGCTTTCGAGAGATTGCGCGGCTTGTCGACATCGACGCCGTGTTCGAGCGCCATGAAGTAGCTGAAGAGCTGCAGCGGAATGACTTCGGCAATGGGCAGCAGGTACTCGCCGGCAGGCTCGATCTCGATGACGTCGGCGGCGAGCAAGCGGATGATTTCGTCGCCGGTGTTGGCCAGCGCAATGACGCGGGCCCCCTGTTTCTTCATCTCTTCGAGAAGCTGCACAGTCTTTTCATAACGTAGAACGGAGTCTTCGAGGCCGCGATCGACGGTGGCAATCGCTACCAGCGGCACGTGCTCGCCAACCAGAGCATTCGGTCCATGCTTGAGCTCGCCCGCCGGGTAGCCCTCGGCATGAACGTAGCTCGATTCCTTCATCTTGAGTGCGCCTTCGCGAGCGATAGCATAGTGAATGCCGCGGCCGAGATAGAGGAAGGTGTTTGCATCGGCATATTTGCGCGCCAGGGTCTGCGCCGCGGCGCGCCAGCCGTCAAGCTGGCGTGCAATCTGCGAGGTGAGATCGCGCAGAGCGCGGATGCTGAAGGCGATCTGCCCAGCATCCATCACGCCGAGGCGCTGAGCCTCGTAAAGCGCGAGGAGATAGAGCGCCGTGAGCTGGCCGGTGAAGCTCTTTGTGGCCGGAATTGCCAACTCCTTGCCCGCCGCGAGCGGCATGGCGGCTGCGGCCTCACGTAGCATGGAGCTGCCCGGAACATTCGCGATCGCAAGCGTCGGCTCGCCGAACTCCCGCGCCAGGCGCAGCGCGGCGAGCGTATCGGAGGTCTCGCCGGATTGCGAGATGACGAGCACCGATGGCCTGCGGGGATTGGCGGCGGCGCGCGTGCCCCACTCGCTCGCGTATTCCACATCGACGGCAAGGCCGCAGAGGTCTTCGAGGAGGATTTCAGCGGCGAGGCCGGCGTGGCGGCTCGAACCGCTGGCCGCAATCAGCACTTCGCCGCGAGGGTTGAGCCACTGCGCGATGCCTGCGAAGGCTTCCTCCTTGAGCTTGTCCCCGTCTGTGTAGAGATCGAGCGTTCGGCCAATGGCTCCCGGCTGCTCGTATATCTCACGAAGCATGGCATGAGGAAATTGGGCAGGGGGAAACTCGCTCATTGTGCTCTCTTTCAACGGCAACGGCCTTGGTCCATTTTACCGGCTTGCAGACTGCGATGGACTTTACAGCAGGGGGCCGTTTACAAGGAAACGATCCCATCCCGGTGGTGGGATTGCACAACTGCCCCGTGCCCCATCCTTGCGCCTGCCGGGGCCCCCGCGGACAGGTCTTCGTCCGTGGGGTGGCTACTGGCGCAAGGGTGGGGTGGCACGAACCCTCCCCACCCAATGTCACCCTGAACCGAGTCATCGGCCTGCTGCGCTACACTGCGCTTGATGTGGCTGAGTGATTCAATTCCCATTAGAACCCTGCGTACGCTGCTGCTTTTGTTGCCGCTGACGCCTTTTTTGTCCGCGCAGCTACCCGTTCCCACCGCCGTGCCTGCCGCAACTGCTGCGCAGGCTGCCACACCCGCTCCGGCTGAAATCAGCGATGACCCGTTGGGCCGCGCCACGCCGCATGGGGTCGTGCTGGGCTTTATAAAGGCCGCCAACCGCGGCGACTACGAGGAAGCCGCGCAGTTTCTCGACACACGGCAGAAAGGCACGCTGGCACAGAAGCTCGCCCAGCAGCTCCAGGAGATCCTGAACCGCGAGACTTCGATTGAGCTGAACAAGATCAGCCGCAAGCCCGAAGGCAGTCAGGCGCTCTCGCAGAATCCCAACCGCGAGCAGATCGGCGTAGCCGTGGGGCCGAGCGACAAGCTCCCCATCTATCTCGACCGCGTCAAGCGCGGCGACGATCCGGCCATCTGGCTCTTCTCCGAAGAAACGCTGCGCCAGATTCCCGACGCCTACCAGAACATGGGCGAGGTCGCGCCGGTGGGGCAGAACCTGCCGGGCTGGCTGCAAACGCAGTTTCTCGCTACGCCGCTGTGGCGCTGGCTGCTGCTGCTCGTTGCGCTCGTGGTGCTGATGCTGCTCGGCTCGTGGATCAATCGCCTCGTGCAGCCAGTGCTGCGAAAGATCGCGCATCGCGTGGCCGGGCCAGCCGCCGTGGAGCACGTCAGCAGCATTCGCGCACCACTGCGCCTGCTCTTCTTCGGCATCGTGCTGCTCGTCTTCGGCGTCACCTCGGACTCGCTGCTGGGCCGCGCCTTCTGGCACAACATCGGTTCTATCGTCACGGTCATCGCGGTCACGTGGCTCGCCACACGCACCATGGGGCTCATTAGCGAACTGCTCGTCGGTCGGCTCAAGCGCGTGCAATCCTCCGACAAGATCGCACTGACCGGGCTAATCGGCCGGCTCTCGCAGATCGGCGCAATCACGATCGGCGCGCTTGTAGTTCTGCACCTGCGCGGCATCAATCTCACCGCCGTTCTCACCGGCCTCGGCATCGGCGGTTTGGCCGTCGCCTTCGCCGCGCAGAAGACGCTCGAAAATCTCTTCGGCGGGATCATGATTATCTCCGACCGCCCGCTACGCATCGGAGACCAGTGCAAGGTCGGCAGCGTGGAGGGCTACGTAATGGCGATTGGCCTGCGCTCCACACGGATTCGCACCTTTAACCGCACCATCGTGACGATCCCCAACGGCCAGCTCTCCACCATGAACGTGGAGAACTACACCTTCCGCGACAAGTACTGGTTCCACCACATCGTGACGCTCAAGTACGATTCCACGGCAGAGCAGATTCAGAGCGTGCTGGATGGAATTCGTGCGCTGCTCAAAGCCGATGAAAATGTCGAGACCGAGACAGCGCGTGTGAGCTTTCTCGCCATCAGCACCGTCTCGGACGACATCGAGCTCAACGCCTACGTACTGACGCCCTCTTACGGGGCATTCATGGGAGTACAGGAGAGCCTGCTGCTGCGGATTCTCAGCATTGTCGAGGCGGCCGGCGCGGAGTTCTCACTACCTACGCAGGTGACAAAGGTGGAAAATACAGGGAACGAGGGAAGTAGGGAACAAGGGAACAAGTAAAAACTCTCAGACCGGCTGTTTTGCCGAACACAGGCGACGTGAAAATACGAAAGCCGCGAACCTTCGCAGATTCGCGACCTCTCCTCCGACCCAGACTGCATCGCAGCTTGTTCCCTTGTTCCCTTGTTCCCTTGTTCCCTTGTTCCCTTGTTCCCTTGTTCCCTACTTCTCCGCCTGCATCTCCTGCAAAACCCGCATAAGGTTCTGCGGCTCCACGCGAATCACGCCGCGGCGCTGCATGTCGAGCGAGGCGATCAGGAAGAACGCCATCGAGACGAAGACCGGCAGCACCAGCCGTAGCACAAGCGAATGCCGCCCGTGGCCGCTGTACCCGATCAGCGCGCAGCAGAAAACGGCGAGCAGGGCCATCAGCGTCCACGTTCCGTCGGGAATGCGGTCGAGAGCCGCGGCCAGCGAGTAGCCGGGGCGGCTGAGAACTTTATCCATGCCCGCCACCACCTGGCCCATGATCGCCGTCTGGTTGGTCTTGGCATTGCGCTCCGCAATCGGCCACATCTGGACTTCGATCCTGGCGCGTTCGGCGCGGATGGAGGCAAGCTCCGAACTCTCGTCGGCCTTGTAAAAGGCAATCCGCTGCTCGGCGAACTCGATGAGCAGGCCGCGAAGCTGTGCGGCGTCGGCATCGGGCAGCAGGCCGGCCAGCGTGTACTCCGTGCTGATGGCGCTGGACTCTTCCTGCTCGAAGCTCTTGCGCTGGTCGTAGCGGTTGATGGCCGCCGAAAAGCTGAAGCCGATAAGCAGTGCGAGAATCGAGATGCCTGCGCCGGTGACCTGCGAGAGATGGCCGCGCTCCGCCTCTTTGACGGGCCGCAGCCGGGCGGCGATCCATGCGCCGGCTTCGACGGCGAGCCATAGCGCCGCCAGCGTCACGGCAAAGGTGAGGAACTCGTAGTCTGCCAGCTTACCCATCCGCGCCTCCAGAAAAGATCCTCTCAAAAAGCTCCAGCGGATCGCCCCCGCCGAATCGCGATTACAGTGTACGGCGCGGCGAAACCACCCTGATAAAACCGCGCCCTTTCAAGACAAATTCACACCGAGACGCTGCCAGCTGCAGGAATAAACTTCCCCCGCACGTCCGTGTTATGACAAAATGGCCGCGGCGGCCGTCTCCCGGCGCCAAAAGGCCGGGCCGTATTTTTAATTCCCCGAGACGGCAAGGAGCGAACGATGAAAATCTCTTTCCGGTTGATTCTTGCGGCAGTTTTTCTCGTAGTGCTTGCGATTCCGGCGGCGCTTGCCCAGAGCGATACCGACCTGCAGGCTGCCGTACAAAAGGCGCTCAGCGCCGGACGCTTCAAGGACGTGCAGGTTGCGGTGCAGGGCAAGATCGCCACGCTGACCGGCACGGTAGATGTGCTGGACACGAAGCTCAACGCCGAAAAGAAGGCGGAGCACGTCAAGGGCGTGGACGGCATTCGCAACCAGATTCAGGTGGCGGGGCCTGCCATCTCCGACGCCGAGCTGCAGGACAAGCTCGTCAAGGCCATCTCCTATGACCGCGTCGGCTACGGCACCACGGCCTTCAACTCGATCTCCGTGGCCGTGCAGAACGGCGTGGTAACGCTGGGCGGATACGCCTACGGCCCGACCGACGCGGCCTCTGCGGCCTCCGTGGTGGCATACACCAAGGGCGTCAAGGACATGATCGACGAGATTACGGTCAACCCGCCCTCGCCGATGGACGACCGCATCCGCCTTGCCACCTATCGCGCGGTTTACGGCTTCCCGTCGCTGAACAGGTACGCTATCGACCCGGCCAAGCCAATCCGCATTCAGGTTTCCAGCGGCCACGTGGCGCTTTACGGCACGGTGGACTCGCAGGCGGATAAGAACACCGCCGGCCTCCGCGCCAACTCCGTTCCGGGCGTCTTCAGCGTCGACAATCAATTAGTTGTTGCCAGCGCCCCGGCGGAGAAGTAAACCGTCCCTGCCGGCGGGAAATCAAGCCGACCAGCGCCATGACGCACAACCACGCACGGCAAGATACAAAAGAGTGGGAGCTTCCAGTTTCGGAAGCTCCTGCCCTTTTGGTAGTGGGCCTGTTTGAATTTGCCCTGTAACAGGGCACGGCCTTAGCCGTGCCACAAACAGCTCAAAATTGGGCAGGCTTTAGCCCTTGCGGAATTGCTTCTTTCCAAACTGATCCACGACCCTCTTTTTGCGTAACGGCAAGCGGTTTCAATTCCCTACGCCCTGCGCCGCGGTTTCGGTCAGCGCCACTTCCACGCGGCCCAAATCGTTGACCGCCGAAGCCGTTTCCCGCTCACGCTCAGCTTCCTTCTGCTGCCGGGTCTCGACCATGGAGACGTAGGACTCGCTGCGTGCCTCCCAGATCTCGGTGAGGTAGTAGCGGCCGCCGATCTTCCGGAAGACAGCCTTGCTGACGGTGGAGGGCCTGCGCGTAAGCTCTCCCTGATACATCGCCATCGCGAGGCCGTTCGCGCCGCGAATCATCAGGGTGTGTTCGTTGACGACGGCGAGCCTGTACGCGCCCGGCTCGAAGTGCCGGTTTCCGTAGTTGAAGGCAAAGGGCACGGTGGCCTTGCCCGAGGTGAAGCTGGTTTGCGCGCCGGCAGTCAGTGTAGATAGGGACGCGAGGGCGGCGAGGACGAAGGCGAAGATGGTCTTTTTCATGACGGTCTCTCCTGGTTGAGGTGATTAGCGGCGGTCTCGGATAACCGCTTACACCTGGGAGTGCGGAGCCGCACGGAAAAAGGGGCCATTGTTTCGGAAGTTTTTTGAGGGACGGGATGACAGGGATGGATTGGGGTTCGTGCTATCCCACCCTTGCGCCAGAAAGAAGGCGCAAGGATGGGGCACGGGACCTCATAGGCTGTCGATCCTGTAACGGCAGCGGAGGCGGCATCACAATTTCAATAGAGCAGACCGGGCAACAGGACGAACTATTCTTCAGGAGCCCCGGCAAGAGTCGCAGACGCATCGCTCCCCACCGGTCGCAGGGCGCGGTAAAGCCAGATGCGGGCCAGAGCCCAGTCGCGCTTCACCGAGCGCGGAGCGATTTCGAGGACCGAGGCAATCTGCTCCACCGAGAGGCCGCCGAAGTAGCGCAGCTCGACGACGCGGGCCTGCCGCGGGCTCTCCGCGGCGAGCTTGCCGAGGGCCTCGTCGATGGCAATAACCTCGTCGACGCGGTTGGGGTCCACGTTCGGCGCGGCGGCAAGGTTCTCGTCCAGCTCCACGCGGTTTACGCCGCCGGCGCGGCGCTGGGCGGAGTGGGCGCGGGCGTGATCGACGAGCACCTGGCGCATGACATGGGCGGCGATGCCGATGAAATGGCCCCGGCTGCTCCAATCGATCTCCTCGCCGACGAGGCGCAGGTAGGCTTCGTTGATGAGCGCGGTGGGCTGGAGCGTGTGGTCGGCCCGCTCGCGGCGCATATAAGCTGCGGCCAGGCGGTGAAGCTCGGAGTACACTAGCGGCAAAAGATCATCGGCTGCCTGGGCGTCGCCGGCGCGCATGGCTTTAAGAAGCTGAGTGACCTGACCGGAAGGCGCTTCCATTGCCCGCTCCTTCTGTTCCGTTGCTTGCATGGTACTTCCATTGCCGGGGTTCAGTAAGGGAAAATTCCAGGCAACAAAGTTGAGGCTGGGTGCAGTTGCGGATGGAGAAACCGGAAATCAGCGCGGAATCTATCTTTGGCGAGGCGCTCGACCTGCCCGCCGATCAGCGCACAGCTTTTCTGGCATCGGCCTGCAAGGACGACCCTGCGCTGCGGAAGGTGGTCGAGTCTCTGCTCGCGGATAACGACCATCTGAACGGCTATCTCTCGACGCCCGCCTATGCCGCCGCTGCAACCATTCCTCCCGAAAGCTATCTGGCGACAGGAAGCCGCCTTGGCCGGTACACGATTCTCGAACCGATAGGCACGGGCGGAATGGGCGTGGTTTACCGCGCCAACGACCAGCGGCTGGAACGCGAGGTTGCCATCAAGATGCTGGCCCCCGGCGTGCTGACCAGCGCCGAGGCGCGGCGGCACTTCCGGCAAGAGGGTCTGGCGCTGGCGCGGCTCAATCATCCCGGCATTGCCGCCGTTTACGACGTGGGCGAGGAGAACGGGCAGGATTACATCGTGATGGAACTGGTGCCGGGCGAGCCGCTCTCGGCCCGCCTGCGCTCCGGCCCGCTCGGCCTCACTGCGGCCACGAAAATCGTGCTCGAAACGCTCGACGCGCTCGGCGAGGCGCACGCGCAGGGCGTGATTCACCGCGACCTCAAGCCGGGCAACATCATGATTACGCCCAAGGACCGCGCCAAAGTGCTGGACTTCGGGCTGGCCAAAATGCTGGCAGCCGAGGACGAGGCTGCGGCCACGCAGACGCAGGGAATCGCGGGCACGCCGCTCTATATGTCGCCGGAGCAGGCGCTGGGCGAGCGGCTCGATGGGCGCACCGACCTGTGGAGCCTCGGCGTTATCTATTACGAAACGCTTACCGGGCAGACGCCCTTTCGCGCCGAGGGCAGCCTCGCCGTGCTGCGCGCCGTAACACAGGACCCGCTGACCCATGCGCGGCAGCTCAAGCCGGAGCTGCCGCCGCTGGCCGATGAAATTATCACGCGCGCGCTCGAAAAGGATTGCGCCCGGCGCTACCAGACGGCTGCTGAAATGGAGCGCGACATTCGCAAGCTGCTCGGCGAGGTCAGCCCGGAGACAGCGCAGGCCCGGCGCTCGGTGAAATGGATAGCTGCCGGCGCAGTGCTGGTTTTAGCCGCGGCGGGCGCAGCCGGGTGGCTGGCCTACCGGCATGTTTCGGAGCGCAAGTGGGCGCAGAGTGAGGCTCCCGCGCAGATCGAGAACCTTGTCGAAACGCACAGGCCGCTCCAGGCGCTTGCCCTGCTCGAACGCGCCGAAAAAGACCTGCCCAAAAACGAGTCTGGAAACGGGC
>JAATFM010000008.1 GCA_015655195.1 Terriglobales bacterium
AACATGTTCGGGCTCATTCAGGGGCCGGCCAATGCGATTGCGCCGGGCAAGCGACCGCTCTCCGCGATGACGCCGACGATTGTGCTCGAAGATGGCAAGCTGCGCTACGTTCTCGGCTCGCCGGGCGGGCCGCGCATCATTACGACGGTAGCAAATATCCTGCTCTCCGCAACCGAGGGCGGCCTCAACATTCAGGAGGCCGTGGACGCGCCGCGCTTCCATCATCAGTACCTGCCCGACAAGCTCTTTCTTGAGCCGGGCTTTCCGCCGGAGACCATCGACGCACTGCGTAAAGCAGGCTACGATGTCGCAATCAGCAAGGGCCACTGGTCGAATGGCGAGTGCATCGCCGTGGACCCGAAGACCGGCGAGCTCCTCGGCGGCCAAGACCATCGCAGCCATTACGGCAAAGCTGCGGGCTACTAAGAACAGCTATTAGCCGTTAGCTTTTAGCTCTTAGCGTCACAGCAATGCTCCGTGCCCCATCCTTGCGCCTTTTTTCTGGCGCAAGGGTGGGATAGCACAAAAGCCACTCCCTGCAATAACGAGCTAAAAGCTAAGAGTTAACAGCTAATGGCTGCTTTTGCAGATGATAGCTCTCCGCGTCCGACGGAAACGCGCGATGTTCCACATCCTCGCGGTAGTGCTCGATAGCGGAGCGGAAGAGTCCAGCCGCGTCGGCGTAGCGGCGGACGAACTTCGCCGCCGGGGAAAAGCTGAGATTGACGAGATCGTGGAAGACGAGAATCTGCCCGTCGCACTCCGGCCCAGCACCAATGCCGATCGTCGGCACGGGCAGTTCGGCGGTAATGGCCGCCGCAGCTTCGCGCGGCACGCCTTCCAGCACCACCGCGCCAGCGCCGGCCTCGGCCAGCGCCATTGCATCAGCCTTCAGTTGCTTTGCCGCATCCGCCGTCCGCGCCTGCACGCGGTAGCCGCCCATGCGGTGCACGGACTGAGGCGTAAGGCCCAGATGCGCGACGACGGGGATCTCGGCCTCTGTAAGCGCAGCAACAAGCTCAACGCGCGGCCCCTCGATCTTCACGGCCTCCGCACCGGCCTCTTTCACAAACCGGATGGCATTCGCGACGCCTTCGGCTACGCTACCGTGGTAGCTGCCGAAAGGCATATCGGCCACGACAAGCGCCCGCCGCACAGCCCGCCGCACCGCCCGCGTGTGATGCAGCATCTCGTCCACCGTGATGGCGAGCGTGTTCTCGTGGCCCATGACAACCATGGCCAGCGAGTCGCCGACGAGAATCATGTCGATGCCGGTTTCGTCCACAAGGCGCGCCGTTGCATAGTCGTAAGCCGTGAGCGCGGAGATGGGCTTGAGCTGCCGCTTCATCTCGGTCAGCGTGGGCATAGTGATTTTTGTCGCGGGGATTCCGGCAGGGACGCCGCCGGCGGCGGAAAAATTGGTAAGACTCATATCGCCTCCAGTGCCGCTCCGAAGACCCAGGATGCAGCCCGTACACGAGCGAGTATACGCCCGCCAGTCAATATAGATGCAACTTCGCGTCCCGCGTTGCGGGCTTTTGCGTGCAACGCTTGCTAAGCCCAGCCGCAGCAACGCAAACTGGAAGCATCATGCAGATTTCGTCAAGCGCGATTGTGGAGGTTCTGTCCGGTGCGGGTGCACTCGGCCTGGCAGCAGGCGGCTACGCTTATGCCGCGCTCTGGCCGGCCTCGCGGATCTTTGGCCGAACGCTGACCGCACCGCGCCGCGCCGGCGAGATTGCGCTGACCTTCGACGACGGACCGAATCCCGTCTGGACCCCGCGCCTGCTCGAAGTGCTCGACCGGCACGGCGTCAAAGCCACCTTCTTTCTCGTCGGCAAATACGCGAGCCAGGAGCCCGTGCTGACGAAACTTCTCTCGAATAACGGGCACCTCATCGGCAATCACACCTGGTCGCATCCGAACCTGGCGCTCACCGCGCCGAAAAAAGTCCGCGAGGAGCTTCGCAATACAAAAGACGCGCTGGAGCAGATCACAGGCAAGCCGGTACGTCACTTTCGGCCGCCATTCGGGGCGCGCCGTCCCTATGTGCTGCGCGTTGCCCGCGAGCTGGGAATGACGCCCGTGACGTGGAGCGCGATGACAAACGACTGGGCCGAGCCCTCCGCCGAGCGCATCGCGGAGCGGCTGAGCGCAAAGGTTGACCGGCAGCAAAGCCGCGGCCTCGCTGCCAACATCGTGCTCCACGACGGAGGCCACCGCGAGCCAGAAGCGAACCGCGAGCCATCCATCACCGCCGCCGCGCAGCTTCTGGCCCGCTACGCCGCTACGCGCAAGTTTGTAACGGTCGACGCGTGGGGGTAAGAGACGGACGCGGCTACAGGCTTTGAAACGCTGCCCGCGCCGCCGCAATCGTTGCCCGCACCTCGGCTTCTCCGTGCGCCGCGCCCAGGAATGCTGCCTCGAATTGCGACGGTGGAAGCCATATTCCCTGATCCAGCATCGCCCGATGAAACCGCCCAAACGCAGCGGTGTCGGATTTCGCAGCTTCGTCGTAGTTCGTGACGGGATTCGACGTAAAGAACCAGGTCCACATCGAGCCAATGTGGTTTGTGGTCAGCGCCACGCCGGTCTTCGCGGCCTCGGCGGCCACGCCCTCGGCAATCGCCTTCGCCGTCGCCTCAAGCTGTGGGTAAATCTCTCCGGCGTGCTCCTGCAAATGCGCCACCGTAGCAATTCCCGCCGCCATTGCCAGCGGATTGCCGCTCAGCGTGCCGGCCTGATAGACGGGCCCGAGCGGAGCCAGCAGGTCCATCAGCTCGCGCTTGCCGCCAAATGCGCCCACGGGTAGCCCGCCGCCCACAATTTTGCCCAGCGTAATCAGGTCCGGCTCCATTTTGTAGCGTTCCACGGCTCCGCCGAGCGCCAGCCGGAAGCCCGTCATTACCTCGTCTGCAATCAGCAGCGCCCCTTCGCGCCGCGTAATTGTGCGCAGCCCTTCCAGATACCCTTCCGCCGGCGGAATGCAGCCCGCATTGCCGACGACCGGCTCCAGAATGATCGCGGCGATCTCGCCCTTGTGCGCCGCAAAGGCCGCTTCCACGCTGGTCAGGTCGTTGTAGGGCAGCGCCAGCGTCAGGTGCGCCACGGCATCCGGCACGCCGGCCGAGCCGGGAATCCCAAAAGTCGCCACGCCGGAGCCGGCCTTGACCAGCAACCCGTCCGCGTGGCCGTGATAACAGCCCTCGAATTTGACAATCACATTGCGCCCGGTCGCCGCCCGCGCCAGCCGGATTGCCGACATCGTTGCCTCAGTGCCGCTCGACACAAAGCGCAGTTTCTCAATGGCCGGATAACAGGCAATCACACGCTCGGCCAGATCGCCTTCGGCTGCCGTCGATGCACCAAAACTCGCGCTCTTCCGCGCAGCGCGCTCGATAGCCTCCACGACCGGCGGAAACGCGTGGCCAAGAATCATCGGCCCCCAGGAGCCGAAGTAGTCGATGTAGCGGTTGCCGTCCACGTCGGTGAGCCACGCGCCCTCGGCGCTCTCAAGAAACGGCGGCGCTCCGCCCACGGCGCGAAAGGCGCGCACCGGTGAGTTGACTCCGCCGGGAAAGAGGCGCTCGGCGCGCTGCTGAAGGGTCTGCGAACGGGTGCGTGCGGGGGCTGCGATGGGCTGGCTCATGCTGACTCAAGTATAGAAGCCGCGCCAATCCTCACGCGCTGCGCCGCGACATGCGAACGCCCGCCAGAAGAGCCACGATGGAAAAGCCCAGCAGAAATCCGCTGGTGGCGTGGAGCCAGTTCTGCGCTACGGTCGCGGATGTGCGGGCAAAGTTTGCAAGCAGCAACCCAGCCGCCAGGCAGATGTAGCCGACTTGTTTCAGCCGGCGCGCTTTTGCAGAACTCTTCAGATCGATAAGGCACATGGTGTTCTCCTTTTTGCTGCCTGCTCTGGATCAGTCGCGGAACCGATACCAGAAGAACGGCGCCATTTTGAAGCCGCGTTATTTCTTGTCGGCTGGCTTGCGGCCGGCTGATTTTTGGCTGGCAGGTCTCCGGCTAGTCGAGCGGGCTTTGCCGGAGCGCTTCAATTCATCCCAGTCTTTTTCTGTCTGGTCGGCATAGCGCGAGCCAAAGCCGGCCAGCGCCTCGGCAAAGCCGTCGCCTGCGCCAATGTAGCCGGCAAGGGCGAACGGGTCGCCGGCGCGTGCGTGGCCGCGGGCCAGCAGCTCACCGCAGACCTCGGCATAGGCCACGAGACCCTTGCCCGCCAGGTCCGCCAGCTCAATCGATCCCTTGTGGTCGTTGAGTTGGCGCACGAGATACTGCCGCCCGGCGACCTCCGTCCAGCCCAGGAACGGGTCGCTCGCCAACTGCATCGCTCTCTGGCCCTCCGCCACGCGCTGGCCGTTGTGGTGCGCGGGGCGCGCGTCGGGCAGATAGGGCGCGTAGCCGCTCGCGGTCTCTTCCTTGATTTGCAGAAAGAGTGGATCGGCCGGCCCGTTGCCCTCGAAGTAGATGCAGTAGTCACGCAGGCCCACCGAGCCGGTGCCGACAATCTTGAAGCCAATATCGACAGTCCGGTAGAGCGAGAGTAGATGCACGCGCTGCGGTTCGAGCGTTGCGCGGTACGGCCCGAGGCTGGCGAGAACCATCTGCGCCGTGCGTCCGGTGACACGCGTCAGCGTGGGCGGAATTTCCTTGAATCGGCGCGGAGCTTCGCGCTGATCGTCAGATTCTTCAATAGGGGATTTTTCAACTGGCCCGGTAAGTTGCGCCGGTTCCGTAAGCTGTTCGAGCGTATGTAGCGGCGTGGCGCGTTCGGCCTTGAGCAGCGCATCGTGCACTGCCGCGCCCTCCACGTGAACCTGATGGTGCGCCACTTCGAGAATCGGCATCTCGGCAAAGGCCTGCATCATCGCTGCGTATCGCGCAACGCACGCCTCAACTGCGTCCCGCGCCGAGCCTTCCTTGTGGCCGGATTCGCGCCCTGCCAGCACCAGCGAAGCCGCCATGCGCTTCAAATCCCACTCGAAGGGCGCGCGGATCGTCTCGTCGAAGTCGTTGATGTCGAAGACCAGCCGCCCATCCGGCGCGGCGAATGCGCCCAGGTTGCGAACGTGCGCGTCGCCGCATATCTGCGTCACGATGCCGGTATTCGGCAGCGCCGCGAGATCAGCAGCCATCACCGGCACGGCCCCGCGAAAGTAGCCGAAGGGCGACTCGGCCATCAGTTGAAACTTGAGCTTGAGCAGCGCCGGCAGGCGTCCTTTGGCGGCGCGTTCGAGTAGCGTCAGGGCGCTGGTAGTCCGCGCCTTGGGCCTCAGTTCGCCGTG
>JAATFM010000188.1 GCA_015655195.1 Terriglobales bacterium
CTGTGGACGAGACGACGGTGAAGCCGATCTCCCGCAAGCCGCTGGCCGAGAAGCACCACCACAGGAAAGCCGCCAAGTAACTCTGCGGCTCGAACTAACAACACACGAGGCTGACCGTAACAGGTCAGCCTCGTTTTTATGTAGGGCACATATTTTCAATATGTTTCAGCCAGCGAACCATCTGGCGCAATCGAACATCCAAGTAAATGGAAGGTTTCATTGAAGATGTTTTTGAATTTTTCTCGCGTATCCGCGAGTCTGATTTTCCTGGTTCTTGCGGGATTTCATGCGACTCTCAGCCCGGCGCAACATGCGTGGCGCACCATCGGTCCCGACGGCGGTGACGCACGTTCGCTGACTTCTGTTCCCGACAGCCCGGACCATCTCTACCTCGGCACCGCCAACAGCACAATTTACGAATCGAAAGATGGCGGCTCGCTATGGAAGCGGCTGGCGAGGCTGGACCCGGCAGACGATCTGGTGGTGGCGCACATCGTGCTGGACAGCGCCAACCCGGCACACATTTTTGTAGCCGGCTGGCGTTTCGACAAGCCGGAGGGCGGCCTCTACATAAGCCGCGACGCTGGCCGCAACTGGAGCCAGGTCGAAGCACTGCGCAACCGCTCAGTCTTTGCGCTGGTGCAGTCGCCCTCCGACCCGAAGATTCTGGTAGCGGGCACGCTCGATGGCGTCTATCGTTCCGACGATGCGGGCGCAAGCTGGACGCTCATCAGCCCGCCCGGCAGCGTGGAGATTCACGAGGTCGAGTCCATCGCGGTCAATCCCGCGAACCCGGATATCATCTATGCCGGCACGTGGCACTTGCCGTGGCGGACGACCGACGGCGGCAAGCACTGGGAGAGCATCAAGCAGGGCGTCATCGAGGACTCGGATGTCTTTTCGATCCTCGTGGATCCGGTGAATCCCCGCATTATCTACGCCAGCGCGTGCAGCGGCATTTACAAGAGCGAAAACGCCGGCGACCTCTTCCATAAGATTCAGGGCATTCCGTCCACGGCCCGGCGGACGCGCAAGCTGAATCAGGATCCGGCGCGCCGCGAAACGGTGTATGCGGGCACGACCGAGGGCCTGTACAAGACAATCAATGGCGGAAAGACCTTCGAGCGCATGACGGGCTCGGATGTAATTGTGAACGACGTCTGGATCGATCCCGACAACACGAGCCGCGTGCTGCTCGCCACTGACCGCGGGGGCGTGCTGGCCAGCAACGACGGCGGAGCTTCGTTTACGGCCTCGAACCGGGGCTTTTCCACGCGCAAGGTGGAAGCGTTGCTGGTGGACGAACAGGACCCGGCGCGGATTCTGGCGGGCGTAGTGAACGACAAGACCTATGGCGGCGCGTTCTTCTCAGCGGATGGCGGCGCGGAGTGGAAGCAGATTGCCGATGGCCTCGGCGGACGCGATATTTTCTCGCTGAGCCAGGCGCCGGATGGAACGATTGCGGCCGGCACCAATAGCGGCATCTTTGTGCTCGCAAAGGACGCGACAACGTGGGAGCCGCGTAGCGCGATTGTGAATACCGTGACGCACCAGGTGACGCAGGTGGTGCGCAAGAAGCGGATCACGACGGAGAAAACCGGACCCGACAAGCCGATCGATCTGACGAGCCGCGTCTCTGCGCTCGATGTTTCCGGGGATGTGTGGGTGGCGGCGACGGCGAGCGGGCTTTATCGGAGTCACGATCAGGGCACAACGTGGCAGGGCGGTCCGGTTGCGGGCATAAGCGACTTTCGCACCGTGGCCGTGCATGGAGCGTCGATGGCGGCTGCATTTCCGACGGGTCTTGTGATTTCCGGCGACGCCGGGCAGACTTGGACGCCGGTGACGGTTCCCGTGAAGGTCTCTCACATTCACCGCGTCGTTTACTCTGCGGACGGAACGCTCTGGATGGGCACGCGCGAAGGCGTGTACTTCAGGCGCAGCGGCAGCACGACATGGATGTGGTTGCAGCGGCTGCCGCTGCTGGATGTGAGCGGCCTTACCTATGACGCGCGGCAGGGCAGGATTCTCGCCAGCTCGCGCGGAAGCGACTTCATCTATGCGATTAACGCGAAGTCATTTACCTGGACCTGGCAGCGAACCGGCTTCCCGCTCTTTCTGGTCCGGCAGGGCAGCGAGGGCCTGCTTGCCGCATCGTTGACCGATGGCGTGCTGGCAGAGCACGCTCCTGCGCAGGAGCAGACGAACCAGAGCATGGCGGGCAACGGCGCTACTAAGTAAATTCCAACGGAATCATTCGCTGAGGACTTCGATCTGCTTCGCCAGATCGAAGTCTTTTTGCGTTAGCCCTCCGGCAGAGTGAGTGACGAGCCCGAGGCGGACGCGGTTATAGCGGATGTCGATGTCGGGGTGGTGATCTGCGGTCTCGGCCAGCTCGCCGACGCGGTTAACGAAGGCAAGAGCTGCGCGGAAATCGGGCAGCGTGAGCGAGAGAACAAGCTCGCGGGTTTCGATCTTCCAGTGATGGAGTGCTGAGAGTGCTGTGTCGATTTCGGCAGGCGAAAGCAGGGAAGCAGACATGGAACCTCCGTGGCGCTTTCATTGTAAGCCCGTGCTATTGCAGATTGAATTTGCGTTAGCGCGCAGCCCATTGCACGGCTATGGAATCGTGCTTTCCATCAAGCACCAGTCCGACGATGAATCCTACTAAGGCGCTGCGGGCGCGGAGTGATTGCTTCCCACCCTTGCGCCAGAAAAAAGGCGCAAGGATAGGGCACGGAATAACTTCGCTATACCAGGCGGAGGAAGCTGGCGGACCGGATGCTTGCGCCGGGGAAGACCAGGTCGAGGTTGCTGGCGCCGAGAGTGCTGGTGACGACTTCGCCAAGAACATTGCGGTAGTCGGTAGTGAGGGCAAGATCGCGGCCTTCATTGAGTTGCTCGTTGGCGAGGCCGGGCCACTTGCCATGCACCTTGCCGCCCTTTACATCCGCGCCGAGGACAAACATGACATTCGCGTGGCCGTGGTCGGTGCCGGCGGTGCCGTTTTCCTTTGCCGTGCGGCCAAACTCCGACATGGTGACGAGCGTGACGTTTTCCGCGCCATCGCCCAGATCGCGCCAGAATGCGGCGATGGAGTTCGAGAAGTCGGCGAGGCGGTTGGCGAGCTGGCCGTTGACGTTGCCCTGGTTCTGGTGCGTGTCCCAGCCGGTAATGTCGGTAAATGCTGCCTCGACGCCGAGATTGGCCTTGAGAAGCTGCGCGACCTGCTTCATGTTATTACCGAAATCGGTGTTGGGGTAATCGACAGAGGGCTTGTATTTGGCGGGGTTGGCGGCGCGCAGCATCTTAACGGCGTCAAAGGTCTCGTCGCCGGTGGCATGCAGAATCTGGTCGCCGCTTGAGCCATACATGGCCTCAAAGGCCGAGGCGGCAGGCGAAGGCTTCTGGCCCGCTACGGAAAAGTTATTGACATTGCTGAGGGCAATGGCGGGAACCTTTCCGGCAAGCGTGAGCGGCACATCTGCTCCAAGGGAGAGGGCGCGGAAGGCGGTGTGCTCGCAGGTTCCGGCGCAGCGTCGGCGCAAATCTTCGGCCTGCAACGCGCGGTTGAGCCAGCCGTCATCTGTGCCCTTCACACCCGGCGTTCCGGACTCCATGAAATCCTGCGCGTCAAAGTGGGAGCGGGTCGTGTCGGGCGAGCCGGCGGCGTGAACGATGGCGAGATGGCCCTGATTGTAGAGCGGCTTGAATGCGGTCATGGAGGGATGCAGGCCGAAGAAGCCGTCGAGGTCGAGGACCTTGTTCTGCGGGATAGCGATGGAGGGCCGCATCGCGTAATAGTTCTTCTCGTGATAGGGAACCACGATGTTGAGACCGTCGGCCGCGCCGCGCTGAAAGACGACGACGAGGCGGCGCTTGGGAGCCGCTGCCTGCTCGGCCATCACCGTGCGGACAAGAAACTGCGGAATAGCCGTGGTTCCGGCGAGAGCGAGAGCGCCTTTATGGAGGAAGAACCGGCGATTGATCTGCATGGGGAGCGATCTCCTGAATCGTGTTACCGACGTTGAAATTCCGGTGAGCCCAACAGCAATCCCGCAAGCAACTGGTCCTGTTTTTCCGCGGGTGGGGGAGCGGGAAGGCGATTGGGCTGCGGCCTGAAGACGGTCGGAACGGCGACGACGGATTTTCCGCTGCTCCGCATCTTGTCGTTCATTCTGTTCTGTTCGCGCTCCGGCCGCGCCTGTGCAGCGACGGACTGCGCAGCGAACTGCTTCAATACTGCCTCGCGTGTCGTATCGCTCACGCCGCCGGCCACAAGCTCGGATTCAAGGCGCGATTCCTCGGATTCGGGCGCGGGTGCGGTAGTCGGCGTAGCGGCAGAATCATCCTGAGAAGTCCATTTTGTCGTGATGCCATTGAGCCGGTTCGAAGCCAGCGAGAGCGCAAAGTTCATGCGGCTGACAAGCGCGCCGGTCGAGACCCAGTCAGCGGCTTCCCACTTGTAGCCGGTGGGAGGAATGCAGCCGTAAAGCGGCATTCCCATATCGCGCAGTGCGGTGAGCAGCGGCTGCATGTTTGTGATGTTCGCGTCGCTGGCGCGGGCGGCGGAGACGACATATTCGAGTGGCGTCTTGACCTTGGCGCGATAAGCGTCCTGCGACCAGAACTCCGGCGAGCGATACATGGTTTCCATCACAGTGGCAATGTCGCCGCCGGATTTGAGGTAGGACTTTGCCATGCGGTCGATGAGGGGCTGCGGCGGATCGTCCGAAACGAAGCGGATAGCAAGCTTGCGGGAAAGGAACTTCGCCGTAGCGGGCCGCGTGGCGAGGAAGTGCAGCAGGTCGCGGCCTTCCTTCTCGCCGCCGTCCTTGAACTTCTTGCCCATCACTTTATTTTTGCCCGGCTCATGGCGGTTCTCGTCGAACTTGAAGCCGCCGCCGCGCAGTGGCTGTTCGACGGTCCAGCCAGTCAGGATGCGCGCGGCCTGGATGACGTCGGCCTGGTTGTAGCCGCCGTTGACACCGAGCGTATGCAGCTCCATCAGCTCGCGGGCGTAGTTTTCGTTGATGCCCTGCGGCTTCGCCTTTGGCTTGTTGCTGCGAATTGCGGCCTGCTCGGCCTTGACGGCGGAGGGAGAATCGGGGCCGGTGCTCGATGAGTTGTCGAGGTAGAGCATCATGGCCGAGCTATGCGCCACGGCTTCCAGCAGGTCCTCGAATTTGCCCAGCGAGTTGGGGCGAATGGTGTCGCGCTCGTAGCCGACGAGATAGTAGGGCATCGTCTCGTCTTTGCGAAGGTAGACGTTGAAGTGATTGAGCCAGAAGTCGGTCATCACCTCCTGAAGCTGGGCCTGGGAGTAGATGTCGCGGGTCAGGCGCGCGGAGAGCAACTCGTTCGTAACAACGCGCTCGGGGTTTTCGAGTGCGCCGACAATTTCCGTCATCCCCGGAGTCATGCGATCGAGCAGAGCAGTGCGCTGCGGCGGCTTTAGCGTCTTGAGAAAGGCGTCCAAGCGCGGCTGCGACATTGCGGCCAGAGTCTGCACGCGCTCGACCGGCGTCAGGGCAAGAACAGAAGCGGTCTGGGACTGGTCGATGGCGGGTTGTTCCGGTGCGGGAGCTGTCATCTGTATCTGGCTCGCGGCCCCGCCCATCATCTCCGAGCTTTGAGCCGAATTCTGAACTGCGCCCTGCATCCTACTTCCGGCCATCGCCGGAGCATCTCCAGTCATCGCAGGAGCCGCGGCCAGTTGCTTTCTCTTGTCGTCCTCGCGGCGCGCCTTCAGGCGGTCAACCGAGTCGGCGTAGATGCTGCCGATCAGGCCCTGCTTCGGCATTTTGGCCTTGCCGTCGACAACTTGGCGGATGATGGCGTTGCTGGGCAATCGGAGGAGCAGGTCCTGGTCGCTGAGCTGCATAGCGGGGAACTCGGCCAGGCGCTTCTGCAGGATCGACTGGTCGATGGCCTGCGGATGAAGCTGCTGCGCAAACCAGTTGTCGAGGCCCAGTGCCTTTACGGCTTCCACGTCGCCGGGACGCGGGCCGAAGCTGAAACGATTGAGAGCGTGAAGGAAGCGCTCGTCTGAGGTCAGCGCGGCCGGACGCGGGGTAGAGCGGTCGAAGGAAGGCTCGGCTGCCAGCGCCGTCTCCGGCAGGGTGGAAGCGCAAAGGCAGAGGCACATTGCAGCGGCCAGAGATCGTTCGAGAATCCGCATTTTCAGCTCTCCACGAGAACAGGACGGCGTATTGGAATTTCAGCCCGGACGTGCCTCTTATGATGACGCAATTTTACCGGAGGAGTTGCGCGAAGAGCGTAAAGGTAACGAACTTTTTACCGCCCGGGAAACCGTGCATGGCCCAACGGACCCAGCGGAAAGGCGGTGTCAGCAGCCCTTTTTGCACCGCGCCATGATGGCTGTATGCAGGCGTTCGCGCAGACCGGCAGGCAGATCGTAAATCTCGTGGGAGCGATAGATCTGGATAGTCTTCCGCGTGGTGGAGAGGGTCACTTCGCAGTGCTCGCAGCCGCTCAGATGCTTCTGTAGCTCGGCGCGCACGTCCGCGGACACGGCGTCGTCCATCAGGTCGTCAATCAGGGCGAGAAACTCAGAGCACTTCACTTGCTACCTCCCACTTTCTTTGATGCTTTTCTCCTGCGGAAGTAGCGGGTAAGACGTTCCCGGAGTTGCAACCGGGCGCGCAGAAGGCGCGATTTTACGGCAGGAATGCTTAAGCCCAGGGTTTCCGCTGTCTCCTCGGTGGAAAGCCCCTCGACATCGCGCAGGGTAAAGACGACGCGAAAGCCGGGCGGCAGGCCCTGGATGGTCTTGCGGAGAATTTCGGCCAGCTCGGCCTGGGAGTATTGCTGTTCCGGGTTGGGGTCCCAGTCCGCCACGTCGCGGGGCACGGAGCCCTCTTCGGTCTCCACGTCTTCGTCGAGGGAGACCAGTTTCCCTGTGCGACGCTTGCGCAGACGCATCAGGCTTTCGTTGACTGCGATCCGGACCAGCCATGTGTAGAACTTCGAGTTTCCCTGGAACTGATCGAGCTTCTCGTAGGCCTTCAGGAAGGCGTCCTGCATTACGTCTTCGGCGTCTTCGCGGTTCTGCGTAATGTGCTGCGCAATGCGAAAGACCTGCCGCTCGTACTTGCGGACGAGTTCGTCGTAGGCCGCGACATCCCCGCCGCGGACTCGTGCGACGAGTGCCACGTCAGGATGCTGCTCGTTCTCTCCAGCAATTGGTTGGATGGTCGCCATGCGTAGTCGGATGCGGAAATCTCGGCAGGAACCGGCACCCAGGGAAACGGAATGCTGGTGCGCCGTCCTGCTAAGTGTAACGGACGGGGGGCAGGGGATGAAAGCAGGGAATACTCAGGGATGTTGTTTCACGAAGATTGGTGCCCAGGTCCCTGTTGTTGGGGCCCGGGATAGCACACAACACCGCTGACCCGTTACCGGAAGGCCCCGGCGCGACATTGCCCTTCGCAATGTCATAAAGTAGAGGCATTGTGATCGTCAACATTGCCCGTCGCGCGCATGACCACAACTGGGAGCTGGACCCGATTACGCGGTCGCTTCTCGACACGGACTTCTACAAGCTGCTGATGCTGCAATTCATCTGGAAGCATTTTCCGCGGACGCGGGCCGGGTTTGCGCTCCAGAACCGCACCGTGCAGGTGCGGCTGGGCGAGGTGGTCGACATCGGCGAGTTGCGCGAGCAGCTCGAATCCACGCGGCGGCTCCGGTTTTACAAGTCGGAGTTGATCTGGCTGGCCGGCAACACCTTTTACGGCAAGCGCGGCATCTTCGAGCCGGATTTTCTGGAGTGGCTGGACCGGGATTTCCGGCTCTCGGACTTCGATCTCTCCGTGCAGGACGGGCAGATTTCCCTACGCTTCGACGGCCTGTGGACAGAGACGACGCTCTGGGAGATTTACGCTCTCTCTGCCATCGATGAGCTCAAGACGCGGGCCGCGCTCAAGAGGCTCACCGAGTTCGAGCTCGACATTCTCTATGCCCGCGCCAAAACGCGCCTGTGGGAGAAGATGGAGCGGCTGCGCGGCGTGCCGGGGCTCAGCGTGAGCGATTTCGGGACGCGGCGGCGGCACAGCTTTCTCTGGCACGAATACGTGGTGAAAGCGATGAGCGATGTGCTGGGTGCAAGCTTTGCCGGCAGCTCGAATACCTATCTGGCTTACAAACACGATCTTGAAGCCATCGGCACCAACGCGCATGAGCTGCCGATGGCGTTGGCGGCTCTTGCCGAGACGGACGACGATCTTCGCACCGCGCAATATCGGCTGCTGGAGTTGTGGCAGAAGAGTTATCAGGGCGAGTTGCTGATTCTGCTGCCCGATACCTTCGGCACAACGCAGTTTCTGCAAAATGCGCCCGAGTGGGTCGCTGACTGGACCGGACAGCGCATCGACAGCAAAGACCCCTTTGCCGCCGGCGACGAATATATCGCCTGGCTGAAGGGCCACGGTCGCGACCCACGGCGAAAACGCCTCATCGCTTCTGACGCGCTCGACGTGGACCGGATTCTCGCGCTCCACGCACATTTTTCCGGAAAGATTCTCGCCGGTCGACCGGAGGATTTCCGCAGCGCGGCGGATTTTCTGGACGCACAGCGCTGGAAGCTGGAGCGGCGAATTCGCTTCAGCGCCGGCTGGGGCACGCTGCTCACAAACGACTTCCGTAACTGCGACCCGCGGGCCGGAGACGGCTTCAACCCCATCAGCCTGGTCTGCAAGCTGGTATCGGTCGAGGGCCGTCCCGCCGTCAAACTCTCCGACAACTACAAGAAAGCGATGGGACCAGCCGAGGAAGTGGAGCGCTACCGGACAATCTTCGGCGTGGAAGGCGTCTCGGACGTGCCGGTCGAAGTCTGATCCCGTAGCTAAGCCCCGCCTAGGTTCCGTGTATCTCCGTGCCCCATCCTTGCACTTTTTTGGCGCAAGGATAGGCTCGCGCACAATACCGCGGCGTCGTTAAGAACAATGCCTAATCGCTGTTTTACTGCTGAGGAACAGCCGGAGCAGGCGGCGCAACTGGCCTGTTCTTGGACCGCAAAAACGCAATCAATTGCGCGATCTCCTCATCGGAGAGCGACTCGCGAAAGGGCGGCATCTTCTGCCCACCGTCCTGAATCTGCGCGGCGATCTTTTCCGGGGTCCAGACCTTCTGTTTGCGGATTTCAGCCAGCGCCGGAGCTTTTTTTGTGCCCATCAGGTCTGCGCCATGGCAGAAGCCGCAGCCTTTATCGCGGAAGAGAACCGCTCCGGCCCCTTCGGCCGCCTTCTTATCCGCGCCATAAGCCACGCCGGCCGCGCCAATCGAGAACAATGCCAGGAGTGCGAGGGACTTGCGGTGGAGTTTCACAGCGATATTTTCGCATGGCGGATGGAAGCGCGGTCCATGGCGGGCGGAAACAGGATTTCAAAGAAGAACCGCTGGCGGAAGGATTATCCCTTCGGCGTCTTGCGTTCGAGCAGCATGGCGAGAATTTTTTCAATGCGGGCAGCACGAGTCTCGGGTTTCCTGGCGCTCTCGATCCACTCCACAAACTCCTTTTTGTGCGAATACGAGAGCGCAGCAAAGACGCCGGCCTGCGGAGCCGCTTTCCTGAGCGCAGCCTCAAGATCGGCGGGAACTGAAACCTCGTGTGGAGCGTCGTCAAGCTCAAGGACCACGGTAACGGTATCGCCCACAGCCGCCCCCGCGCCCTGCTGCAACTCCTTGCTCACGCCCAGGATGTGAATGCCGTCCCGCGGCATCAGCGAATTGCGGAATGCAAAGCTGTTAATCGTTCCACGCACCGGCACCTGCCCCTTGCGGCCAAACGTCTCCTGCGCGTTGAAGGGGAAGCGCAGATAGGCCCATGCGCCACCGGGGCCGCGGCCGAGAATCTCGGCCTCAAAAGTCAGAGGTTTGGCTTGGGTGACAGCCAAGGCTGGTTTTCCTCTCGTCGCTGGCAGAATACATAGGTAAAGAAATTGTGTCGGGAGTGAGCGCGGTTTGCAAGAAAAATGAGAGGGTTTTGTGCGGACTGCTATAGGGATGCCAGATGGGTTCCTTAGAGCATTTACAGCCAACGGTTCACAGAGTGGGATGAGTGGACGAAAAACCGCGTTGAACGGTGTGATTCCGGGCACAGCGGCTTGGCCAGAGCCGGGGCCAAACTGGTAGCTTGGTACGAGAAGGAATCCTTTTCGCAAAAATGGCTTCGAATCCTTATTTTTCTCTGGCGGTGCTGTTTTTTGGTGCGCTCGGCTTCGGGCTGGCGCCGCTGGGCTTGGCGTGGCTCTGGGCGCATGCCTTTTCGCCGGCCAAGCCCAATGCCATCAAGAACGCAATTTACGAGTGCGGGCTGGAGTCGAAGGGCGACGCGTGGGTGCAATTCCGCTCAGCCTATTACCTTTACGCCATTATCTTTCTCATCTTTGACGTGGAAGCGGTCTTTCTGCTGCCTTTTGCGGTGGCATTTACGGGGTTGAACGCCGCAGCCTGCGTGGCCATGCTGGTCTTTGTCCTGCTGCTGGTGGAAGGCTTGGCATGGGCATGGGCAAAGGGGGTACTGACGTGGGCGTAAATTCGAACATCGACCAGAACCTCAAGATCGAGATGGGCAAGCAAGGCGTCTTCGTCACCACCATCGAGGAGCTTTACAACTGGGGCCGCAGAAGCTCGGTCTGGCCGATGAACTTTGGCCTGGCCTGTTGTGCCATTGAGATGATTGCCACCACGATGGCCCGCTACGACCTGGCCCGCTTCGGCGCGGAGGTCTTCCGTCCCTCGCCGCGGCAGGCGGACCTGATGATTATCTCCGGCACCGTGACCAAGAAGATGGCGCCGCAGGTGGTGCGCCTCTACAACCAGATGGGCGAGCCCCGATACGTGATTGCGATGGGCGCCTGCGCCATCTCCGGCGGGCCGTTCAAGCAGGGCTACAACGTGCTGAAGGGAATTGACCGCTATATTCCCGTCGATGTGCACATTCCCGGCTGCCCGCCGCGGCCGGAGGCGCTTCTGGAGGCATTTATGACGCTCCAGAAGAAGATTGACGAGCAGAGCCTGACCGGCGAAGGCCGCCCGCGGTATCTGGATGCCGATGCGATCGGCGAGTTTCCTGTGCCGGAAATGGGAGAGCACGATCTGGAGCCGCCGGCGAATCCAAATGTTTGGACAGTACCTGTAGTAATTCGATGAAGAACAGTTGTCAGTAAAAAGAAGATAGTTTGCAGGAACCAGGTGACAGCTTGAAGACGGTTGAAGAAATCAAGGCAGCGATTGAGTCTGGCGTGCCCGGCGCGGTGGTCGAGATTGTGCGGAATCCCGGGCCGTCGGCGCAGCACTCGCTGCTGCTGAACCCTGCCCATGCGGTTGCCGTGGCGAAGTTACTGTGCGACGACGCGGAGCTGGCTCTCGATTTCCTTTCCAATGTCACCGGAGTCGACTGGCCCGACAAAGAGATAGCGGAAAAAGTGAAAGTAACGCGTCCGGTCACAAAGACTGTGGACGGCGTGGAGCAGACGGTCGAAGAGACCGTGGAAGAGACGCGTAAGCGCATACAGCCGGGTTATCTTGAAGTCGTCTACCACCTGTTTTCGATGCAGAAGAAGCACGGGCCGGTGATTCTGCGGATGCGTACGGCGAACCGCAGCGATCAGGTCTCGCTACCTTCCTTCACGCCCATCTGGCGCTCTGCTGAGTTTCAGGAGCGCGAGGTCTTCGATCTTTACGGCGTGGTTTTCTCCGGGCACCCGGACCTGCGGCGGATTCTGATGTGGGACGAGTTCAAGGATTATCCGATGCGCAGGGACTATGTGGACCCGGATGATTTCGAGTACGAGCCAACGGCGCATGACGAGGTGCTGAAGCGCGCGCAGGAACATCAGGCCGTCACGCAGGCGGCTACCGCATCGACGGAGGCGGGCCAATGAGCGAAGGCTTACTGGAATCCTGGAACCGTCCGCCAATCATCGAGACCGATGGCGAAGGCGACCTGATGGAAGTTGCGATGGGGCCGCATCATCCCTCCACGCACGGCGTCTTCCGCATGGATGTGGCGTTGGACGGCGAAAAGCTTGTGAGGCTCAAGCCGGTCTTCGGCTACCTGCACCGCAATCACGAAAAACTCGGCGAGCATCACAGCTATCTTGCTTCCATGCCTTATACGGATCGGCTGGACTACATCTGTTCGCTGACCAATAACTGGGCCTACGCGCTGGCGGTGGAGAAGCTGGTGGGGCAAGAGGTTCCGGAGCGGGCCGAGTACCTGCGCGTGATTACGGGCGAGTTGACGCGTGTGCAGAATCATGCGCTGTCCGTAGGCTTTCTGATTCAGGACATGGGCGCGAGCGGTACGCCGCTGATGTATGCCTTCAAAGAGCGCGAGAAGATTCTGGACCTTTTCGAGTCGCTGACCGGCTCGCGCATGATGTGCAACTACATGCGTTTTGGCGGATGCCGCGTAGACGCGACGCCGGAGTGGCTGAACCGCGCGCGTCAGGTAGTGACGGATTTGCCGCGCTTTGTGGATGAGTTCGAGCAACTGCTGACTTCGAACGAAATTCTGATGGCGCGCACGCAGGGCATCGGTGTGCTGAGGCCGGAGCTGGCGCGCAATGCGGGTGTGACGGGGCCGGTACTGCGGGCCTCCGGCATCAATTACGACATTCGCAAGGTCGATCATTACGGCATTTATGACCGTTTCAACTTCAAGGTTCCGCTGGGCGAGCGCGGCGACGTGTACGACCGCTTTATGATTCGTCTGCTGGAACTGAGGCAGTCGATTGGGATTCTGGAGCAGGCTCTCAAGGAGATTCCCGGCGGGCCCATCATGGACCCCAAAGCGAAGATTCGCAACTTCCGTCCGAAGGCGGGCGAGGCGTATGGCCGCATCGAAGCGCCGAAGGGCGAGCTGGGCTTTTATCTCATTAGCGATGGCGGACCGAATCCGTATCGCTACCGCGTGAGGCCGCCGAGCTTTGTGAACCTCACGGTGCTTGAAGATATGTGCCTGGGGCATAACGTATCGGACGTGGTGCTGATTCTGGGATCGATTGACATTGTGCTGGGCGAGGTAGATCGATAGCGGCCAGGCGCTGCTGTTGAGGAGTATTGGATGCTGGGTGAAGGTTTACTGAAGGGGCTCAAGGAGACGGCGAGGAACTTTGCCGGCAGCTTTGTCTCGAAGGAGCGGCTGACGACGGTTCAGTATCCGGAGGAGCGCGAGCCGCTGCCGGAGGCAGCGCGCAGCTTTCCATTTCTCGTCTTTGACGGCACAGACTGGGAGGCAGGGCTGCGCTGCGTGGCCTGCCAGATTTGCGAGAAAGAGTGCCCGCCCAAGTGCATCTATATCGAAAAGAGCAAGGACAAGAAGCCGGACTACGTGGGCAAGATGCAGATATATCCGGCGCGCTTCGACATTGATGTCTCCGTCTGCATGAGTTGCCAGATATGCGTCGAAGTCTGCCCCTTTGAAGCCATCAAGATGGACACGGATTTCGCGCTTGCCACGGACGATCGCTTCGGCGGTCTGTTGCACGACCGCAAGCAGCTTGCGAAGCCGAACGAGTACTATCACACGATTCATCCGACGGAGGCATCGGAAGTAGACGCGCGGCTGGCTGAAGAAAAGGCCAAGCTCGAAGAGAAGGCTCGCGCAGCGGCAGCGGCTGCAGCGGCCAAGGCCGCCGCAGCTCCGGCTCCAACAGCAGCAAAGCCCGCGACGCCTCCTGCGGCCACAAATCCAGGGGAGGGAAGTTAGCGCATGGCGAATACGCTCGACCAGATCTTCGTCCTCCTCCAGCACTGGATTCTCAGCTTGCTTCCCGTATGGCTTCAGCCCCTCGCCGGCGCGCTGCTGAGCGTCATCGCCATCATTGTGGTTTTTGCCGCCCTCTTTGCCATCTCCGTGCTGCTTGAGCGCAAGGGACTGGGCCGGATGCAGAACCGCATCGGCCCCAACCGCGTCGGTCCCCTCGGAATTCTGCAGCCGGTCGCCGACGGCATCAAGGCACTCATCAAAGAAGATGTAGTTCCGTACAACGCCGATCACGTCGTGCATTTCCTTGCGCCAATCCTGCTCGTCGTGGTCGTCTTCATGGGCTACGCCGTGCTGCCCATGGGCCGCAACATGACATTCGTTCCCATGGACGCGGGACTGCTCTTCTATTTCGCCATGGGCGCATCGGCGGAGTTGTCGGTCTTCATGGCCGGCTGGTCCAGCCGCAACAAGTATTCGCTGCTCGGCGCCATGCGCGCCATTGCGCAGATGATTTCCTATGAAGTTCCGCTGCTCATGTCGAGCGTGGTGGTTGTCATGATGACCGGCTCGCTCTCGCTCGACAAAATCGTTGCCGTGCAGAACCAGTACACATGGGGCCTGCCGCACTGGTTCATATTTACTCCGATGGGCCTCGCCGCCTTCCTCATGTTTGCGATTGCGGCCATGGCAGAGACCAACCGCTCGCCATTCGATCTGCCCGAAAGCGAATCGGAGCTTATCGCCGGCTACTTCACCGAGTATTCCGGCTTCAAGTTCGCGGAGTTTTTCCTCGGCGAGTACGTGGCAATGCTTTCCATCTCCGGCCTCGGCACCACGCTCTTTCTCGGCGGCTGGTCCGCGCCGCTCGAAGTTCTTAGCTTTGTCCCGTCGTGGCTGTGGTTCTTCGGCAAGATCATGCTGTCGATCTGCGTTTATATCTGGCTGCGTGGAACCTTCCCGCGGCTCAGGCAGGACCAGTTGATGAACTTTGCATGGAAGTTCGTTCTGCCCATGACGCTGCTCAATCTGATCGTTGCCGGCCTGTGGCGTTTTCTGGGCGAGGGCTGGCTGCGCTGGGTTGTCTGCTCGGCGATTCTGCTCGCCGCATACATCATTGGCGGGCGCACCGGCATGAAGAGCGAGCATTTCGGTCCAAGGAGCTACCGCTATGCGGAGTAATCGACACGATCCCAGCAGACACGAGTCGAGTCACGGACAGGACTCGTCCTTGCTCTTTTCGATCTCGTCGTTGCTCTTTTCAATAAGGAGCCGAGGATGATCGTCTTCTGGATTCTTGCCGTCGTGACCGTTGCCGGCGCTCTGTCCGCAATGCTGCTCCGCAACGTGGTGCACTGCGCGCTTGCGCTCACCGTCGCTTTCGCCGGCCTCGCGCTCGAATTCCTCCGGCTCGACGCGCAGTTCGTAGGCTTCGCACAGATTCTCGTCTACGTCGGCGCGGTCGCAATCCTCGTCGTCTTCGCCATCCTTCTAACGCGCAGCTCGGAGACGCCGCAAACCGGAGTCTTCAGCCGCACCTGGCTCGCCGGCCTCGTTGTAGCCGCAGCAGTTTTCTCCGTCCTCGCCTGGGCCGTGCTTCAGAGCGGAGCCGCGCTGCCGCATGAGAGCGCCGCGCCGCAGGTCACAGTCGCTGAAGTCGGCAATGCGCTGATGAGCCGCTACGTCCTGCCGCTGGAAATTGTAGCCGTGCTGCTCACCGCCGCCATGATCGGCGCGGTCATCGTAGCCATGCACGAGAAAAAGGAGGCGAAGTGAGTCCTCTCTCCGGCTATCTGCTGCTTGCCGCATTGATCTTCGCCATCGGCTTGGCCGGCGCGCTCACGCGGCGCAACGCGATTCTCGTTCTCATCGGCATTGAGCTGATGCTGAACGCGGCCAATCTGAACCTCATCGCCTTCTGGCGCTACGGGCCGCACCCCGAGGCGCTGACCGGATTCATGTTTGCTCTCTTTTCAATTGCTGTAGCCGCCGCGGAAGCGGCCGTGGGGCTTGGCTTGGTGATTTCCATTTATCGGCACCTGCATACAACCGATCTCGACGAGATCAGCCGGATGAAGGGGTGAGCCGATGATGCAGGAATCGATCAGCTTTACCCCGCAACTCGCCGCGTCCGGAATCACGCAGCTTCTCTGGCTCATTCCCGCCGTGCCAATTGTCGCTTCCGGTGTCATTGCGCTGCTCAAGCAGCCGCACCGTAAGCTCGCGGCCGGGCTTGCCATCGGCTCGCTGGCCTTCTCGTTGCTCTTTTCCATTTGCGCCTTCACGCACGTTGTTGCCGGCTGGGCTGGCGGCCACGCCGTCCGCGAAACGGCGAACTTTACCTGGGTGCAGTTCGGCACATCTACCATCGATCTCGGCTGGGTTCTCGATCCGCTCTCCGCCGTGATGCTCGTGATGGTGACTTTCGTCGGCCTGCTCATCTTCATCTACTCCACCGGCTACATGGCGCATGACGAGAACTTCACGCGCTTCTTCTGCTTCCTCTCGCTCTTTGCGGGCGCGATGCTCGGCGTCGTCATTGCCAACAGCCTGCTGCTGCTCTTCATGTGCTGGGAGCTGGTCGGCCTCACATCGTATTTGCTCATCGGCTTCTGGTATCAGAAACCTTCGGCCGCAGCCGCAGCAAAAAAAGCCTTCCTAACCACGCGCGTCGGCGACATCTTCTTCCTGCTTGGCATCGTATGGCTCTTCGCGCAGACCGGTACGCTGCTCTTCTATAACAACGGCGCCGGCAGCATGGAGCCGACTGCGCTCGGCGGCCTGCTCGTCGCGCCTGCCGCACTCGGCCTCAGCGCCACAACGGCCATCGGCCTGCTGATCTTCGCCGGAGCGGCAGGCAAAAGCGGCCAGCTTCCACTGCACGTCTGGCTGCCCGATGCAATGGAAGGCCCCACGCCTGTCTCCGCGCTCATTCACGCAGCCACCATGGTTGCTGCCGGCGTCTATCTCATCGCCCGCGTTTATCCGCTCATGCAGGCCGGCGCGCCCGCCGGCGGAACCACGGCAGCGCTCACGGTAGTCGCATGGGTCGGCACTGCAACAGCCGTATTCGCCGCGCTCATCGCCGTCGCACAGAACGACATTAAGCGCATCCTCGCCTACTCCACCGTCTCGCAACTCGGCTATATGATGGCCGGCCTTGCGTTGGGCGGCGTAGCCGTCGGCATGTTCCACCTCATTACGCACGCCTTTTTCAAGGCGCTGCTCTTCATGGGCGCGGGCTCGGTGATTCATGGCTGCCATGAGGAGCAGGACATTCGCA
>JAATFM010000206.1 GCA_015655195.1 Terriglobales bacterium
GCCAAGCCGAGCGTGCAGGACAAGAGAGCAACCAGGGCCAACAGTCGGACGGCAATCTTTGGTATGAAACGAAGCGACATTCAATCCACTCCTTGAAATGGCTTTGTAAGTTTCGTGCTCTCTGGGTAGATTCAGATAGCGACGGGGCTGAAGCTGGGGGGAAGCGTATTACCGGTGATATGTTTGCAATTCCTGTGCCAAACAAAATTACCCGTGCACACCCACCCGCGATTCCTGAAAAAACTCCCTGAAATCTTTGTAAATTTCTGTCTTTGTCGGGCAACGTTCCGCCGAAAACTACATCCCAGATACGAGGTTTTCTTCCATTCCTTGCATCAATCTATGAAATTTAGGATTTTTGCCGACAGGTCTCGGATTTCGGCCTCGTCTGGGCCGCGCTCATCCCGTCAGACGGGTGGCTGTGCCTGGGCTCCGCCGCGCTCGACTACCCGGTGCGTCACATAGTTATATGGAGCCACTGGCTGGCCCTTGAGCAGCTCCAGGGCTAGGCTCATCAGCGTAGGCCCGTAGGTGGAAATTTCATGCGAAATGGTGCCGATCAGGGGAGTTTCAGCGCGGTTCATCTCTGCAACCGCCTCGGCAATGCAATCCTGCCCGACGATGGCAACTTGACGGACCCGCCGCCTCTCCCGCACCGCCGCCACCGCGCCCAGGGCGCTTGTGTCCGTGGCCGCGGCAATCAGGATGCGCTTGTCCTTGGAATGGGAATGGGAATGCCGGTCGGGGGGATGCTTGTCGAGAAAATCCCCCACAAGCTTACGGCTGGTCTCAAACTGCCCTTTGCCGTCCAGCCGCAGGTAGTTCTGGGCCGCAAGGCCGGGCAGCGTGGCCCGCACAGCCTCAAAGGCTCCTGAGACGCGGCCCTGCACGAGCGTGCCGGCGGCGGGAAGGTCGAGGCCGAGAACCCAGTCGGCCTCCCCCCCCCACCGTTCCACTGCGTAGCGCGCCAGCAGCTCGCCGGCATCCATTCCGGCGCGGTAATTGTCCACGCCGAAGAAGATCGCGTTGGGGTGCGGAATGTCGATTGCGATGAGCGGAATCCCGGCCTCGGCGATCCGGTGGCCGATGGTCGGCGCCACCTCGTGGGCCACGTTGAACTCAAAAATCAGGTCCACACCGCTGCGGATCAGCGCCTCGGCATTCTTTACCGCCGTGAGCCCGTCGTAATGATTGTCGAGAACGATCAGCTCCACGCCGAGGGCTAGCGCCGCCTCGTTCAGGCTCCGCGTCACCTCGTTTGAGAACGGCATCTCCGCACTCTGACCGGCAAAGCCGAAGCGCATTTTGCGGCGGCGCGCCACATGGCGGTAGGTGCCATCCGGCGCCAGCGCCAGGTATCCGCGATGCACGTAGGTTTTCAGCACGCGGTAGACCGTCGTCTTCGAGACACGCGTGCGGCGGTGAATCGCCTCCAGCGTCATCGGCTCGTTTTCATTCTGCAGAAGCTCCAGAATGTCGAGCGCTTTGGAGAGCACGGGGATCAGGTAGAGGTTTTTCGTCTTTGCCAATAGGGAAACTCCCGGTTCCTGCCTAGAATACCGAATCCGAAGCAGTTTCTGGAATGAAATTTGGTTTTCCGGCAGTGGCGCTGTTTACGATTGCCATCCCACCCTGGCCGCAAGAACAAAGATGCGGGCAGGGCACCTGCTCCGGCATCGGCGCGGGGACCGTTTCAGACAGCCGCGCCCGGCGGCATGGAAGCGGCAAGCCTTGCCGCCCACCGTGCCACGCTGCCCGCCGAGAGATCGCCCTCGGCGCTGGCCAGTTGCACGGCTAAGTTGCCGAGCGTCGAGCTCTCCACCGCGCCGCGAATCACTTCGAGGCCCGCCGCCTCCGCCGTGAGCCGGTTCAGCAGCTCGTTGCGCGAGCCTCCGCCTACAATATGTATGCGCCGGAATTTCTTGCCCGTAATCCGCTCCACGCTGGCGAGCACCGCGGCATAACGCGCCGCGAGCGAGTCGAAGATCAGCCGCGCCATTACTGCTTTTTCTTCGATTGGCTTAAGTCCGCGCAGCTTGCGCTGTGCGCTAATACGATCCGGCATTGCGCCGGGCAGGCTCAGATTTGGGTCTTCCACGTCGATGCACTCGTCCGGCGCAAAGGAAGCGATCCGCGACGCGGCCTCGATGAGTCCCGCCACATCGTCTGTTCCCCACGCCGTCATGCACTGGCGCAGCAGCCACATTCCGGCGATTCCCTTATGAAAGAGCGCCTGTCCGCCTGCCGCGCCGAGGTTAGTAAAGTTTTCCGCGGCGGCCTCAGCCGTGTTGCAGGGCGCGTCGAGAACGGTTCCAATCAGCGACCAGGTTCCGGAGCTGATGTAGGCCCAATCTGTGCCATTGGAGGCAATGCCCGCGACGGCCGACGCCGTGTCATGGCAGCATGGCACGACCAGCCGCGCGCCGCACAGCTCTTTCACGACGCCGCGATACTCGCCTACTACCGTTCCCGGCCCCACCAGCTTCGGAGCAAACCTGCGGTCGAGTTCGGCGGCAGCAAAAATCTCATCGTGCCAGTTTCCGTCGAGGCCCACCAGACCTGTGTGTGTAGCATTGGTTCGCTCGGCAACGACCTCGCCGCCCCAGCGATACAGCATGTACTCGGGCAGATTCAGCCATCGCGTCTGGGGCTCGCCGGCGAGCCGGTCGGCATAGAGCTGATAAATCGAGTTCAGCGGCTGAATCTGGATTCCGGTCAGCTCGCGCAGACGCTCCGCGCTTATCCGTTCGTGCAGCGATTGCTGAGCTGAGGCAAACCGCTCATCCCGATAGCAGAAGGGGTCGCCGACCACTGTGCCATCAGCGCCGAGCCGCACGGAATCGACGGCCCAGCCATCGACGGCGATTGACGCGATGCCTTCTTCGGCAATCGCAGTACATTTTTCGAGGCCCTCGTCGACGCCTTGTGCGATGCGATTGAGATTCCACCGCAGCCCGTCGGCACGATGTTCCGGCGCATTTGCAAACCGGGCGACAAGCTCGATCCTAGGCCCGTCTGCGGTCCAGCGCAGCAGCGAGACGCGGCAACTCTCCGCACCCAGATCGACGGCAACCAACGCCTGCCTGTTCGTAATTGCAGACGCTGACACGCTCACCGCAGATACGCCTCCACCAGCCCGCCGTCCACCGGGATCAGGTGCCCGGTTGTCACCGGCGTCTTAGGCCCGGCGAGGAAGAGAATCGCCTCGGCGCAGTCCTTCGGGTCGATGGGAACGTGCGTCAGCGTGCGCTGCGCGTAGAACGCAGCCAGCTTGTTGCGCAACTCGTCGTCGCTCTCGCTTTCCGCAAAGGCAATCCCATACTTGCCGAGCGAGACCTTGACGCGGTCGCGCGGAAACATCGTGGAGCCCTTCACCACCGTTGCCGGCGAGATGCCGTTTACCCGCACCGGCGAGAGGCTCACGGCAAGCTCGCGCACCAGATGGCTCAGAGCGGCCTTGGAAACGTCGTAAGCTTCGCTGCCGCGCTTTGCCACCACAGCGTTTGCCGAGCTGGTCAGCACCACCGACCCGCCGATTCCCTGCGCCTTGAAAATCCTTGCCGCCTCGTCCGAGAGCTTGTAGTTCGCCGTCACGTTGATCTCAAGCGTCGCGGCCCACTGCGCGTCGCCGATGACTCCGTCCGGCGACGAGGGAAAGATTGCCGCGGTATTGATAAGCAGATCGATGCCGCCGAAGATACTCACCGTTTTGTCGAGCGCCGCCTGAATCGTCTCACGCTTCGTAATGTCAATTGCAGCAGAGATTGCCATTTCCTTGCCGGCAATCTTGCGGCACTCGTCAGCCACGCGCTCCGCAGCTTCGGCGTCGCGGTCCGCGGCAACCACAGCCGCGCCGCGCTCGGCGGCCAGCAGCGCCACCTCGCGCCCAATGCCGCTGCCCGCGCCGACTACCAGCGCCACGCGCCGGCTCAATTCTTTCTCTGGAGGCTGGCGGCGTATCTTTGCCTCTTCCAGCGCCCAGTACTCGATGCGAAATGCCTCGCTCGGCGGCAGGGCCACATAGTTTTCGTAAACCGAGAACTGATCCGCGCTCGCTGCTGGCCCGGCTTGCGGAATGTCTTTA
>JAATFM010000180.1 GCA_015655195.1 Terriglobales bacterium
ATACCCAAGAGGAGTGTTTTGTTGCATCCTGGAGGTGCTCTGGGCAGCTCCGCGTGCGTCGATGGCTGGACGTTGGGAGTTGACCGAAGAACAGTGGGTGTTAGTGGAGCCGGTGCTTCGTCCGGCTCGTCGCGAGGATAACCGCGGTCGTCCGTGGCACGAGACCCGTGCGGTGTTGAATGGCGTTCTTTGGGTGCTTGGCACCGGGGCGCATTGGCGCGAGTTGCCGGACAAGTATCCTCCCTTCCAGACCTGTCATCGCCGATTTCAGCAGTGGATTCGCAGCGGCAAGCTCGAAGAGGCGTTGCGCCTGTTGGCGAAGCTGCTCTATGAACAAGGCGAGCTCAACCTCGAAGAAGCGTTCGTCGATGCCACCTTCGCGAGCGCCAAAAAGGGGGCTTTGCGGTTGGCCCAACGCGGCGGGGCAAGGGCACCAAGATCGTCGCTGTCGCCGCTGGCAACAGTCTTCCTCTCGCCGTATCTGTCCAAAGCGCTTCGCCTGCCGAGTGCAAGCTTGTTGAGGAAGTTCTTGCCGGAAGCTTTCTCGACCAACTCCCCGCTCGATTGATCGGCGACAAGGCTTACGACTCCGACAAGCTCGACCAGCGGCTCAAGGACGAATACGGCATCGAGATGATCGCCCCAAACCGCCGCAACCGAGGCAAAACCCAGGATCGGCGCAAGCTTCGCCGTTACAAAAAGCGCTGGAAGGTCGAACGGCTCTTCGCCTGGATGCACAACTTCCGAAGGCTTGTCACTCGGTGGGAATACCACATCGAAAACTTCCTCGGTTTCGTACAACTCGCTTGCATCCACATGCTACTCAAACGTTTATGAGACCACTTCTAGAGTGGGTGCAGCTAGGAACTAATTCATACTTTTACTGGGAGCAGAGTTCTATCTGCTCCCTTTTTCTTGGAGTTTGAGAAAAAGATAGAAAGCAACTTTAACTTTTTAGCTTCCTCACCTGGTCTAAGCCCACCGCCTTAAGGCGGTGGGCTTCCAGCATCTGTGCTGGATAATTTGGAGATGGTGGAGTACCGGCAGAGTGCTCAGGCGGTCTGGGATGTGAAGTGCCACGTGATTTGTGCGATCCCCACTATGATTGTTATAGGGCTCGATTCTGTGGTTGCCTATACACAACCGCACGAGGCAGTGCAGTGATAGCTCATCCTGCTCCCAATTCGTCCTCCGTAATACATTGACAGCTCATTATTAGAAATCCAGCCGGAGGGACATCTGGACTTGGCGCGGGCTGCCGATGGTATGCAGAGTGGTACCTAGTCCCGACACACAACTATAGAAGCCTTGATTTGTGCTGTCGCAACTGGTTGGACGGGGCGGTGTTCCCGCTACCGGGTAGTTATCGTAAAACTTATTCTGATAGGTGCTATTTCCCGTTACATCGAAACTGGTCGTATTGGTCAGATTGAAAACTTCGAACGTATAGCGTAGCTTGGTCCGCTCTCCAATCGGCGTAAGTTTAATCAGCGAAATATCCGCACGCCTTTGCGGTGCTTGCCGGAAGATATTGCGTTCTCCTTGAGAGACAAAGTTCGTTTCATACAGGTCGCCAGCCGGGATCGCTCCGTTCAGATCACCAGGACTCAGCAATAGCATGGTGAAGCAGGAAGCCTTGAGGGCCGGGTCATTGGCGCCGAATGCGCCCGAAGCCCCGGTGCTCGCATTCTTGGCGGTGCAGCCGGGGGCAAGCGGCACGATGGGACTGGTGACACCGTTGAAGACACTGTAGTAGATGCTGCCTACCGCGCCGGTGTAATCGGTCACGCTGAAAGGCTGTCCGCTCTCCAGAACTGTGAAGCCGTTGAGGCTCCAACCATTACTGAAAGCGCTCCTGAGGGTATCGTTGGAACCGAGCTTTGAAAGTTGATAGGTATAGGTAAAGTTGAGCACATGCTTGCGGTCGAAGTCAGCCAGGCCATAACTACTACGCAGGTTGTTCGGATTGTTTCCGTTGAAAAAGAGGCCCAAAGCGCTCTGTTCGTCGGTTGCGTGGGAAAACGTGTAGGATGCGCTCACCCGAACACCGTGACTGAGATGCTTTTCTACATGAACCTGAAGTGCGTTGTAGGCGGAGATGCCAGCCGCTCTGAAGTCCATCGATTCGGATGAGTATCCGATATAAGGAACGCGCAGATCCACGTTTCCTCCCTCATAGGTTGATAGAAAGCTACTGCCATCGGGGAGTTTGATCGGCTTTTGGTTAATGTCCGTGACCGTATATCCGTAGGTGTAATGCTGGTTTCGAATCGGGTTGCCAGGACTGGCGATGTTGGCCTGATTCAGAGGCAGCGGAATCACCTGATGACGACCAAGATTTCCGACATAGCCTGCTTCGACGACGAGATCTTCGCGTGGTTGCCACTGAACATCGAGCGTGTAGTTGATCGAGTACGGCAGGGAGTTTTTACGATCGTAGACGGCCATGATAAAAGGGATTGCTCCACTAGCGATGGCATTGGCGTTAGGAAGGTATTGTGTGATGTCCGATGCCTTGCCACTGGGCGCCGGCCCAGGAGAAGCTCCCCAAGGCTGGGAGAGGTTGGCAACGGTAGGATCGCAGGTGGGAATATAGCCGTTGTAGTAGTAAAGGCTAGCCTGCGGGCATAACTGCGGGTTCACAAATGGCGCTGTCTGATTCACGCCGAACGGGCCGCTCTGCACCTCGCCGGCTGCTGCGCCCGGAGAGAGATAGGCGTATAGCTCGCCGCGGTCATAGTAAATGCCGGAACCGCCGCGGATCACCACATGATTCGTATAGCGACGAGGTAACCAGGCAAAACCTACACGCGGAGCAATGCCCCACTGTCGGCCAGTCAGGGTTGTGTCGTGGCTGTCTTTGGCTATGACGTATCCGTTGTTGGTGATGGTTCCGCTCGGATTGGTTGGATCATCCGCTGTTCCCGGATCGAAGAGCGATGAATCGAAGTTGAATAAATGACCGTATTTCTCTGAAAATGCACCATCCAGATCGTAGCGAATACCGGCGGTAAGGCTGAGGTTGGTGAGTACTTGATACTTATCCTGAAGATAGAATCCCGTCTGATTAGCTCGGTAGTAGCGATTGCCGTTGCCTTGCAGAAAAGTAGTGGACTGAAAATTTTCGTTGGTCGTGATAAGTCCCTGAACAAACTGGCTGAAATCAGCCGAGGTTGTGATGCCCGCGACACCGGGACGCAGGTCGCGCGGATTCAACTGCGTGTGTGACCAGCTTCCGCCGAAGGCCAACGTGTGCCTGCCAGTGGCCCAGATAGCATTTCCCGAGGGCATCCAGCGATTCTGAAAGACGCCGGTGAGCGATCCCTGATTGGATCCAGGACCGATGTTCAGAGCCTCGGTTCCGGCGGGGGTATTGGCGCCGAGAATGTCCACGATGGAGACACCGGGATAATAAGAAGAGCCGAAAGTATTGACTCCCAAGCTGGAGGGGCTGAAGGGTTGCTCATTGGTCGAATAGATCTTTTCGCGTATAAATCCGAGAGTCTCTGTGACACTTAGGCTGGTGCGGAGCAGATTGACGTTGTTGATGGAAGATACCTGGCTACCCGCATCCAGATGCTGGGCAAATCCGGGAATATTCGAGTAAGCATAAGGAGCGACCGTGGGATCATGCTGGTAGTAGTATTTCAGAGCCAGCGTATCTTTCGCAGTTACATTCCAATCCAGATTGCTTACCATCTGATCGGCGAAGAAGTATGCCGTGCCGGGCAAGGAAACATTGTAGGGGTGGGATACTGAGACCGTTCCTGTTGGATCAGGGATAAGCCATTTGCCCGGTTCGCCCGGTAGCGCGGGCATATTGAACAGCTTCAGAGCCACCTGACATCCGTTGTTGTTCGCAGGGCATCCGCTATCGTCATTCGACCAGCCCGCGTTGGCGATCGCAGCCAGACCTGCCGCGCTGCGATCATCACTCAATCCAACAGGCACGGAGAAGCGAGAGTAACCTATTTCTTGATCCGAGACATGTAAATGCTGGTAGCCGAGAAAGCCGAAGAGCTTGTTCTTGATGAGCGGTCCGCCCACGGTCCCGCCCGCGACATAACGGTGCAGTTGCGGAACTTTCTGGTTTGCCGGAATATCGCCGTCCTGGTTGAAGAAAAACGGCGCGGCATTAAGCCAGCTTGTGCCGCGGTGAAGATATATGTTGCCGTGGAATGCGTTGGAGCCCGCCTTGGTGCTCATGTCCAGGTGGGCGCCGGCGGTTGATCCTTGCTGCGCATCATACATGGAGGCGTTCACGCGAACCTCGTCGAGTGTTTCCGGGGCCGGGCTTGGAATCGCGTTGCCGATGGAGAGATAGACTGAAGCACTGCTCTGAATAACCCCGCCGCTGTTACTGTTTCCGGCACTGGTGCTATACGCAACGCGGGCCGAGGACACCTGGCTGGTGCTTTTTCCGTTGAAAAGGTTGGAGGCATCCACACCGTTCAGTTGGAAGGTGTTTGATGTATCGCGCTGTCCGTTGGCCCAGATCGGAGCGTTGCCCAGACCGGAATTGACGCCCGTGCCGCCGGATAACTCGGCGCTCACGCCAGTGGAAAGAAGAGCAAGCCCCGTAAAGCTTCCCGTCGGCAGAGGTGTCTGGTCGATTTGGGCGTGGTCCAGCACATATCCATAGGTAGTGTCCACGGCATTCATTAGCGGCGAGGCTTCCACCTCCACAGTCTCGCTGATCTGACCTATTTTCAGTTGCACATTTACGGTAGCCGTGCGGTCGGCCTGTACGGCGATATGTTGCGTTTTCTGCGCGCCGAAGCCTTCCGCTCTATAGGTGAGCGTGTAAGTGCCAATGGGCAGGTCGACAAACGCGTAACCGCCCACTCTGTCACTCTTGACCGTTCGCATCAACGCGGTCTGCTCACTCACCAACGTAATGTCAACATTGGCAAGCACATCAGCCGAAGCGTCCGTTACTTCCCCCGTAATACCGCCCAGCGTCTGCTGTGCCGGCATCTGCAACATGCACGGCGTAACTGTAATCGCAATCATCAATAACCAAAAAACGCGAGAGGAAAAAATGCGCATGACATGCCTCACTTGCAAAGATTTGAAGACAGAGATTTCCTGTCACCTCCATGGACCGCATTCAGGGAAGTTTGAAGACTTATCGGAGTGTCGGATCTTCTACGTCACGGCAGGGTGTAAAAGGTTCATGCCACCACGTCCATTTCCATTCCACACATGAGCCGCGCTCAGCAATGCTTGTTGAACGAATGCGCGTGCGCCAGCGACAGCGTCAGGCAGAGTACGGCCGAGTGCAAGACCCGCGGCAATGGCGCTTGCCAGTACGCAGCCCGTTCCATGGTCGTTATGCGTTGCAATGCGCGGCGCTGTGAACCAGAGCGGAGATGGGTGATCGTGCAGCAATAGTGCATCTGCGGAATCCTCCCCACCCATGTGTCCTCCCTTCAGCAAGATCGCATGAGCGCCTAAGTCGATCAGAGCCCGCCCGGCATCGAGATACTCCGCTATCGATCTCACATTTCTTCCGCTCAGTGCCGCGGCTTCTGCTGCGTTTGGCGTAAACAACGAGACAAGGGGCAGTAACGAAAGTAAAGCTTCCCGTCCCGGAAAATCCAACAACATGCATCCGCTGGTGGAGACCAGAACCGGGTCGCAAACTACACACTGAAGTTCGTATATGCGAATCGCCGCGGCAACTGCGAGCACGCGTGGCGCATCGACGAGCATACCGAGCTTGACGGCTCGCGGAGGGATGTCTGTGCATACACTGGTCATCTGCGCGGTGACCATCTCTTCCGGCACAGGCCAAACGGACTGCACTCCGAGGCTATTTTGCGCTGTTACTGCGGTGATCGCTGTGGATACATCGACACCCAGAGCGGCGCCTGTTTTGATGTCTGCCTGTATACCCGCACCACCGCACGAGTCCGCCCCACCCACAACCAGAAGCCGCGCCAACTCAGGATGCCCGGCAGCTCTCGCCGATTCGCTAGCAGACGGCGTCACAGATAGACCTCGCTTCCACGCTCACGAAACTCGCGCGCCTTGTCCGCCATAGGGTCCAGTTCGCCGTGCGCATATTTATCACGAATCTCCTGCGTAATCTTCATCGAGCAGAATTTCGGCCCGCACATCGAACAAAAGTGTACGGTCTTTGCAGCTTCATGCGGCAGCGTCTCGTCATGATATTCCCGGGCGCGCACTGGATCGAGACTCAGATTGAACTGATCTTCCCAGCGAAACTCGAAACGAGCCTTAGATAGAGCATTGTCGCGTAATTGCGCTCCAGGCCATCCTTTGGCTAGGTCTGCGGCATGTGCGGCAATGCGATAACTGACGATTCCGGTGCGCACATCTTCCTTGTTCGGCAGTCCCAGGTGTTCCTTGGGCGTGACGTAACACAGCATGGCCGTGCCATACCAGCCAATCTGCGCTGCGCCAATAGTGCTGGTAATGTGGTCGTATCCTGGCGCAATGTCTGTAACCAGCGGCCCGAGCGTATAGAAGGGGGCTTCGAAACAATGGCGTAGCTCTTGCTCCATGTTTTCCTGAATGAGTTGCATCGGCACATGACCGGGTCCCTCGATCATCACCTGCACATCGTTGTGCCATGCGCGTTCGGTCAGTTCGCCGAGAGTGCGCAATTCGGCAAACTGGGCTTCGTCGTTAGCATCGTAAATAGAGCCGGGACGCAGACCGTCGCCCAGGCTGAAGCTTACGTCGTAGGCCTTCATAATTTCGCAAATCTCATCGAAGTGCGCGTAAATGAAGTTCTCCTGGTGATGGGCAAGGCACCACTTAGCCATGATGGAGCCGCCGCGTGAGACGATGCCTGTTATCCGCCTTGCGGTGAGCGGTATCGACGCCAGAAGTACGCCGGCATGAAGCGTGAAATAGTCCACGCCCTGCTCGGCCTGCTCCACGAGTGTATCGCGCAGTAACTCCCAACTTAGTTCTTCCGCGGCCCCGTCCACCTTTTCCAGCGCCTGGTAGAGTGGCACAGTGCCGATGGGGACCGGCGCATTGCGCAGTATCCATTCGCGCGTTTCATGGATATGTTTGCCTGTGGAAAGGTCCATGATGGTGTCGGAGCCCCAGTGAATGGCCCACACCATCTTGTCCACTTCCTCGGCCAACGACGATGTTACTGCGGAGTTGCCGATGTTACCGTTGATCTTTACCTTGAAATTCCGGCCGATAATCATCGGCTCAAGTTCAGGATGGTTGATGTTGGCGGGAAGAATGGCGCGTCCAGCGGCAATCTCCTGGCGCACAAACTCGGGAGTGACCTGTTCCGGGATGCCGGCTCCGAAAGCTTGTCCACGATGCCGGCGCAGCAGCGCTGCGTACGCAGGATCGGCGCATAACTCCTCGATGCGCAAGGATTCGCGCAACGCCACAAACTCCATTTCCGGTGTAATGATGCCCTTACGCGCATAGTGCATCTGAGTTACGTTTTGCCCCGAGCGTGCTCGCCTTGGCTTTGGTGGTACGGGAAAGCGCAGATGCAGTGATAGCAAATCGTTGGCACGTTGGCGACCGTACTCAGAACTGGGACCGCTCAGCCATTCCGTATCCGCGCGTTCGTCGATCCATGCGCGCCGCAACGCCGGCAGACCGCGTGCAAGATCGATGCTGCAATCGGGATCGGTGAATGGACCAGAGCAGTCGTAGACCGGCAGCGGAGGATTCTGCTCAACGCCCTGCGCAAGCTGTGTCGCCGACTGAGTAATCTCACGATAAGGCACACGCAAATCAGGACGGCTTCCTGCGATGTAACGCTTGCTGGATGCGGGAAAAGAGGATGGCAGGTGGAGTTCGCCCAATGCTGCAGAAGAGTTTTGCATGATTCCCCTCGTATTCACAAAGCATGAAACAAGAGGGCGAACGCCGCAGGCAATCTAGAGGATCTATCGCTCTTTGAAAACTTCCCACGCCGGTACGATCCGGATCGGGTTCAAAGGGTATTTTCTCAGCTCACCTGCGGTGAGCACCCCTGTTTCAACTCGAATTAAAGCACAGTTGCCGCAACGTGCGCAATCCGGGAGAAGCGAGTGGAGTGGATCGCTCTTCACCTCAGCCGCATTTGTGGTGATTTATTCAGCGTTCGCACCACGTCCGGAGCCTTGTGCGAGAAACTCCGGCGTTGGCAATCGGCATCCTCACCGAACTTTGTGTTGTACTCTACAAAGTTTGATGCAGATACAACGCACATACATCGGAAAGGCTGAGTATGAGTGAGATTGTCCAGATGGCTGCGAAAGTTTTCTCGAAGGTACGCAACAAGCGGCCATTGATTCACCACATCACTAACTTCGTGGTGATGAACTCCACGGCAAACATCACCCTATGCAGCGGAGCGCTACCAGTGATGGCTCATGCCCTGGAGGAGGTCGAAGAAATGGCCTCGGCTGCCAGTGCGCTGGTGCTCAACATCGGAACTCTTTGGCCGGATCAGATTGAAGCCATGCTTCTGGCCGGGAAAAGGGCCAACCAGCGCGGCATTCCGATAGTGCTGGATCCAGTAGGCGCGGGCGCAACACGATTGCGTACAGAGAGCGTCCTGCGGCTGCTCGGTGAGCTGTCGATTGCCATTGTGCGCGGCAATCTGGCGGAGATCGCAACTCTAGTAGGCACAAAAGCTGAAATCCGCGGTGTCGAATCCATTAGCGTCAGTGGCGAAGCGGCGGAAGTTGCCACGCAGTTCGCCAGGCAGTACGGCTCTGTTGCGGCGATAACCGGACCCGTTGATTTTGTAACAGACGGTGTGCGCATGGCGCGCGTGGCTAATGGGCATCCGCTGATGAGCACAGTTACTGGAACAGGCTGCATGTCGACGGCTGTCGTAGCTTCGTATGCTGCTGTTGAGAGCGATTCCGTTACTGCTGCCACTGCCGCGTTGGCTGCCTATGGATTTGCCGGCCAGATCGCCGCGGAACGAGCACAGGGGCCGGGTACCTTCCAAATACACTTATTCGACGCGCTGGCTGGATTGACCGAGGATGCACTGAGAGCAGAAATGCGCATTGAATTGGAGAATCAATGAAAGTATTGGATCTCAGCATCTATGTCCTTACGGATTGCGTTCCGGAACTTGGTCGTACACACGAGCAGGTGGCAGCCGCCGCAATCGAGGGCGGCGCAACCATGATCCAGTTCCGCGATAAGATGATGGACGATAGACAGTTCGCGGAGACGGCTGCAAAGCTTCTTCTAATAGCGCGTGTGGCTAAGGTGCCATTGATTATCAATGACAGGGTCTCGATTGCTATTGCAACAGGCGCCGACGGCGTTCACGTGGGACAACACGACGGAGATGTGTGCGAAATCAAAAAAACTTTACCACCGAAGATGATCTTTGGCGTCTCAGCTACGAATTATTCTGAAGCAATCAGAATGGATGCCGTAGGTGCTGATTATCTGGGAGCCGGCCCCGTCTTTCTCACGAGCAGCAAGGAGGATGCGACGCCTCCAACCGGCATCGAGGAACTGGAAAGGATCTGCCGCGATGTAAGGACTCCGGTCGTTGCGATCGGTGGAATTAACAGGGAGACACTGCGATGTGCGATTCACGCCGGAGTTGCTGGGGTCGCGGTTATCTCTGCTGTCTCCCATGCTCCAGACATCGCAGCATCTGTACGAGAGCTAAGTTTGGTATGGGGGTCGAGAAATCGCTGCCATAGAACCGCAGGTGAGTAGAGCTTGATGCAGTACCGATGCCACATTGGAAGCCGTTTCTTCGGGTATTCGAGCCGTCGATCCACGGGTATATCGGTAGCCGGCAACCCGTGCTTCTGCTCCGGTATCCGTTGAATTGAGCTGCGCTACACTCACTCTTCACTCGGCACAAAGTAGTAGTGTATCGACGTGTTTTGTCCGGCAAGGTCATCCTTTGGTTACCCTCCGTTGGCATGTGACACACTCTTCTTCGCATTTTCCTAGCTGTCACCCAGATTTTGGGTAACAGGCTTCTCGCATCGTTGGCGAAGCAGTGAAGACTGCGAACCTTAATAAGTCCAACTGGGCTCTATCTTACTTGGCACATTATCCGCCAAGGCACTCGTTGACAGCAGATCGGTATCCTGAAGTCGGCATTGCGCCAGTTTTCCGGTAGCAGAAAGCTGGAATTATCTAGCTCATACCGCAGTCTGTACTTGCTCCACGCACTCATCCAGAGTGAGAGGAAAAGCAATCCGAAACGAAGAGCCTTGCATCGGCGCGCTCTTGAGTGTGATCTTTGCCTGATGCGCGTCGGCGATCCAGCGTGCAATCGAGAGGCCAAGACCGCAACCCGCCTGGGTTTTTCTCTCCCGCAGATCCGCCTGGAAGAACCGCTCGAAGATTTGTTCCTGTGCACCCGGCGCAATGCCTATTCCGGTGTCGCGGATCGTCACGCCGACTTCATGCTCGTCCGCGAAGACTTCGGCGTGAATCTCACCATTCTCCGGCGTGTATTTGATCGCATTATCGAGAAAGATGCCCAGCAATCTGCTGATGAGCACTTCATCGCCTTCGATAAAGACCGGAGTTCCCGGCAAATCCCAATCAAGAAGAACGCCGTTTGACTCGGCCAGTTCTTCCACGCGTCGGCATCCGTTGACTACCAATGCGCACAGGTCGACCGGCTGGAAAGTCGCCTCATGCATAAAATTTTTGCTGCGTACGAGTGAGAGCAATGCATCAAGCAGCGTCGCTGCCATGCAGCACTCGGTCACGATCCGGTTCAGATCGCCGCGATATTCGTCCTCGATCCGCGCGCGATTCAGCACCAACTGCGCAGTGGCAAGAATAATCGTGATCGATGTGCGCAGGTCATGTGAAACATCCGCAGAAAACTGGCTCAGGCGTGAGACTGCCGCTTCGAGCCGGCCCAGCAACTGGTTCCAGGCTTCCGCTAGTTGCTGTACCTCATCCTTGCTTGCTGGTACCGGCACCCGCGCCGAAAGATTGCCAATTCCGATGCCTAGCGCCGCCTTCGTTAAGCGATCTACGGGGCTCATCGCCCGCCTGCTCAGAAAATAGCCGCAAAAAGAAGACAGAATGAGCAGCCCCGGCAGAAGAAACAGCAGCGCATTCCGGTAGATTCGCAGAATGTCCATCTCTTCATTTAGTGAGCCACCCTCGTACAACCGTACCTGCATGTCGTCCAATGCAATCTGGTGACACATTACCATCGCCGGAGCTTCTCGAAGCTGCAGGACTTGAAAATACCTTTCGCGGCATCCCGAAGAATCCTTGAACGCCCATGTCGTTTCCCGCGGCGCTGTTGATGGAAATAGCGGCGAGCCATCAGCCCAACGCAGTTGAAACATGTTGCCTTCGTGCGTCACCAGCGCATAATTGCGCAGTTGCTCGTCAAGCGACGCGGAGACTTGCTTCGCGCGATTCTCCTTAAGTAGCCGGATCAGCCGCTCCTCACGGCCCAGTAAATGCGTCTTCTTCTCCTGCAGCAGTGCGTAGTACAAAACGCCATAGGAGATCACACCGAACAGGACAACGCCGCCGAAGGTTGCCAGCAGATACCAGAGCGTGAGTTTGGCGCGAATCGGAAGTGTGCGTATCATTCGTTTATAAAAATGTAGCCAGTGCCGTGAATAGTGCGGATTAGTGGCCGATTCTCGCAATCATCTTTCAGCTTGTTCCGCAGGCTGTGAATATAAACATCGAGCGTATTGGCCTTCACTTTGTCGGCTGTCCCCCAACCGGCCTCGATCAGATCCTCGCGCGACGTGACTAACCCGCGGCGGCACATCAGGACTTCAAGCAGCGCTGCCTGCTTGCGGGTCAGCGCAATCGTGTGTCCATCGCGCATCGCGGTGCGCTGGGTGCGGTTGAGCGTAATTCCACCAGCCTCGAGAATCTCGGGTACGACATTCTTGGAGCGCCGTGTAATGGCTCGCACGCGCGCCAGCAGGATCTCAAGCAGAAAGGGCTTGACCAGATAATCGTCCGCCCCAAGGTCGAATGCTTCAAGCACCTTCGGCACCAAATCGACCGCGGTTAGCATGAGGATAGGTGTAGTACACCGCCGGGACCGAACCTTTTCGAGCACTGAAAGTCCCGTCATGCCCGGAAGAAGAATGTCCAGTAGCGCGGCATCATAATTGCCCTCCAGCAGCATGTCTGCACCTTCGGGGCCATTGTAGGAAATTGCCACGTTGTGACCGTCCTCCCGCAGGCCACGTTCGACAAGAGCAGCAATACGCTTGTCGTCCTCAATCAGCAAAACGTTCATAGCAGTGTGATGACAAAGTATCAAGGCTATGTTTACGCTAGGTAAATATCAAGTAAAGAGGGCGATGTCGTTTGGCCCGGCTGGAATCGGCATTCATTTCACGATCAGCCCATGCCTAAGCTCATCAGGGGGAATCGATGGAGCAAGATCATCGCTGTCTTTCCTGCTTTTCAGCTTGAGGTCATCCCGAGGTCAATCTGCAAGTGAGAGCTACGGGGCGTGAAGCAAATGGGTTCAATTTGACAGCAAATGTTCCATCGCATGTTGTGACATGCGCGCCGGTCACGCAGTCAACGCCGACGGTCAAGGCTGCAATCTGACCGAGCGCATAGATCACGCAGCAAAAAGCCGCAAAGCACCCTCAGTACCTGAATGAAATCTGAATAAACCAGCACCCCATCTCCTTTGGGTGTTTTCATCTGCTTCCTCTATCTCAGGAGATCCCAAGTCGCCTCCAACCCACGAAAAGACAGGATATTAGCTGCAATCCGTACATTGCGCGTCAAAGGCATTCTTGCTGGTTGGACAAAGAGCAAACGCTCCCATCATCGGAATTCACGTGCCATTCACAGCAAAACTCTAGCATCGGCTCGATCCATTTTCAGTTCCTAATCATTCGACCGAGGAGTCAGATGTCTTCATTGAAAGGCCACTTTTGTCTTCTTCTCCTATTGTGTGCTGCGGTTGTCTCTCACGCTCAGTTCGATAGCGGCGCGGTACTCGGAACGGTTCGCGACTCTAGCGGGGCGGTGCTTACGGAAACATCCATCGTCTTGAAGAGCATCAACACTGGTACTCAGAGCGTCACCCTGAGTAACAGCGCTGGCGATTACACCTTCAACAGTGTTCTGACGGGCGACTACGTGGTGACCGCACAGCACGCGGGCTTCCAAAACACCACTACGGCCACTTTCACGGTCACAGTGGGAGCGCGTCAGCGCGTCGATCTTGTGCTCCCTCTGGCCGGCAACGCCGAGCAAGTCGAAGTAAAGGCTCGGGCGTCATTGCTCGAAACCGACAGCAGCGACCGCAGCCTGGTCATCAATCCGACCGAAGTGCTCAACCTGCCTCTCAACGGCCGCGACCCGGCCGATTTGGCTCTTATTGTTCCGGGCGTCAACAAATCCTATCTGGAAATCGAAGGGGCTACCAGCCGTGAAGCATCGTATAACGTCAACGGCTTGCGCAACCAGGTCAACTCCTTCCTGCTCGACGGTCTGGATAACAATAGCTGGAGTTTAAATGACCTGGGCTTCTCCAACCAGGAGATCCAACTCAGTCCGGATGCCCTCAGCGAGTTCCGCTTTACCACTGGCAACCAGAGCGCGGAATTTGGTCAAGCGGCCGGCGGTTTGGCCAACGAAGTATCTCGGCGCGGCACCAACTCCATTCATGGCGCAGCCTGGAATTACCTGCGCAATACGGTTCTCAATGCCAACGGGCCGATTCCCGCGACGAACGGTCAGCAATCCTCTCTGATCCAGAACCAGTTTGGCGCGGACATTGGCGGTCCCATCCTGCGCAACAAACTCTTCGCCTTCGGCGACTACGAGGGATTCCGCCGCATTCAGCGTTCTGCTCAACAGGCCACCTTGCCCCCCGCTTCCTGGGCCTCCGGACAATTTCTCGATGAAAATGGCAGTCCCATTACCATCACGAATCCCTACACCAACGCGGTATACAAGAACGGCATCGTCCCCATCGCCACGCTGCAAGCAACCATGCTCCCCGGTACCGGCACGCCGCAAATCAGCCCGCTGAACACGACGGTTCTCGGCGATCTTCCCACTGCCGGTCTGACTCCGGCGAATCTGGCTGCAGGCAACAATTTCACCTCCTTCCCTGTTGGCACCGAAGACTCGGATAAGGGAGATGCGCGCATGGATTACGACATTTCTTCGCGCATGACCGCCTTTGTTCGTTACAGCCAGCGGCGTTTTAATGCGCTCGATCCCTCGCCCATTCCGGCTCCCATCTACTCGACCGCGAAGGGAAATATCAATCAGGACAACAAGCAATTGGCGGCTGGCTACACCCTCCAATTGACGAATGCCTCTGCGCTCGATCTGCGCAGCGGCTTCACTTGGAATGCCGGAGCACAGAATCCCACCTCGATCGGGCAGCCCAATATGCTCGTAGCAGCGGGCGAACCCAATGTGCCCGCGGATCCTTCTTATGCCAACGGTCTGAATACCGTATCCGTCACAGGTTTCACGCAGTTCGGGCGCACCAACAGCCTGCCCACAGTGGTGAATCCATTCGTCGTCGATCCCAAGGTAAACTACTCACTGCTGCACGGCCATCACGCCTTCAAATTTGGTTACGAGTATCTGCGGGTATCCGAAGTGGTGAGCAACTTTAAGCCGGTCTTCGGCGCGGACACCTACGGCGGAAAATTCTCAGAGGGTACAGCCAAGGCACCGAACCTGGCCAATGGCAACGCCGATCCAACCTATGCGCTGGCCTGGGACCTGGCGGACTTTCTCTTCGGCGCGCGCAGCAAGTACGAACTCAGTGCTCACCATGTGGTGGAATACAACCAAAGAATGCATTTCCTCTACGCCCAGGACGACTGGCGCATCCTGGACAAACTGACTTTAAACTTGGGGCTGCGCTACGAACTGGCGACCCCTCCGTTTGAAACCAACAATCAGCTAGCCAACTTCGATCCCCTTAACAGTCCCCTGACCGGGAATCTGGTCACCGCCCACAGCGGCTCTATTTATAGTCGGGCTCTGACCCATCGCAACAACCTGAACTTTGCTCCGCGACTGGGCCTCGCCTACAGCCTCGATCCCAAGACCGTAGTGCGGGCTGCTTACGGCATCAGCTATCAGCAATTTACCCGCGCCGCCGTGGTCAATGAATTGGCGCAAAATGCCCCGTACAACATCGACAACGTAATCACCCAATACACGCCTTATTCAAAAACCTCACCCCAGAAAGTCTGTACCTCCACGACCGCCGCGCCGCTTGGCTGCTTCCAGCCCACTCAGTTGGGTTATCTGAACGGCTTTCTTTCCATTTCGAACTACTCCGCTCTATCGACGACAACCACCTACGATACCCCAACCACGCCTACGACCTATGTGCAGAGCTACCACTTGACGGTACAAAGAGAATTACCCGCACACGTCATCTTCGATCTTTCTTATGTGGGCAACCACGGTGTCCACGAAGAAATCCTGCAGGACGCGAACCAGGCAGTGCCCAATGCCGCCGGAGCCTCTCTAAGCCTGCAAGCTCGTCGGCCCATCACCAACTTCGCCGGCATCCAGGAATCCTTCAACGAAGGCCCTTCGCTCTACAACGCGTTGGAAGCCAAAGTAGAGAAGAGATACGAAAACGGCATCTACATTGTTAATTCTTTCACTTGGTCGCACACGCAGGACGTAGCCGCTGCCGATCAAGAACTGGACAACAATGACAGCCCCTTGGTGGACCATAACAACCCCATGAGTTCCTTCACCCGTTCTGCTTATGACCGCCCATTGAACGATACCTTGGCGGTGGTTTGGGATCTACCCTACGGCCAAGGCCGCCTCTTCGGCTCCCGCGCAAGCGCGCCGCTGCGATATGTCCTGGGGGATTGGCAAATCACCGGGATCAATACCTATTCAAGCGGGTTGCCCATCAACCTCACCTACACACCCTCCACGGCACAGCAAGTGAGCAACCTGACCAGTTTTCTTTACCGTCCCAATCTGGTCGGCAATCCGGTCCTAAGCAAGAGCAGTCGGACTTCCATCGCACCAGGCCAGTATCAGTACCTCAATCCGACCGCAGTCTCAATTCCGACTGCGGCCAATACGCCCTTTGGCAACGCACCGCGCAACGTCGCCCGCGGTCCCAGTTTTTCGGATCTCGATCTCGGCTTGCACAAGAGATTTACGCTGGGATTCGAAAATGCCGGACTAGAGTTTCGCGCAGAGGCATTCAACGTTCTCAATCACTCGAATGCCCAGGCTCCAGACAGTGTTGCGACCGACTCCGGATATGGCGTGATCACTTCCTACTACCCCAGCCGCGAGATGCAGGTGGCTCTAAAAGTAGTCTTTTGAGCGAGGCTTTGTTCCATTCGATCGATGCAAAGCCCCAGTGATCTGGGGCTTTGCTTTACCTGCTCTCCAGGATAAGTACCCTGACGCGCCCTTGGGCCGGAAATCTATCTGTTCTCTTTGGAACGCGATTTCCTTTGACGCGTATGTGGCTCAACCTGCCTCGGCGCCCTGGGACCGACGAATGTTGCTGCCGAAGGGAGTTGTGCGCAAACGCCGCCTGAGCGTCCCGATTTGCTTACAGATCCTGAGGCAATTACGCAGGAAGGACAGGACTTTTCCGTGAACCGAAAGCCATTCTTCGCCACACTAGGCATCAGATTGTTTAGGCATGCTCTGGACCCGCTACGGTGGCCTTTTAGCTCGATCGCATGCTTGCTCTAAATGGTGAATAGCTCGCTGGCTTGAAGCTTTCGTAAGATTGCCGGGACCTCAAGCCAGTGAGGTTGGATGCAGGTCAGAACGAGGTGCGCGGCCATCTCCATCCTGTGGTTTCGGGACTGTCGATGCCATGCTCGTAGGCATAGGCGCGGCAGGCAATCTGCTGGTTGCGGAATTTCTCCTTCGCGTGACCGCCGATTTTCTGCAGCCTGGGTACGCGATCGATTGCATCGATCGCCAGGCTGAAACGGTCGATCTCGTTGTTGATCGCCAGTTCCATCGGCGTGTTGATGTTGCATTTTTCCTTGTAACCGCGCACATGCATTACTTTATTCCTGCGCCCGTAAGTCAACC